>JAFYBJ010000027.1 GCA_017540265.1 Lachnospiraceae bacterium
GCCATCAAATCCGGAAAAGGCATCCGCAGAAGAAAAATGAAGGCGGTTGTCTATGGTTTCCCATCCGCCTTCATCATTTCTAAAATTTACCGCCTCCGGATAATAGCATATCTTCACGCTGTGATCAGGCATTGCATAGGCTTTTATGTTCTCATCCCTGAAGCTTACGAGCTCCCGGACTCCGGAAATATCACCTGCTTCCTCTGTATCATCCCCAAAATAAAAAAAATCATCGGGACATACGCTGTTAACAGAAGCATCTGCAGAGGTTTCCGATGAACTTAAGGCTGTTTCATTATTATATACAAGACCTTTAGCGGAGGATGCAAAGGCAAGTGCGGGATCTTCAAGGATCAGCACGAGAGCAAGAAGGATAGATAAAAGTCTTGTGAATGATCTATTGTTTTTCATGTTGTATTCTCCACTATCTTTTAATTATATGTGTATATGTCAGAACAATTATATAGCCCTGCAATTATTATACCACAAACACTTCGTTTGCCACCATCCGTAGCCGGCAAAAAGCACCTGCTTTTTGTATATAACACCCCTGTTATACCACCCTGCTCCTGCTCGTTCCATTTAAGAAGGATGCGATGTTCTTAGCGCATTCTGCAACGCAGCGGCCCCTCGCCTCCGTGGAAGCCCATGCCATATGAGGGGTTATGATAAGTCTGTCCTTATCCCTTACCTTCATAAGTGGATTATCCTTTGATATAGGTTCCTCTTCTATCACATCAAGTCCTGCCGCGGCTATACGTCCCTCATCAAGCGCCCTTGCAAGGTCTGCATTATCAACCACCTTTCCTCTTGCGACATTTATGAGTATCGCGCTGTCTTTCATCCTGCATATTGCATCATAGTCAAAAAGATGCAGTGTCTTTTCATTTAAGGGACAGTGCAGTGATATAACATCTGAATATTCAAGAAGTTCATCAAATGATACTGAGCTTTCACTTTCGTTTTTGCCGGAGGTGGAATAGCTTATCACCTTACATCCGAAGGCTCCCGCGATCTGTGCCACTCTCTTTCCTATATTTCCCATCCCCGCTATACCCCAGGTCTTACCTGAGAGCTCGTTAAAATGCATGCCATAATGAGTAAAGAGAGGCTGTGCGGAATAGCTGCCGCTTTTAACATAATCATCATAGTAAGGCAGATGCTCGGAGAGATAAAAATAAAGTGCAAAGGTATGCTGGACCACTGCCTCCGTAGAGTACCCTCTCACATTGCATACGGCTATGCCTCTTTCTTTGCAGTAGGCGGTATCTATATTGTCATAGCCTGTTGCAAATTCACAGATAAGCTTTACCTTTTCCGCATCTTTTAAAGTATTCTCATTTAAGGGCATCTTGTTTGCGATCACTATATCCGCATCCTTCACCCTTTCTGCCACAGTATCAGGCGTGGTATCCGTATATTCCGTCACATTTCCGAAGGCCCTTACAGGCTCCATGGATATATCATCACCCACACTGTTTCTTTCAAGTATCACTATATTCATATACACCTAAACTCCCACAATTATTCGCAATCCGCTCTACAGCTCGTTTAGACCTGTTCGCTTCTTGCTCATGTTTCGCGGGTTCCAAGGTCAAAATCCTCACTCAGGCAAGCCTAGTTCGGATTTTGTACTTTGGAACCCTTATTGGAACCCTTATATGATATACGAATTGCTCCGTTTCGTTCCGAAACTTCGCAATTCTGAAACATTCGCAATCCGCTATACAGGTCGTTCCGACCTGTTCGCTTCTTGCTCATGTTTCGCGGGTTCCAAGGTCAAAATCCTCACTCAGGCAAGCCTGGTTCGGATTTTGTACTTTGGAACCCTTATATATCACATTATAACGCACAGCAGTTGACAGAAAAACCTTCAAAATATAAAATCCAATAGCATTCACACAAAGAGGAGGTATCCGGTATGGATATGCAGATGGAGTTCATCAGAAAGCTTCCCCTGCCTATAGAGCTTAAGGAACAGTTTCCGCTTTCCGATGAAGTAAAAAGAATAAAAGAAGAAAGGGATGCAGAGATCGCAGATATCTTTACGGGAAAGAACAATAAGTTCTTACTCATTATCGGTCCCTGTTCCGCAGATAATGAAACCGCAGTGCTTGATTATATGCATAGGTTAAAGGATGTTGCGGATGAGGTTAAGGATAAGATATTCATCATCCCCAGAGTATACACAAACAAGCCCCGCACCACGGGACTTGGCTATAAGGGCATGCTCCACCAGCCCGATCCTGAAAAGGAAGAGGATATGTGGGCAGGCATCATAGCTATACGTGAAATGCATGCGCGCATAGTACAGGAGACCGGTTTTACCTGTGCCGAGGAAATGCTCTATCCCGCAAACCACCGCTATCTTTCGGATCTTTTATCCTATGTGGCAGTAGGCGCCAGATCTGTCGAGGATCAGGAACACCGTCTGGTATCCAGCGGTCTTGGCATTCCCGCCGGCATGAAGAATCCCACCAGCGGTGATATAGGCGTTATGCTCAATTCCATCACGGCAGCACAGAACCCCCAGCGTTTCCAGTACAGAGGCTGGGAAGTTAAAACTCCCGGCAATCCTCTTGCGCATGCCATAATGCGAGGCTCTGTGGACCGCTTCGGCAGGAGCCACCCCAATTATCATTTTGAGGATCTTGAGAATCTCGCTGCCGCCTATCAGGAAAGGGGACTTGCAAATCCCGCAGCCATAATAGATACGAACCATGCAAATTCAGGTAAAAAATATCTGGAGCAGATCCGCATCGCAAAGGACGTGCTCTACAGCATAAGACATTCTGATGATGTAAAGAAGATGGTAAAAGGTCTTATGATCGAAAGTTACATAGAAGATGGAGCACAGAAGA
This sequence comes from Lachnospiraceae bacterium, assembly GCA_017540265.1. Taxonomy (GTDB): domain Bacteria; phylum Bacillota; class Clostridia; order Lachnospirales; family Lachnospiraceae; genus NK4A136. Next base: position 2,862 of record JAFYBJ010000027.1, read on the forward strand.
TCGGTGAAGGTATTTACGGAAAATCCATCACCGACCCCTGTCTGGGCTGGGAAAGATCAAAGGATCTGATAAAACAGATAGCTGAGCTTGTCTGATCACTGCACTGCCGTGATGATATCCATGATATCCTTCTTCACGGCAGCATTTACCGCAAGGGCTTTTTCTCTTGAAGCCTGCTTCGTATAGAAATAGAATTTTATCTTTGGCTCGGTACCTGAAGGTCTTATGGCAAACCAGGTATCGGGCTTTTCATTTTCTTTATCCTCAAGGAAGAAACGCAGGGCGTTTGTCCCCGGAACCGGAGCTATGCTCTGAGTCGCTTTAAGGCGCTTATCGGAGGCGTCAAAGCTGTAGCCGTTTAAATAATCGATCACTTTAAAGACGCGCATCCCTGCAACCGTTTCGGGCGTTTTACGGCGTATCTGCTCCATCATGCGTTCTATCCGCGCCCTGCCCTCAAGCCCCTCAAGAATGAGATTCGGCTCATCCTCGGCATAGAAGCCGTATTTTTCATAAAGACCCGTAAGCACTTGCCATAGGGTCTTCCCCTTCTTCCTGTAATAAGCAGCCGCCTCCGCAACGAGCATCCCCGCGCTGATGCCGTCCTTATCCCTTATATCGGGACATGCTGCGTATCCTACGGATTCCTCATAGCCAAAGAGATAGGAAAGCCCCGCCTTTTCAAGAAAAGGTATCTGCCCGCATATGTTTTTAAAACCGGTCAGGCACTCATACATGGGAAGACCGTAGGCCTCCGCCATTTCCGATGACATGGTGGAAGTGACAATGGATTTTACGAGGGCTCCGTTTGCAGGCAGCACCCCTGCATCCTTCATACCTTCAAGTATGTAATTAACAAGAAGATAGCCTGTCTGGTTTCCGTTTAAAGGCACATATCCACCTTCATCGTCCCTTATCTCTATGGCAAAGCGGTCCGCATCCGGATCAGTAGCCATGAGCAGTTCTGCGCCCGTCTTTCGCCCCAGCTCTTCGGATAGCTTAAACGCCTTCGGATCCTCGGGATTGGGGTAGCCTACCGTAGTAAAATCCGGATCCGCATCCTTCTGCTCCGGGACTATATGCCAGTTATCAAAGCCCCTGTCACCCAGCATTTCGGAAAAGAAGAAGCTTCCCGCTCCGTTTAAGGGCGTATATACAAGGGGGATGGAACGATCAAGCTCATCGCCTTTATGTATGGCAAGGGCTTCTATCCTGTCTAAATATCTTCTGTCAAAACTCTCATCAAGAAGCACTATGCGAGGATCTGCGGGAATATCTTTCTCAGGCGCCATGGCTGCGGCATCAATAAGCTCCGAAGTCTTATGGGCAAAACAGTCCAGCTTAAAAATAGCAGCCTGCATACCCGAAGCCACATCCGCGCTTACCTGGCAGCCATCCTCGAAATACGCCTTAAATCCATTATAATCCCTGGGATTATGTGAAGCCGTGATATTTACTCCGGATACGGCATGAAGCTCCCTTATCATAAAGGCAAGCTCAGGCGTGGGACGCATGTCGTCAAAAACATAAGCCTTTATCCCGTTTGCCGCAAATATCTTTGCAGTAAGGATCGAAAACTCCCTTGAAAGATGCCTCGGATCATGAGCGATGACCACGCCCCTTTCCGCTGCATCTGCTCTTGCTGAAAGCAGATAATCAGCTATCCCCTGGGCCGCTCTTCCCACGGTATAAAAGTTCATCCTGTTATTTCCGGCTGAAAGCTTGCCCCTTAAGCCTGCAGTACCAAAGGACATATCTTCCGAAAATCTTTCCTTAAGTTCCTTTTCATCTCCCTGCACGCTCTTCAGCTCCTTTAACAGAGCGCTGCCTTCCGGAAGCTTTTCAAGCCATCTGCTGTTTTCTTTTATATAGCCCATACTTTTCTTCCTTTCTTTATGCTCATTATAAAGCTTTTCCGGGATATTTTGATACTTAATTCTAAACCGGTTGACATTACAGGGCCATTGTGTTATAACTGTACTAGTCTATGTAATACGGTTATAACAGTTAAAGGAGGCTGTCCCGTTTGATAGAGATAGATTACAAAAGCAGTCTGCCAATATATGAGCAGATCATAGAACAGTTCAAGTTGAATATCGTTAAAGGGATATTCAGACCGGGAGAGAGCGTTGCAAGTGTACGAAAGATGGCTGCCATGCTCGATATCACTCCGTCAACAGTAGCAAAAGCCTATGCGGAGCTGGAAAGGCAGGGAGTGATCGAGACCATACGGTCCAAGGGTACATATATATCCGATACAAAGACTTCACAGCCCTCCGCAGATGTTGAAAAGATAAAAAAGAGGATGCTCAGTGATGTTATCGAGCTTAAACACAGCGGATATTCACTTAAGGAAATGCAGCAGATGTTAAAAGAACTGTACGATTCCATATAGAAACGGGGTGGTCTCATTGATAAAAACTGAATCTTTATATAAAGCCTACAACGGTGAAAATGTGATAAAGGATATCACCGCTGAATTATCTCCCGGAAAGATCTACGGCCTGATAGGCGCCAACGGTTCCGGCAAGACCACATTTTTAAAATGCCTCGCCGGCATATACAGACCCGATTCCGGCAGGGCAATGCTTGATGATACGGATATCTTCGATAATGAGGAGATAAAAAGCCGTATCGCCTATGTGGGAGATACGCCCGAATTCTGGAAATTCTATACCGTTAAAAGATACGCGGATTATTACGCTGCTTTTTATGACAGCTTCTCATATGAAAGATTTAATGAGCTTTCGGAGAGATTTGAAACGGATAAAAAATCCTATGCCGGAAATATGTCTTTAGGTCAGAGAAAAAAACTGGCGCTGTCTCTTGCATTATCCAGAGACGCCTCTCATCTGATATTTGATGAGCCGGAAAACGGTATGGACAATGAAGCCCGCGTGATATTCAGGCAGTTAATCAGAGATACCGCGGATAAAGGAAGCATGATACTGCTTTCATCCCACGATCTGACAAATATTGAAGGGATGTGTGATGAGATCATCTTTTTGGATAAAGGCAGAGTCATTTATAAAAACGATATAGACAGCCTTTTGGAAAATGTCAGCAGGTGGACTGTCAGATCCGGTAAGCTTGATCCGGGTATTGCCGTTATAGTTGAGGATGCGGGAGATATCAGCACTGTGATCATGCGTGGAAACAAGGAAAGCACAAGGAAGATATTAGAGGCTGCAGGTACAGAGATAATAACAAATGACAAGGTAAAGCTCATTGATGCATATATGGCATACAGAAAGGAGGCCTCTGATGAAAGATAAGATGAAAGCACTTAAGAACAGGGACAGGATATTTAATATCTTCTTTTACATATTTATGCTTGCAGGCCCTGTAATGTTTTTTATCTCGTCATTTAAGGACGATCATGAGGACCGGCTGGTCCTTCTTACTGACGTATACATGCAGCTTACTTTCCTTACGCTCCTTGCCCTGCAGTTCATAAGGGCCCTGTGTTTTGAAAGCGGCAGTCATAAAGAGGAGCTGTATGCCATGAATATAAGCAGCAGGACCAGGATAAGCTATGATCTGATCACAGGCTTTAAGGCACTCGCCGTAAGCAGCGCGGCATATTTTCTGACGGCATTATTCTGGATCTTTGGTGAATTTAAAGGGATATATTCGGGAAGGATATGGCCATGGTTCAGGATGTTAAGCGACAGTGAACTGAATGCCGCATTCTTTGCCGGCGGCTGTTTATCCCTTATGGAGGATATAATACTTACTGCCTTGATGGGTGCTGTCGTCTATGTTTTATTCATGATCGGAAAAGAAGTTTCCGTAAGGATCGGCTGGGCATTGCTTTTCATGTATTCAATATCAGTTTTCATTATTCCCTTTGTCTTCTATATCCATGATGATCTGCTTAAGCAGTTATTTATGGAAAGCTACGGGCATCCATATATCATGGAAGATATGTCCCCTTTCATGACGGGAATGCTTATAAGCGATGACAGCAATCCCTTAGGCAGCCTTTTGGTCATCTTTTTTGAGACCGCCATGCTCATGCTGTTGATACATGCGGCATATCATATCGGGAGCAGAACAGATCTTGCCAAGGGCGGTGCATACAGATTTAAGAATGTCCAGATATATGTATCTGCAATGACCGGAGTGATGACCTGGTTTATGGTGCGTGGCTATTTTGAAGATACGGCATATCCTGACGGATTGATAATAACCCTGGCATGCATCCTTGCCGCCGCTGTAGGCGCCGGTATGTACTATATCACAAGACCTAAAAAAGGATAGCCTGTGCCTTTGCAGAAAGATCTTTGATGGTCTCTCCTCAGCAGTTTCACAAATTCTTTTGCTGCAGCTTCCCAGGAGTACTTATTTAAAAATGCTTCTATTTCCTCACGGGTCCTTTGATTCACGGTCACAGAAATAATATCGTAATCATACGGATCGATATAATCGGCAATGTCACCGTAAACCTCCCGCATACAGGGCGTATCAGATACTATGACCCCTTTTGCTCCCGAAGCAAGAGCTTCCATGGGAGGAAGCCCGAAGCCTTCATAGAACGTGGGCTGGATAAAAGCATGACAGTTGCCCATTAGTGCTTTTGCCTCTTCATCCGAGACATAACCCGCAGGGATAAGATTAGGCGGTATGTCTTTTCCTGTTTTCTCTATACTGTTGTGCCCTGCAAGGACAAAGGTCTTATCAGGATTCTTTCCTGCAGCCTCAATTACCCACTTTATGTTTTTATTCGCCATGGCCGTGCCCATGGAAAAATAATATCCGCCCTTCTTAAGTCCGAGGCGTTTCAGTATCTCATCATCCGGCTTTATCTCATTTATATGCTGCCAGCCTAAATGTATCACTTTTATCCGTTCGGGTGCCGCATTATATACACGCAGTATCTCCGAGCGCGAAAAGAAGGAATCTGTAACGATCTCTGCTTTTGAACACAGGATCATCCTGTACATGATCTTCCAGCAGGTGACAGATATTTTTCCCCTGATCGTACTGTCAAAATAATGTGATCTTGTCTTCAGTACTATATCATGAAGCGTGATGATACCGCGCGGTGATAAAACAGACACCGTATTGCATAAGGATATGACCTTTGCATGACGCCTGTTTGCATAAAAGGGCAAGTCCGTCTGTTCCCAGAGATATCCTTTAAAACGTCCGTATCTGACTTCCTTTATATTCTTAAGTCCCAGGGTTTTATCGCAGGTTCCGGGGATAAGAAGCACCATCCCCCCCGGTCTTACAAGCTTATCCAGTTCCTTTACAAGATTTACTGCATATCTTTCAATGCCGGTAAGGCGCCTTGCAAGAAATATGCCGTTTATGACGTATCGGTTTCTCATACTTATACCTCGTGATCAGGATCCTTCGCTGCAGGAAACGGATTCATCCGTTTCCTGTACGCTCAGGATGACAGCATGTGCATAAAAAACCGGGCAGATGTTCCTCTGCCCGGTTTTTAGTTTAACCTAAATGCCACTTCATCCGTTATTTAATGGGATCACATATGTATTTTTATAATCCCCGTTGCCGGTGAGCGTTATGGTTTCATTTGTGATAACGGCACTGTAATCACTCTTGTTCTTAAGCTTGTAAGTTATGCCGTCTACCGTAAGCACTGCCTTGCTTACCCTGGTCATCTTCTTATTTGCGGTATAGGTGGCATCAGTAGTCTTTGAGATATCCACCTGTTCCAGCGTGAATTCCATCTTCTGCTTCTTAAGCACCTTATTTAAAGCTTTTACCTGTTTCTTCTGAGCCTTCGTGGCACCCTTAACCGCCTTAAAGGTAACGGTGACACTTGACTTCTTTCCGGATCTTGCAGTTGAATGCTTTATATTCTTGAATTTGAATACAGGCTGAGCAAAGCTCATTATGGTTGTATTGATCTTTACGGTCACGTTTGCGATTGAATACGTACCATTGCCTTCTGCCACCACATCCTTAGACTTAAATTTGTTTCCCGTAAAAGGAACCGATTCCGTATATGCCATTGCAACGGAAACATTCTGCTCAGGAAGGACTATAGGCGCCACCTCGATCATATTTACATCAGTCGTATTTTCAGGCACCGTCTCATTTGAAGGCGCATCATTACCGGATGTGGATCCGTTAGTCGGCGCATCATTTCCTGATGTGGAACCGTTTACAGGCGCATCATTGCCTGAGGTGCTGCCGTTCCCGGGTGTGGTATTATTTCCCGGAGTAGTTTCATTTCCCGGAGTTGTCTCATTTCCGGGCGTAGTATCGTTTCCTGATGAAGCCTCGGTTACTGTAAGGATCAATACTGCGCTTCCGCTCTTGTAAGGGCTTGCCTTATATATTGCCGTAATATTTGTCTGACCGACTGAGACAGGATGAACCAGTCCTTCATCGGATATGGTAGCAACAGATGTATTTGAACTCTTATAGATCCATTTTCCGTCGCTTCCCGGATTTGCAGCAACCGCATTGAGATTAAAATCAGCACTTCCAAGCTTTACGGTCTTGTTCGCTCCAAAAGGTATGGACACGTCCGCATCATAATCAGGCACCACGGGAACCGTGAAGGTCTTTGAAACGCTCGAATTATCAAAGGTTCCGTCAGTGCAGTTAAAGTTTACGGTAAATACATAATCACCTTCGGGAAGGGCTGATACATTTACATCTCCCCAGAAGCTGCTTCTGTAATATTCCGACTGATTGCCCATGTTCCAGCTTTCAAGCAGGGTATCCTTTCCACCTGAAACAGGTCTGTAATAAAGGGACACAGTGCAGTTTTCAGTCGTATTTCCGATGGATGTCATATAGACTTCCAGTGTATTCTTTGAAGAACCTGTCATCAGGTCAACAGCCGTATATCCCTCGGAGCCTACCAGAGTTCCCTTGCTGCCTGAATAGGATCCCTCTGAGGCATTCTTTAAATTTCCGCTCTCGCAGGTATATTCAGCGGTAAAGAAATAATATCCTGCAGGAAGGGTCGCATTAAGATCCGTTTTGGTGATTGAGAAGCTGGTCTTATTAGCCTCGCCCTCTGTGCTCATATTCCAGCTGTCAAACAATGTACGAGTTGAATTTGTCTGGGTAGTGTAATAAAGGCTTAAATTCCCCTCGTTTAAAGGCTTTCCGGACTCAGAGCTTAAATGTACCTCCACGGCATTATCGCCTGCCGGATAGGTATTTACAGATGTCTCTCCATCCTTGATGATCCTTAATGATGTCTCATACCTCTTTGAGTACATGTCATTTTCAAACGTAAGGCTGACATATCCTGTCTTTCCAAGATCATCCGTGGTCATATTGAAGAAGCCATTTTCATCTGTCGTATAATTTCCTATGAATTCCTCATCCACATATACACCGAAAGTCTCGTTAAAGAGAACTGACGAAGTCGTTGTTGTACCGTAAACATAACCGTCCTCCTCGTCCACATAACGAATAAGCGTACCATTATCAGATGTAACATAAATATTTGTCCAGAACCCGCATGAAAGGGTATCGCCCTCTATCGCCGATCCCCAATAACTGGATGTGCCGTTAGTCTTGCTTATCCTGTTTACCTCTACACCCCACCCATCAAGATCCCTGTCATACGATCTCGTTATCAGCTCGTTGCCGAAGGGATCAGAAAGTGTCACGCTGTATGTGCGGGCACCGGGTTTTATGGTTGCATTTACGCCATGCCTGTAACCGTCACCTGCAAAATCAATAGCATCCTTTTCAAAGGTGATATTCTCACCCTTTATTCCAAGAGGTATTCCCCCTTTCGTACCGTAGCTCCCGGAATAAGGGCGTTCGTATTCTACACTTCCGTTGCTGTAACCGTATGCAGTGGAATAAGCAGCGAAAGTTATATACGGTACATTATAAGTTCCTTCTCTTAGAAGATTAAGGAGCTTCCAGTTATATACGCCTGTTGTTCCGTTACCCTCTATGGATATGGAAGGTCTGCCGGCATCTCCTCCTGCCATGGCATCATCCACGGTGCCGCCGTACCAGTTGCCGTATATCACATCCTCGATATTTGTCCTGTTA
>JAFYBJ010000028.1 GCA_017540265.1 Lachnospiraceae bacterium
CAAAGACGGTCACCCTCAGCGTAAAGACTTCACCTGCGCTTAATAAGTCTGATATAAAGGCGGTATGGTCTGTGGCTAATGAAGGGAACGGCGTGAAGAAGATAAGCGATGAGAACGGAAAGGCTGTATTTGAAGTTTCAGCAGCAACGAAGGATACCGTTGTAACAGCTACTGTAACGGATCCCGTCACCGGAAGAACCTATACGGTCAACAGCGTGATAGATGTAAACTAAACTGACAGACTGATACTCTGTCCTGAAAAGCCCCGGCACCGCCGGGGCTTTTGTTATCGCAGGGGCGGCGACATGTCTTGAGAAGTCCATTTCCCGTTTCGCCCGCAACACGCATATGTCGGACGGTGAGTTTTTCTGTGGTTTTGTGGTATAACAGGGACGTTATGCGCAAAAAGCAAGCGCTTTTGCCCGCCATGGATGGCGGGCAGCGTAGCGTTTGTGGTATAACAGGGACGTTATGCACAAAAAGCAAGCGCTTTTGCCCGCCATGGATGGCGGGCAGCGTAGCGTTTGTGGTATAATGTCTCACCATGAGAAAGATTACTGTATCCGCATGCCAGATGAGCATGTGCAATGATGTTGATGAAAATATAAAAAAGGCGTCCGGGCTGGCTGAGAAGGCAGCAGAGGATGGAGCAAATATCATACTCCTCCCCGAACTCTTTGAGACTCCTTATTTCTGCCAGGAGAGAAAATACGGACATTACGGGCTGGCGCATACGGTGGATGAGGATCCTGCTGTCAGGCATTTTAAAAAGCTGGCGGCAAAGCTTCATGCAGTCATACCCGTGAGCTTTTATGAAAAGGCAGGAACCGTGCTCTATAATTCACTGGCCATTATAGATGCGGACGGCGAGCTTCTTGGGGTATACAGGAAGACGCACATCCCCGATGATCACTTTTATCAGGAAAAATTTTACTTCACACCGGGAGATACCGGTTTTAAGGTGTGGGATACCGCTTTTGGGAAAATAGGAGCGGGCATATGCTGGGATCAGTGGTTTCCGGAAAGCGCCAGGTGCATGGCTCTCAAGGGAGCGGAGGTACTGCTTTATCCCACGGCAATAGGTTCCGAGCCGGTGCTTGAGACGGATTCCATGCCACACTGGAGGCGGTGCATGCAGGGACATGCGGCAGCAAATCTCATGCCTCTTGCGGCGGCAAACCGCATTGGTACCGAAACCATTACGGCATCTGACGATAATAACATGCAGTCTTCATCCCTTGTTTTTTACGGTTCATCCTTTATATGCGATCATACAGGTGAAATAAAAGCGTCTGCAGACAGAGATTCCGATATGGTGATAAGTTCGCAGTTCGATCTGGATGAGCTTTATGAATTTCGCATGAGCTGGGGAGTTTTCAGGGATCGCAGGCCTGAGATGTATGGCGTGCTTTCCGGAAAAAAGACTGATACGGAGGCATAGTATAAACAGATGAAGATAGTGATAGCAGGCTGCGGAAAGTTAGGCTTTGCACTTGCGAAACAGCTTTCGGCAGAGGAACATGATGTAACTGTTATAGATCTCAGTACGGAGAAGCTTGGACGTACACTGGCAGTCCTTGATATACAGGGCATAGCGGGTAATGCCACATCCTTCAAGACACAGAAGGAAGCGGGGGTTCCGGATGCGGATCTGATGATAGCCGTTACGGGTGCCGATGAAGTAAATCTTCTTTGCTGTCTTATAGCGGGACGCACAGGCGTAAGGAAGACCATTGCCAGGGTGAGAAATCCTGTATATAACGATGAAGTGGGCTTTCTTTCGGGACAGTTGGGTATTTCGGTGGCAATAAATCCCGAGCTTGCATGCGCAAGGAATATGGCCAGGCTTTTAGAGGTCCCTGCAGCCCTTGAGATCACATCATTTGCCAGGGGCCGAGTGGATCTTTTGAAGCTTTCGCTTCCTGCGGACACGCCTCTTGACGGACTTACGGTAATGGATTTTGCAAAACAGGGACGTAAGGGAACTCTTATTTCGGCGTTGTCAAGAAACGGTGAGGTCATCATCCCTGACGGCCGTACGAAGATACAGGCCGGCGATGATATGTATGTGATAACACCTCCTGCGCAGATCCATAAGCTTTTAGCTTCTGCGGGAATAGTTTCAAAACCGGTGAGGAACGTGATAATAGCCGGCGGCGGGACTACGGCATATTATCTTGCAAAGCGTCTTGAACGTGACCAGATAGATGTAAAGATAATCGAGATGGATAAGAAGCGTGCAGAGGAATTAAGCGATCTGCTTCCGGAATGCATAATAATCAACGGTGACGCCTCCGACAGGCAGCTTCTCATGGAAGAGGGGCTCTTAAATTCCGACGGTCTTGTGAGCCTTACAAATCTTGACGAGGAAAATATGGTGCTTTCCATGTTTGCAAATAAAGTGGGACATGCAAAGACCATCACAAAGCTTAATCATATTTCTTTTGATGAGGTGGTTTCGGATCTGCCCTTGGGCTCCATAGTATCACCGAAGGATGCCATAGCGAAAATGATACTCCAGTATGTACGTGCCATGCAGAATACCTTCGGAAGCAATGTGGAGACTCTTACCAGGATACTTGATGATAAGGCGGAGGTGCTGGAATTTGCCATAAGGCAGAAGTCGGAAGTTACCGACAAACCTCTTATGGAGCTTTCCTTAAAGAAGGGGCTTTTAGTCTGTGCTATAGTAAGGGAGGGGAAGGTGATAACTCCCGGAGGCCGCGACGATATGAGAGTGGGAGACAATGTTGTGATAATGACGACCATAAAAGGTCTGAATGATATAAAGGATATACTGGCATGAATTACGGGATCATCCGGTATGTGCTGGCAAGAGTGATACAGATAGTGGGTGCCATGATGGTGGCCCCTTTTGCCGTGTCCTTCATATACGGGGAGAAGGAAGGTATATATTATCTTGCCTGCGCTGCGGGTGCGCTGCTGACCGGAGGGGCGCTTGCCGTTAAGAAACCGGAAAAAAAGGATTTTTATGCAAAGGAAGGTTTTGTAGTCACTGCGGCTTCCTGGATACTGCTCTCGGTGATAGGGGCACTTCCTCTTTATTTTTCCGGTGAGATGGCATCATTTACGGATGCTCTTTTTGAGACTGTTTCGGGTTTTACCACAACAGGTGCTTCCGTGGTGCCTGCAGTGGAAGATCTTTCCAGATCAGCAAATTTCTGGAGATGTTTCATACAGCTTATCGGAGGTATGGGAGTTCTTGTATTTCTGCTTGCGATGCTTCCCATGACCGGCGGTCAGGATATATACATTATGAAAGCCGAATCACCGGGGCCGGATGTAGGCAAGCTGGTGCCAAGGGTCCGCAGAACGGCTTATTATCTGTATGCCATATATTTTCTCCTTACGACGGTGCTTTTCTTTGCGCTGCTTATAGCGGGGATGCCTTTATATGATGCCATATGCACTGCTTTCACCACCACCAGCACAGGCGGTTTCGGTATAAAGAATGATTCCCTCGGAGGTTATGCTCCGGAAGTGCAGTATGTGGTGGCGGGCTTTCTTTTCCTTGCGGGCATAAATTATAATTTTTACTTTTACATTTTCAGGAAGAGGATAAAGGATGCATTTTCATCCGAAGAAGTAAGGCTGTATGCGTTTATCTTTTTTGCATCGGTGTTTTTCATAGCCATAGTGCTCATAAACGGAAAAGTATGCGGGACAGAGCCTGCATTCAGACATGCTTTTTTCCAGGTGGGTTCTATCATGACTACCGCCGGATTTTCTTCCATCGATTATAATGACTGGCCGGCTGCGGCAAGGGAAGTGATCATTTTCCTTATGCTGCTTGGAGGATGTGCCGGAAGCACCAGCGGCGGAATAAAGGTGAGCCGTCTCATCATATACGTAAAGATACTCGGCAGGGAGCTTATGGAGCTCTGTCATCCCAGGGCGGTGAAGACTATACGTATGGACGGCGCCAGGGTAAACAACGAAGTGGTCAAATCCGCGGTATCCTTTATCATCGCCTATGCTTTTATATTTGTGATCTCCGTACTGCTTGTAAGTATGGACGGAAAGGATTTTACAACGAATTTTACAGCTGTGGCTTCGGGGCTTGGAAATATAGGTCCCGGATTCTCGTTAGTGGGACCGGCTGAGAATTTCGCACATTTTTCGATGCTCTCAAAATATGTGATCATGTTTGATATGATAGCCGGCCGTCTGGAGATATTCCCGCTTCTTGTTCTTCTTGCTCCCGCTACATGGAGGAGAAAGTAAAGGCATGGCGGCTGCCGAAAAAATATGATATAATGACTATGCTGCTTTTTTACAGATGAAAGGAGTCCGGAGCGATGTTAGCTGCACTGATCCCTCTTTTTGACCACAATATGAAAGTTTGTGCATATTCCATATTTGCACAAAAGGAGAATTTCCTTTTAAATCCGAGGCTTTTGGGTGTCGGACGTTTTGACGGCGCGTCAAATATCGAAGGAATGAAGATAGTGGAGAGCATGGGGCTCGATACGGTATCGGATGAAAAGACCGTATTCATAGAGCTCAATAATATCTCTCTTTTTTCGGATATTGCGGGGCAGTGTGATGCTCCTCATGACAAGCAGGTTCTGCTGATCGACAAGGATATACCGCCTGAGCGGAGATATATCGACAGGATCATCGAACTCAAGAAGGAAGGCTACCGGTTTGGTATCAGGAAGCTCCCGGTGAGCCAGTTTGAAGCTTACAGGGAGATACTCAAGGAAACAGATTATGTTTTCCTCAATCACAAGAAGATAGATATAACCAAGGCGAAGGTTTATTTCTCAAGGATGTACCCCAATGTTAAGCTTGTAGCCGTGAATGTGAATTCCAAGGAAGATTTCGACATTCTTAAGGAAGGCGGCGGATATGATCTTTATGAGGGTGAATTCTTCAGGACTCCCGTGAAGACAAGCGGAGAGGAGCTTGCTCCTTTAAAGGTCAATTACCTTGAGCTTTTAAATATCGTAAATGATATAGATTTTGATCTGGCGGATGCTGCCGATGTTATAGGCAGGGATCCGGCGCTTGTTATCTCCCTTCTTGAGATGGTAAACCGTATGACGGTAAATTCCGGCATTACTTCGGTCCGTCATGCTGCAGCTATGTTGGGTCAGAGGGAACTTAAAAAGTGGATAAATACGGCAGTTACCAGGGAGCTTTGTGCGGATAAGCCCAGTGAGATCATGCGCACATCCCTTATAAGGGCACGTTTTGCGGAGAATCTTGCGCCGGTATTCGAAATGGCGGGACTTTCCTCCGAGCTTTTCCTTATGGGTCTTTTCTCGGTGCTGGATGTCATATTGGACAAGCCCATGCCCGAGGCGCTGGAAATGGTAAAGGTATCAAAAGAGATAAGGCAGGCTCTGTTGGATAAGAGCGGACCTTTTTCCCAGGCGCTGGATTTCATGATGCAATATGAGAATGCCTCCTGGCAGGAAGTTTCCAGACAGATGGTTGTGGCAGGCATAGATGAAAATACAATCTACAATGCATATGTGGATGCCCTCAGATGGTTTAAGGAACTCTTTGAGATCAGGACAAGATAAAGGGCAAAAGAAGAATATGATAATAATAAAGCCGGCCGTAAAAGCCGGCTTTTCAGAAGTTTGATTCATGAAAAAGATCATCTGGGCGTCTTACGCGGCGCGTCGTTTCCTTAAGAAAAAACTTCATATAAAGAGAAAGCCCGGCTCACCATACGGGGGCAGGCGCTTTACGTCTGATGAAGAGGCGGCAAAAGAGCTTGCGGGGCTTATAAAGAGCGGGAAGCCGTTTATGGCCGGACGTCTCGGACTTTTTGAAACGGCTGTCATGAGGATGTATGAATTCGGTATAAAAAAGAAATATGCCCTTACGATGGATAATCTTTATAATTGCGCAGGTTTCTTTCCAAAGGACATAAGCCTTGGCGGAAGGTTTACGGAGCTTATGAAAGACGGACTGGGGCAGACGGATATTCTTGCCTGCAACCTGGAGTTTCTTGAGGATTATTTTGTTAAGACCTGTCTGCCGAAGGAGAGCGTTATCACAAAAAAATTCACGCTTTATGAAAATCATAAGCTGGATACACACTGGAGCGCGGCCCTTGAAGGAAAGAAAGTCCTTGTGGTAACTCCATTTTCCGATTCGGTAAAGCAGCAGTATGAAAAAAGGGAACTGCTTTATAAGGGCTCTGATATACTTCCGGAATTTGAGCTTTTGACATATAAGAGCCTTATGACGGTGGGTGATCTTAAGGATGATCGTTTTGAAAACTGGTTTGAAGCCCTTGAATTTATGGAAAAAGAGATCGCTTCCATTGATTTTGATATAGCCCTTCTCGGTTGCGGAGCCTATGGCTTTGCGCTTGCTGCGGCGATAAAAAGATCCGGAAGGCAGGCCGTGCATATGGGTGGCGTACTTCAGCTGCTCTTCGGTATAATGGGAAGACGCTGGGACGGTTCCAGATTCGGCGGAGCAGAAAAGATGGAAGCTTCGCTTAAGAAATACTACAATGAGGCATGGACATATCCCATCGAAGGCAAGCCGGCGGAGGCTTCCGGGGTGGAATACGGACCGTATTGGAAATGACGATGCCGGATAAGAAAACAGAAGAAAAAAAGAATAAAAAAGCGAAGATACGCGGAGCCTGGAGTTTTGAAAGCCCGAAGCATGCTTCCTTCAGGGCTTCCGTATTTAATATGGTCGAAGTGGGCTACGATGAGGATATCATCGGCAGGGGCTATGATGTATTCAGTCTTTTGGTGATAGCGGTCAATCTCCTGATATCCGTGCTCATCACATTTGATGATATAGTGCTTAAATACGGAGAGCTGCTTTCGGTTTGTGAAGGACTGACGGTATTGTTTTTTGCCATTGATTATGTGCTTCGTCTGTGGACTTCGTCATTTTTATATCCCGCAAAGAAGCCGGCGGCTGCGATGCTTGGATATATCTTTTCATTAAACGGTATAGTGGATATCCTTTCATTCCTGCCGTATTATCTTCCTGTATTTTTCCCGCAGGGAGCTGTTGCTTTCAGGCTTTTCAGGCTGATGAGGATATTCAGACTCTTCAGGGTAAATGCGTATTATGATTCGCTGAATGTCATAACAGAGGTTTTAAAGAGCAAGGCAAAGCAGCTTATATCTTCGGTATTTGTGATCTTTTTACTGATACTTGCATCAAGTCTTTGCATGTACAGTGTGGAGCATGAGGCGCAGCCGGAAGTATTTGACAATGCTCTTTCGGGAATATGGTGGGCTTCTGCGACACTGCTTACCGTGGGGTACGGTGATATTTATCCCATAACGCCTTTAGGAAGGGTGCTTGGCACACTTATAACCTTTCTGGGTGTGGGAGCTGCCGCTATACCTACAGGTATCATTTCTGCCGGTTTTGTGGAGCAGTATTCCAGGCTCCAGGGAATGGCAGGGGAAAATACCGCACTGCAGATCATAAAACTTAAGCTTTCGGGGAAAGACGGCTGGGAAGGGAAACGGATAGCTGATATAAGTTTCCCCGGAGGGATGATAGTTGCGGCGGTGCTGCACGCCGGAGAAGTAAAGGTTCCAAGGGGAGATCTGGTCTTGTCTGAGGGGGATGTGCTGGTTCTTGGCGCGGAACCCTGTGATGAGGGCGTGGATATATATCTCACTGAAGTGACGGTTGAAAAAGGGCATGAGTGGGAAGGTGTAAAGATAAAGGATCTTGATATATCACGTCAGACCTTTATCATTACGGTTAAGAGGAAAAAGAAGGCTATGGTTCCCAATGGTTCATTTGTCATCAGGGCCGGAGATACTGTAGTGATGTACACAAAAGGAAAAAGAAAACAATGATCTGAGATCAGACGGAGGTGTTTTATGGCAATATTGGTAACAGGCGGATGTGGATTTATCGGAAGCCATACCGTGGTTGAATTGTTAAATGCGGGAAAAGATGTGATCGTTATCGACAATCTGGATAATTCTTCGGAGAAGAGCCTTGAAAGAGTAAAGGAAATAACGGGAAAAGATGTGACGTTTTACAAGCTTGATATACGTGACAGAGAAGGGCTTGAAAAACTTTTTACCGACAGAAAAGACATAGAAGGCTGCATTCATTTTGCGGGAAAAAAGGCTGTAGGCGAATCGGTGGCTTTTCCGTGGGAATACTATGAAAATAATATAGGCGGCACATTGACGCTTATTGATGTGATGAGGAAGCACGGAGTAAAGAATCTGATCTTTTCATCTTCTTCAACCGTATACGGGGATCCGGACAGCGTGCCTGTCACGGAAGAGAGCCCCGTAAAGAAGTGCACCAATCCCTATGGTTCCACGAAAGCCATGCAGGAGACCATACTTACGGATATACAGCATGCGGACAGCGAATGGAATATCGTGCTTTTGCGTTATTTCAATCCCATAGGAGCGCACAAGAGCGGAAAGATAGGTGAAGATCCAAACGGCATACCCAACAATCTCATGCCCTATATCACACAGGTGGCTGTGGGAAAGCTTGAATACTTAAGAGTGTTCGGGGATGATTATCCTACGCCGGACGGAACCGGGATAAGGGATTATATCCATGTGGTAGATCTGGCAAGAGGACATGTGCTGGCTTTAAAGAAATTCAATGAAAAGGGCGGCGTGTTTACTTACAATCTGGGTACAGGAAAAGGAAGCAGCGTGCTGGAAGTGGTAAACAGCTTTATTGAGGCTACGGGTGTAAATATTCCCTACAGGATAATGGAAAGGCGCCCCGGAGATATAGCCGAGAACTGGAGCGATGCGTCAAAGGCCGAGAGGGAGCTTGGTTTTAAAGCTGAGTATGACCTTAAGGATATGTGCGCCGACAGCTGGAACTGGCAGAAAAATAACCCGGATGGATATAAAACCATATCTTGATATTTACTAATAAAGGTGATTCTGTTTACATAAAGTTTTCTCACACTATAAAATGTGGTTTTTTGAAAGAAAAAAATACAAAATATATGAAAAGAACTACCATTTTATAAAAAAACGTGTATAATAGAACGCGTGGTGTCGGCACAAGATATGGTGCGGATCCGGTCTCAGAAAAGTGACTGGATGATCATGTGTGTCGTGCACCGGAGGATTAATTCAAGAGGGGCACGGGAGTTGTTTGTGAGAAACAGAGGTTACCGCTTTATAATCAGAGATCTGGGATTTAATTCCGGATGTACTGCTCTTTGCATAAATGCATCATGGATAAACGGCCTTCTCGGAGAGCATGGTGTGGATCCGGTCACTTTCAGGAAGTTAAGCTGGCAGGATCTTGCAGAAGCAGCGGGTACAGGTATTTCCAGGCGTATATTATCGGATTTAAGACCGGCGGGTTTCTGGCAGATGTGTGATGCGGTATCGCTTCTTCATGCAGACTATGCAGGCTCTGAAAAAGGTATGGCCTACAGGAACAGCTGGTTTAAAGAATATCCGATACTTGTGGAAGAAGATATATATGAGATACTTCTGGATGAGGGTTTTAGCCAGGAGGATGCCATGGAGATAACGCTCTGGTACAGACAGCACGGTGAGAGCTGTGACAGGTCGGAGCTCAGGGATATGCTGGAGCTTTATGATGTACCGGCGGATATCAGCCGCATACTCATGAATGCAGCGCATCTCCCTTCCAGAGAGAAGATGATAGCCGAGCTTATGAAGCTCTTAAAAAAATCAGCTTCACTTTTTGAGAGAAAACAGATATCATACAGGGACAGCAGAGAAGTTTGCTGATATCATTTCCTTATGATACGGCATTGCAGGGTGTTTATTTTGGGGAGTCTGCTGCGCAGGCTCCTTATTAGTTATAAAAACATAAAGGGGAGAAAAAATGAAAAAGATACCGGCTTATATACTTAGCGGAGTATGTGCAGCGGCTACCGTGGCTTCGATAGCTGTTATGGTACTCGTAAATGAAGATTATGTATCTGCCTCGGAGGATGTTGCCGCAGAAAAAGAATACATCGAGGAATTAAAGGCCGATGTTGCCGAAGAAGAAAAGGCGACAGAAGAGGAGATAAAGGAATTCGAGGCTGAAAGAGACGGATACCTTAAGGAGAGCGAAGAGCAGGAAAAGAAAAATGCCGAGCTCGAAAAGCAGTTCCTGGAACTTTATGACGAAGAGGAGCTTAATGAGATAAAGGCATGGTATGAAGAAGAGCCTGAAGATGACGAGGAAGAAGAAGCAGAGGTTCCCTCGGCTGCAACAGAATAAGGAGAGGGGATAAAGGATATGGAAAAGCATAATATAATAGCAATTGTGGCAGGCAGTGCTGCGATAATATCCCTGGGTATCATGGGATTCAGATTAAACAGGGTTTACAGGCTCGATGCGGAGATCGACCGTCTTACGGAAAAAGAAGATGAGATCGAGGTGAGCGATGAGCTCTGGGACAGGTATGATGCGGCCCTGGAGGAAGTTGACATAGCCATGGAGAAACTGGACAATCTGGTGGCATACGGAGAAGAGCTTCAGGAATGGATAAACAACTACGAGGAAGAAGAGGAAGAAGAAGAGCCTGTCGCAACAGAGGCACCGGCTAAAAAGAAGCCTGCTGCAACTGCTGCGCCCACAGCGGATCCCGAAGCCGTGAGCATAAACGATGCAGATGATGTCGAGGTTGAATATGATTACGAGGATGAAGAAGAGGCTGAAGATCTCGATGATGAAGAATGGGATTATGACGAAGATGAAGATATGCCTGAAGGCGTGCTGGATTATGATGATGAAGGCTGGTGGGATATGGAAGGAGATTATCACTGGTTTGATGAGGAAGGCGTTCCTGCCTGGTATAAGGAAAGACACCCGTAAGAGCGCGTGTGCGGGAGCCTTATGTTTAATGCCTGCTGTGTTCATCCTTCTTGCTGCCTGCGGAAAGAAAGATGAAGCTGAAAGTATTTCCGGCAATACGGTCACTGTATCGGCGGATGAAGAAATAAGCGTGGATATGCCCGGTTTATATAAGGCGGTGAAATATAAAGAACTGTTCTTTTATATTCCCGAAGCTTTTACGGCGGATAAGGAAAACAATGAGGACAGGGAGATATATGCCAGTCCGGAATCGTCGGATGATTCGTATATAATGTATGTGCGCACGCTTAATGAGAAGGAAGATGATTATGCCCTGCTTACTTCCGAGGATTACAGCAGTGCCCTTTCGGAGAGCTTAAGCGCAAATGTGGCTGTGCATGATTTTGTAAATGTGATATCTCCGGATACGGGGATGCGCACAGTGAAAGCTTCCGCGGTCATAAAAAAAGATGATTCCGAAGATCATATGACGGAATATATCTATGTGACGGATGATTATGTTTTTACGCTTGTATATATGCTCGAGACCGGTACCGGATGGGGGCCGGAGTATGAAAAGAGCATGCAGAGCATAGAACTTAAATGATTTAAGGAGGATACATAATGGATATAAAGCCTACGTTAGTGATACTTGCTGCGGGAATGGGGAGCCGTTACGGCGGACTCAAGCAGATGGATCCGGTGGACGATGAAGGTCATAAGATAATAGATTTTTCAATGTATGACGCAAAACGCGCCGGCTTCGGAAAGGTTGTATTCATAATAAAAAAAGCGATCGAGGCTGATTTTAAGGAGAGTGTTGGAAACAGGGTGGCAAAGCACATTCCCGTAGAATATGTTTTCCAGGAGAAGGAAGATATCCCCGAGGGTGTAAAGATCCCTGAGGGCAGGGAAAAACCCTGGGGCACGGCACATGCCATATACGCCTGCAGAAATGCTGTAAAAGAGCCCTTTGCCGTGATCAACTCCGATGATTATTACGGTGTGGATGCGTATAAGGGGCTGGCAGCCTTCCTAAAGGCTCCCGTGGCAGAAAGAGAAGGAATATCGCCTTACTGCATGGTGGGATATATGCTTAAGAATACCCTTACTGAAAACGGATATGTTTCAAGAGGTTACTGCCGTGTCAATGATGAGGGGTATCTTACCCAGATAGATGAGCTTACGCATATTGAAAAGACTGCGGACGGCGCAAGATATACAAGAGACGGAATTAATTATGAGTCTCTTTCTGTTGATGCACCGGTATCAATGAACATGTGGGGATTTGATCCCTCCATATTCCCTGCGCTTAAGGAATCTCTTGACAGATTCTTTGCGGAGAAAATGCCGGAAGATCCTCTTAAGAGTGAATGTTTCATCCCTATCGAAGTGGGAGAGATGATCAAAAGCGGAAAGGCTTCCGTAAAGGTGCTTTCCTCTTCTGACAGATGGTTTGGAGTGACCTATAAGGAAGATAAGCCTGAGGTCATGGCATCGATAAAAGAATTAAAGGATAAGGGTGTTTATCCCGCAAAGCTCTGGGATTGAGGAAAGAAGGGATCCGGATGTACGAACTTGATCTGAACAAACCGGTAAAGGTTTTTTTCTGTGGTATAGGCGGCATAAGCATGAGCGGCCTTGCGGAGATACTGCTTTCAAAGAGGTTCAAGGTGGCAGGCTCCGATATAAGGGATTCGGAGCTCACGGAAAGGCTTGAAAAGCTTGGGGCAGAGATCCATATAGGTCAGGAAGCTTCAAATGTGAGCGATGATACGGATCTGTTTGTTTATACGGCAGCCATCTCACCCGATAATCCCGAATTTTCAAAGGCGGTGGAAAAGAATATCCCCATGCTCACCAGAGCAGAGCTTTTAGGGGAGATAATGCACGGCTACGGCACCGCTGTATGCGTCAGCGGAACCCACGGAAAGACCACGACCACTTCTATGGTCACCGAGATATTCATAAAGGCCGGCATGGATCCCACTGTTACCGTGGGCGGCATGTTAAAGGATATTGGCGGCAATCTCCGCATAGGATCTTCCGGTAATTTCATAGCGGAAGCCTGTGAATATACCAACAGCTTCCATTCTTTTTTTCCTACCATAGCGCTGATCCTCAATATCGAAGAGGATCATATGGATTTTTTCAAGGATATAAACGACATAAGAGCTTCCTTTAAGAAGTTCGCTTCCCTTCTGCCGGCTGACGGGACGTTAGTGATAAACAGCGGTATTGAGGCTTATACGGAGCTTACAGAGGGTCTTGAATGCCGTGTGGTAACCTTCGGAACGGATGAAGGAGCTGATTATCGCGCGACGGATATAAGCTTCGATGACAGGGGGCTTTGTTCTTATACGCTTCACAGAAAGACTCCGGACGGCGAGGAAACGGAAAAAATAAAACTTTCCGTTCCGGGCGAGCATAATGTATATAATTCCCTGGCGGCCATAGCAGCTGCTGATGCGGCAGGAGCAGATAAGTCTGCGATCGTCCCGGGCCTGGAAAGCTTTAAGGGCGCAGGAAGGCGTTTTGAGTATAAGGGAGAGATCGGAGGTGTGACGGTCATAGATGATTATGCCCATCATCCCAGCGAGATAAAGGCTACGCTCCTTGCAGCGGAAAGATATCCGCATAAGAGGCTGTGGGTCGTATTCCAGCCTCATACCTATACCAGAACAAAGGCTTTTCTGGATGATTTTGCAAAAGCTCTTTCAATGGCCGACGAGGTGGTGCTGCTCGATATATATGCGGCAAGGGAAAAGAATACAGTGGGCATATCTTCGGCAGATCTTAAGGATAAGCTTGATAAAAAGGGCAGAAAAGCTGTTTATTTCAAGTATTTTGACGATGCGGAAGCCTATCTGTTACAGCATTGCACAGCGGGAGATCTGGTGCTTACGGTGGGTGCCGGGGACGTATATCGTATAGGTGAGCATCTGCTCGGGAAATAAAGATATGACAAAAATTTTGTGAATAAAAAAACGCGGTATCACGCGTTTTTTTGATGTTATCCACAGTATCCACATTATCCACAATCCCTGAAAGCCTTATTTTACGCGAGGTTGTGGACATTGGCATGCTTGATTTTATATCTGCTTTTGGTATACTCTTGTTTGCTGCACGGGACATATGTCTGTGTGCGGCAGAATTAATGAGAGAGGGTTTTTGGCATGGCAAGAGTCAGGCTCACAACGGCGCGCCGCAGAGCGGTGACCGAGGTTTCTGATATATTCATAGACGAGTTCATGAATGATGCCAATGAGGTGCAGTTAAAGCTCTATCTTTATCTCCTGAGGCACAGTGCCGGGGATGAAGGTCTTGATATCTCGGGCATGGCGGATGCGCTTAATTTTTCCGAGAGAGACATAATGAGAGCTCTTAAATACTGGGAAAAGCAGAAGGTACTTAAGGTAACGCTTTCGGGAGAGGGTAAAAAAGCGGATACAGAGGCACTTGAAGGCATCAGCCTCCTTGATCTTTCGGGGGTGACGGTAAATCAGATGACAAACGGAAAAGAAAAGAAGGAAGACAAGGCAAAAGTGGCTGAAGCGGCTGAAAACAGGGAATTCAGTGCAGCCGAGATAAACGAATTTGCGGAGAATGAGGATTCCAGGATACTTATTACTGCAGCGGAGATGTACTTCGGACGTCCTGTCGGAACAGGGGAGCTTCGCAGTATAATGTATATGGTTAAGAGGCTTAAGATGAATCCGTCCCTGGTGGATTATCTTATGCAGCGTTCGCTTGAGAGAGGAATAAAGAAATTTTCCGAAATGGAGAAGATCGCTTCCAGATGGAAGGAGGCGGGCGTATCGGATGTGGCATCGGCCAGGGCTTTTGAGGCTTCCGACGGTCTTCTTCCGGATGACAGGGAAAAGGCGGTATGCGCACAGCTGGGGAGAAAGAAGAATATAACCCAGGGAGAGCTTGATGCGGTACGCAGATGGACGGTAACCTTTGGTTTTTCTGATGATATAATAGCCGAGGCCTGCAGGCGTACGGTCATGAACGTGGAAGATCATCGTTTTTCCTATGCCGATTCCATATTAAACGACTGGTTCCATAACGGAGTGAGATCCATGGAGGATATAGAGAAGCTGGATGAGCTCTATAAGGACAGGACAGCGTCAAATAAGAGTACAGGGGCAAACAGGCCGAAAAACACACAGGGCAGGACACAGAACAGGTATAAGGCAAAAAGCCGCGAGTATGATTATGATGAGCTCGAAAAAAAGCTGATGAAATGATAAGGTATGAAGCTTAATAACGAACAATACAGAAATATAGAGCAGATATATGAAGTCCGCAGGCGTGCCAGGCAGGCTGAGATGACCGAAAGGAAGAAGGAAGTCTGTGAAAAGGTTCCGGGCTACAGGGAGACTGATGCGGAACTTATCGACCTGTTTATGAAACGTGCGACAATGTTTTCGGGCGGGGGAGATATTCCTGACATCTCTCCGAGAATAAAGCTCCTTTCCGAAAAAAAGAAGAAGCTTCTTACGGAGGCGGGTTATCCGGCGGATTATACCGAAGTGCCGTATGTTTGTCCCTTATGCATGGACACCGGATATACGGGCAATGAAAAATGCAGCTGCTTTAAGAAGTTTGAGATCGAAGCGAGATATGATGCCTCGAATCTGAAGGAATGGGTAGAGGAGAATAATTTCGAAAGGCTCAGGGAAGATTTTTACGAGGGTGAGGAGCTTAAGCTGTTTAAGCATGCGGTGGATGAATGCCGTGATATGATAGAGCATTTCGATGAAGATAAGAGAGGGCTGCTTCTTTATGGCACTGCGGGAACCGGAAAGAGCTTTCTTTCGGGCTGTGTTGCAAAGGAAATGCTTGACAGAGACCGCTCAGTTGTATATTATGGCGCCGCCGAGCTTTTTCCGATGCTGGCGGATAAGGCTTTTTCCGATGACAGGGAAGAACTGGGGTCTTTTATGGATCTTTTATATGAGTGCGATCTGCTGATAGTTGACGATCTGGGCACCGAAAAGAGTACGGATTTTACCTACAGCAGGTTCTATATGATCTGCAACAAGCGCATGATGAAGAAACGTCCCATGATCATTTCATCCAATATGGATCTTAAAGGGCTTGGAGATGCATACAGGGACAGGATATTTTCAAGAGTAATAAGCAGCAGCAGGGTGTGCAGGCTGGACGGGCCGGACATAAGGATGAGACTCAGGCTGGAGAGCCAGTATGGTTAAGTGGCCATTTCGGTAGAGATACCGTTTGGAAGATAGATTAATAAGGAGCAGTAACGAAATAACCTGATTATTTTGGCTGATCCTAAACAGCAAGAAAAGGAGAAAAAAATGACAGCTGTCAAAGATGAGATCAGGAATCTGAACACGATACCGGTAGGAGCACTTGGTGTGATACCGATTAAGGGGTGCGAGAGCCTTGGAGAAAAAGTGGATCAGTATCTTGTGAAGTGGAGGAAGGAAAGGGAGCATGAACATGCGGATACCCTTGCTTTTTCCGGTTATGAGAGGGATACATACATACTTGATGCGGATGTTCCGCGTTTTGGCTCCGGTGAGGCAAAGGGACTCATAAAGGAATCTGTAAGAGGTACAGATCTTTTTCTTATGGTCGATGTCTGCAATTACAGCCTTACCTACAAGCTTTTTGGACAGGTAAATCATTATTCTCCGGATGATCATTATGCAAACCTTAAGAGGATAATAGCAGCTGTGGGGGGAAAGGCGCGCCGTATCACGGTCATCATGCCCTTCCTTTATGAGAGCCGCCAGCACAGGCGTACCGCAAGGGAGTCTCTTGACTGCGCATATGCTCTTCAGGAACTGGTATCCATGGGCGTTGAAAATATCATTACTTTTGATGCTCATGATCCCCGCGTTCAGAATGCCATACCTCTTAACGGCTTTGAGACAGTACAGCCTGCATATCAGTTTATAAAGGCTCTCTGCAGGAAGTTTAAGGATCTCTCCTTTGACGCCGATCACATGATGGTGATCAGCCCCGATGAAGGCGGAATGGGCAGGGCTATATATATGGCAAATGTTCTGGGCCTTGATGTGGGAATGTTCTATAAGCGCAGGGATTATACAAAGATAGTTGACGGCAGGAATCCCATAGTTGCCCATGAATTCCTTGGTTCGAGCGTTGAGGGCAAGGATATGATCATCGTTGATGATATGATCGCTTCGGGTGAGAGCATGCTTGAGGTTGCAAAGGAGTTAAAGGAAAGAAAAGCCCGCCGTATCTTCTGCTGCTCAACATTCGGCCTCTTTACAAGCGGGCTGGAGCGCTTTGACAGGGCATATGAGGATGGCACGATAAACGGCATACTCACTACCAATCTTGTTTACCAGACGCCCGAGCTGCTTTCCAGAGACTGGTATATCAACTGTGATATGAGCAAGTATATAGCATACATTATAGATACCCTTAATCATGATGCGTCCATCAGCGATCTGCTGGATCCCAGCGAGCGTATCACGAAGCTCATGAACACCTATAAGGAAGAAAATAAGGGTTGAATTAATATTAAATAAACAACATCTTGTATTTTTATGCAAATGTAACACAAAAAAGAATAAATCACATTAAATTTTTGTGAAAAATCATTCACTTTAAAGCTTTGTTATGTTATAATCACACAAGACGGAACTTGTTCATTATTGGACAGAATAACAGCTAGGGGTGATGACATGGTAAAAAAAGAGATGATCGCTATGCTTCTGGCGGGGGGCCAGGGCAGCAGACTGGGCGTGCTGACAAGGAAAGTGGCAAAGCCGGCTGTTTCTTTCGGCGGGAAATACAGGATCATAGATTTTCCGCTCAGTAACTGTATCGATTCGGGTGTGGATACCGTAGGCGTGCTTACCCAGTATCAGCCTCTTAGGCTCAATACCCATATAGGTATTGGTATTCCCTGGGATCTGGACAGGAATGTAGGCGGCGTTACGGTTCTGCCCCCTTATGAGAAGAGTACCAATAGTGAGTGGTATACCGGAACTGCGAATGCCATATATCAGAATATTGATTATATGGACAGCTTTAATCCTGATTATGTGCTCATCCTTTCGGGTGATCACATCTATAAGATGGATTATGAAGTGATGCTTGATTTCCATAAGAAGAACGGGGCTGAAGTAACGCTTGCAGTTATGCCCGTTCCCATGGAGGAGGCAAAGCGTTTCGGTATAGTTATCACTGATGATAACAGAAGGATAGTGGATTTCGAGGAAAAGCCCGAACATCCGCGTTCAAATCTTGCTTCCATGGGTATTTATATATTTAACTGGAAGACTCTCAAGGAAGCTCTTATAGCAAAAGCTGACCAGCCTGCACTGGATTTCGGAAAACATGTTATTCCGTACTGCCACAGCAGGAAGTCTCCTATCTTTGCCTATGAATACAATGGCTACTGGAAGGATGTGGGAACACTTCATTCTTACTGGGAAGCAAATATGGAACTCATAGACATCATCCCGGAATTTAATCTTTATGAGGAATACTGGAAGATATATACGAAGAGTGATGCTCTCACTCCCCAGTATATATCGGGTGACAGCAAGGTTGAAAGATGCCTCATAGGAGAGGGGGCTGAGATATACGGTGAGGTCTACAGTTCTATCATAGGATGTAATGTAGAGATAGGCAAAGGCGCCGTGATACGTGATTCCATAATCATGAACGATACGGTCATAGGCGACGGAGCACGCATAAACAAGACCATTATCGCCGAGAATACGGTGGTAGGTAAGAATGTGGTCACCGGAGAGGGCGAGGAGCAGGAGAATGAGACCGATCCGCACATTTACAATCATGGACTTGTATGCATAGGTGAAAAGACAACGGTTCCCGATAATGTGACCATAGGAAAGAATTCAGTCATATACGGAAAGACAGATGCTTCCGATTATCCCGGCGGAGAGCTGGGCAGCGGAAGGACGCTTATAAAGGAGGCTGAAAAGATATGAGAGCAATGGGGATCATACTTGCGGGCGGCGGAATGAAGAACAGCAGGATGGGCGAGCTGGCCGCAAAAAGAGCGGTTGCCGCAATGCCCGTGGCAGGAAGCTACAGGAGCATAGATTTCGCCCTCAGCAATATGAGCAATTCACATATTCAGAAGGTGGCAGTTCTTACCCAGGACAATGCCAGAAGCCTTAATGAGCATTTAAGCTCATCAAAATGGTGGGATTTCGGTCGTAAGCAGGGAGGTATGTACGTATTTACTCCCACCCGTACCCTCGATAATTCGGACTGGTACAGGGGCACGGCAGATTCCATCGCACAGAATATAGAATTTATAAAAGACAGCCACGAGCCTTATGTGGTAATAGCATCCGGCGATTGTGTCTACAAGATGGATTACGGCAAGGTGCTTGAATACCATATTTCCAAGAAGGCTGATATCACGGTGGTTTGCAAAGAGATGCCGGAGGGCAGCAATGTTGAGCGTTTCGGATGTCTTAAGACGGACGATGACGGCAGGATCACCGAGTTCGAGGAAAAGCCCGTAGAGGCAAAGTCAAATCTCATCTCCTGCGGTATTTATATCATCCGCAGAAGACAGCTTGTGGAGATGATAGAAAAGGCTGCTCTTGAGAACAGATATGATTTTGTTAAAGACATCCTCATCCGTTATAAGGATATAAAGCGTATCTATTGCTATAAGACGGAGGAGTACTGGAAGAATATATCCACTGTACAGGATTATTACGACACCAATATGGATTTCTTAAACAGCGATATTCGCAAATACTTCTTCAAGACTTATCCGGATATTTACTCAAAGGTGGATGATCTTCCTCCTGCAAAATACAATGTGGGAGTTGATGTAAAGAACAGCCTTGTGGCCAGCGGCAGCATAATAAACGGTACCATAGAGAATTCGGTCATATTCAAAAAGGCGTTCATAGGAAACAACTGCACTATCAAAAATTCCATCATTCTTAATGATGTGTATATTGGTGACAATTCCTATATAGAGAATTGCATCGTAGAAAGCAGGAGTACAATAAGAGCAAACTCCGTGCAGAAAGGAGATGATGGCATAAAGATAGTCGTAGAGAAGAATGAAAGATATGTGATTTGACATATACGCGATAATTTTCAGAGAAGAAAAAGTTTAGGGGGTTCCAAAGAGAACAAATGAATGTTACGGATGTACGTATCAGGATCATGGAAAAGGAAGGAAAGTTAAAAGCGGTTGCATCGATCACGATAGACGATTGTCTGGTGATACATGACATAAAGGTGATCGAAGGCGACAGGGGGCTCTTTATAGCAATGCCCAGCCGCAAAGCTCAGGACGGCACTTATAAAGATATTGCCCATCCTATTAATTCCGATACCAGGACCGAGCTTCAGGATTTAATACTTAACAATTATGAAAAAGCCCTGAAGGAAGGCGTTGCGCTGTAATAATGCGCGGGAAGACAGCCGGAGATGAGACAGACGTGCGTGGCTTGAATGCTGTCGTGAAATAATACGATCCGATCAAAGCGGCGGGGTTATATTCCGCCGCTTTTGCGTGTGATGAGGCTTTCTATATACGGGTGATAATATGAGTGAGGATAATAATAAAAAAAGCGGAATAGGAAAAGTGTTTGAAACACTTGGAAAAAAGCTGGCGGGGTATTTGATATGGACGGCCATCCTGTGCGTTGTTTTTGTCATCCTTATGAAGGTGATAGTGAATAAGATAAAGATAGATGCTGATGCTTCTATTCCTCAGCCGTGGGAGGTTTCCGTAGATTTTGATGAGGTGGAATTTGGAGAATACACAAGTGAGAGGAAACTGGTGGTTTATGAGCAGGATCTTTCCGTGGCAACCACTGTCACACAGGCGGGCTTCCTTTCTCTTGAGGCACTGACAAAAAAGAGTGTAGTGATATTTAAGGGGATGGGAAACTATACACTTGATTTAAGCCGCATAAGCAGAGACGATATTGAGGTTGATGCTGTGGATCACACAATCACTGTATATATACCGAAGCCCTATCCGGATGTTGAGGCATTGCCTGAAAAAACACAGGTAGCAAACGAAAACGGACTGCTTGCATTTAGCGAGCTTAAGCTCAGCCTTTCGGAAGCAACCAACCTGGAAAAGAAAGGGAAAGCCCTGCTTCTTCAGGAATTTAATGCAAATGAGAAGGCCAGAGCCAATGCAGAGCAGTTTGCGACAGATGCAGTGGAGGAGCTTCTCCAGCCTTTTGCCGATGCCTGTGTAAAGAATGCGGTAAAAGATGCCGACGATCCCTTTGCCATCGCACCCCACTATACGGTAAAGGCAAAGATCCGAAATGATTGATAAAAATACTTTCACGACGCCGTGAAATGTGATAATATATCCCGGTGTATTGTTTTTTTGACCTTATATGAAAGGCAGATATATGGAATCGGTACTTGCTCCTTCTATATTGTCAGCGGATCTGACGAAACTTGGTGAAGATGTAAAAGCCTGTGAAGGTGCGGGCGTGAACTGGCTTCACGTGGATGTTATGGACGGCATCTTTGTTCCGCAGATATCATTCGGAATGCCGCTTATAAAATGCTTAAGGAAGATAACGGATTCGGTGCTGGATGTCCATATAATGATCACGGATCCCATACGTTATATAAAGGATTTTGCGGAATCGGGCGCAGATTATATCACCTTCCATGTGGAAGCGGCGAAATATCCTGCAGAGGTCGCAAAGGCCATACGCGCAGAGGGAAAGAAGTGCGGAATAGCCATCAATCCGAAAACACCGGCAGAGGCGCTTATTCCTTATCTCGATCTTGCGGATATGGTGCTTGTTATGAGTGTGGAGCCGGGATTCGGCGGCCAGAAATTCATAGACGGATCACTTGAAAAGATAAAAGAAGCAAGGGCGCTTCTTGATTCAAAAGGACTTAAAGATGTTCCGGTTGAGGTTGACGGCGGTATAAATTTTGAGAATATAAGAGCCGCAAAGGATGCGGGAGCGGATATACTCGTTGCCGGATCTGCGGTATTTAAAGGTGATGCCGCAATGAATGCGGCAAAACTTGGCGGGCAGCTAAAATGATGAGGTAAAGAAATATGGAGATTAGGGAGCTTGAAAAAAAAGCAAATGATGTGAGATTGAGGCTGATAGAGGCAGTTCACAGCGCAAAGTGCGGACATCCCGGCGGAGCGCTTTCTTCTGCGGATATCATTACCTATCTCTATTTTCAGGAGATGAATATCGATCCCAAAAATCCTGATAAGGATGACAGGGACAGGTTTGTTCTTTCAAAGGGACATTCGGCGCCGGCGCTTTATGCCGCGCTTGCCTACAGAGGATACTTCCCTGTAGAAGACCTGATAAGTTTAAGACACACCGGATCTTATCTCCAGGGACATCCGGATATGAAGCAGACTCCCGGTATTGATATGTCTACCGGTTCACTTGGTCAGGGAATATCCGCTGCCTGCGGAATGGCAGTAGGTCTCAGACACAAGGGTTATTCGAGCAGGGTCTTCTGCCTTATGGGAGACGGTGAGCTTGAAGAAGGCGAGGCATGGGAAGCTTTCATGTTTGCCGGATACAGAAAGCTGGATAATCTCATTGTGATAGTGGATAATAATGATCTTCAGATAGACGGGCATCTGGATGAGGTATGCTCACCTTATCCTCTGGTTGAGAAATTTGAAGCATTCAATTTTAATGTGCTTACGGTGGATGGCAATGATATGGCTGCTGTAGCGGATGTATTTGAGAAAGCTAAGGGGCTTAGCGGAAAGCCGGTAGCCATAATTGCGAAGACTGTAAAGGGCAAGGGAGTTTCCTTTATGGAGAATGATGCTTCATGGCACGGAAAAGCTCCCAATGACGAAGAATTCGAAGTGGCGATGCAGGATTTGGAAAGGCTGGGCGAAAAAATTGGATAATACAAAGAAGATTGCTACCAGAGAGAGCTATGGAAAGACCCTTCTTGAACTGGGAAGGGAGCATGAGGATATAATGGTTCTGGATGCGGATCTGGCTGCTTCCACCAAGACATCTGTCTTCAGGAAGGAATTTCCGGACAGACATATAAACTGCGGTATAGCGGAGAGCAATATGATGGGTGTTGCAGCAGGCCTTGCAACATGCGGATTTGTGCCTTTTGTCAGCAGCTTTGCGATGTTTGCAACAGCACGTCCCTATGAACAGATAAGGAATTCGATAGCTTATCCGCATCTGAATGTTAAGATATGCGCTTCGCATGCAGGTCTTTCCGTTGGTGAAGACGGAGCAACACATCAGTGTATAGAAGATATAGCTCTAATGAACTTTATGCCCGGTATGACAGTTATATCGCCTTCGGATGATATTGAAGCCTGCGCGGCTGTCAGGGCAGCGTATGCAATAAAAGGACCTGTATATATGAGACTTGGACGTCTGGCCGTGCCTGTTATAAACACGGATCCTTCTTATAAATTCGAGCTTGGAAAGGGTGTAAAGCTCCGCGACGGAAGCGATGTGACATTGATAGCAACAGGGCTTGAAGTGGCATATGCCGTAGAGGCAGCTGAAATGTTAAAGGCGGCAGGCATAAGCGCTTCTGTTATAAATATTCATACTATAAAACCTATCGACAGGGATATCATTGTTTCCGAGGCAGCAAAGACAAGTAAGATAGTTACCATAGAAGAGCATTCAACCATGGGAGGTCTGGGCAGCAGTGTTGCTGATGTACTCTGCGAAGAGGGAACAGGAGCAAGACTCTTAAAGATCGGCGTGGATAATTGCTTCGGAGAGTCAGGTCCGGCTTTGGAACTGCTCCACAAGTTCGGGCTTGATGCTGAGGGCATTACGGCTTCCGTAAGGAAATGGCTTGGGAAATAAGCAGCCGGAAGCAAAAATGATCTGTAATATTTAAGATATATCAAAGGCAGCCTTTAAAGGCTGCCTTTATTATTGCGGTCAGGTTGAATTAAACATAACTCCGGGTACAGGGTTAAAGATTGCTGTAATATTCTTCCAGCCTGGGTCTGGCGTTCGTATAAGCACTCTTAAGCCCGGGGTCAAACTGGCTTCCCATGCCTTCCATGATTATTGAATCTGCTTTTTCAAAGCTGAAGGAATCTTTATATACACGTTTGCTCACAAGTGCATCATAAACATCCGCGATAGCCATTATCCTGGCTTCAAAGGGAATCTCTTCAGCTTTAAGTCCTTCGGGATAACCTGATCCGTCCCATCTCTCATGATGATAATGGGCTACGTTTTCTGCCAGTTTTTTAAAGGATTCGTCATCTGTATTTAAGAGTATCTCAAGTATGGCGCGGGCGCCTTCCTCAGAATGCTTCTTCATTTTTTCATATTCTTCAGGCTCGAATTTTCCGGGCTTCCTGAGTACCGCATCATCGACGGCGATCTTTCCAAGATCGTGCATTGGAGCAGCTTTTATCATATCTCTGCAGAATTCATCCGAAAGATCATAGCGTCCTTCCTTTACGAGCTCATCAATAAGGATGCGGACGCCTTCGCTGGTTCTTTTAATATGACCGCCGGTGGAATTATCCCTGCTTTCAACCAGGACTGCCATGCTCATTATAAGATTGTCGTGCATTTCCACGATATGCTTTGTTTTAGCTTCAACTTCCGACTGAAGCTTTTCATTATAGGAATCGATCAGCCTGATGTATTTCTTGTTTTCGGTATCATCCGTAAAGGTTATGATGTAACCTTTCTTGCGTGATCCGTCATAAAGATAATTAACGTTGACGTTATAGAATCTGTCATTGTCAGGATCGTTATCATCCAGATTCTCGGTATGTAAAAAAGAATGATTTGAATTATCTTCCTGAAAACTGACTAAAAAGTGTAAGATTTTTTTTTCGGAAGGAATATCACTCAGAGTATCATCCAATGCTATCTCGTTTAAATGCGGGAAGAGCCTTGCTGCTATGGAATTGCATCCCAAAAAACGCAGTTTCAGATCAAACGACATATATCCGATGGTATCTTCTTTCACCATGGAATCAACGACCGTATCGGCAACATTATACAGGCTGGCCCTGTCAGATACTGCCAGGTAAGCGATCTGAGCAAATACATAGCCCAAAGGGATCAGTTCAAGGGGAGATTTTATAAGCTTTACCACAAAATAACTTATTACGCAGATCAGATTCGGGATTATGAGAAGATCCAGGACCGTACGCGGAACCTGCCTCATCTTAAAACGTGAATACAGTATGATCACAAGACCGAAGGCCAGGTAGGATATGATAAGCACGTAAAAGATATTATGCAGGGGACCATAGGTTTTTGTGATATGCTGCACGCCGTCAATCATTTCGAAATTAAAATCTTTGTAAAAAAGCGGATAATATCCCGAGGTCAGGGTACCGATAAATAATGTACTGCTGGCAAGGAAAAGCACCAGCTTGACCCACCTGGGTGTTTTGAATTTACACAGGTTCAGAATGCAGAAAAGAATAAACAGTGTCAGAAAACATCCGCCTATATAGGTGATCTTAAGCGCATTCAGATAGGCGAAAGTATCGGTTGCCAGCCCTTCAAGAAGATAGCCCAGATTTGCAACGGGAATGAATGCAAAAATAAGCGTAAGATTTACATCATAATGCTTATGCCATGTAAACAAATAGATCGCTGAACATATGATAGAAGCAGCAAACACGCTGACGTAATAAGGCAAATACATCGTTCATTCCCCGTAACGCGTAAG
The DNA here is from genome assembly GCA_017540265.1 of Lachnospiraceae bacterium. Taxonomy (GTDB): domain Bacteria; phylum Bacillota; class Clostridia; order Lachnospirales; family Lachnospiraceae; genus NK4A136. The sequence continues at coordinate 25,459 of JAFYBJ010000028.1, forward strand.
GTAAACATTATCCTGATAATTATAAGCCATACGTGTCTTTTTTTCCATGACGATCCGGAAAAGATCAGGGAAGCCCGGGAAAAAGAGAATGATGATGATTCTCCTGTCTTATGGAAACGCAGGCTGATTTTTGGTATACTCTGAAAACAGGTATAGTAAGCGACATTAGAAATTGCGATTTGAGCAGCATCAAAATGCTGGCACATATGGCTTTTGATGCTGCGAAAACGCAATTACTTTTGTCGCTTACTATAACATAGGTAAACACAGAGAATAAGGATAAGAGCCGATATGTCCAAAACAGAATTTTTAAAACCCGGTAATTTCATATATCCGGTGCCTGCCGTGATGGTAAGCTGTGGCAGCATGGAGGGAGAAAAGAATATCATCACTGTAGCATGGACGGGGACGGTATGCTCGGATCCTCCCATGGCATATATTTCCGTGAGACCGGAGAGGTACTCATATCACATTCTTAAGGAAGGTATGGAATTTGTGATAAACCTTCCGGATAATGATCTTGCAAACGCGTTGGATTTCTGCGGCTGTACAAGCGGAGAAAAGATTGATAAATTCAGCAAATGCGGGCTTACTCCGGAAAAAAGCAGTAAAGTGAAAGCTCCATCCATACTTGAGGCGCCGGTGTCGATAGAGTGCAGATGCACACAGATACTGGAGCTGGGCACGCATCATATGTTTTTAGCCGAAGTACTTGCGGTCCGCGTGGATGACAGGTATCTGGACGAAAAAGGCGTATTCCATATGGAGGAAGTGGGGCTGTTAGCTTATGAGCATGGCAGATACCGTGAGCTTGGCGGAACACTTGGAACCTTCGGATATTCTGTCCGCAGGAAGCAAAAGAAATAATATTGCCCGATCACTAAAATATTGTATAATTATGTAACTGTGATCCGATAAAAATCATATGGGGGAAACAGAGATATGTTCTGTACAAACTGTGGAAAACAACTTGGTGATAAAATGCGTTTCTGTACGGCCTGCGGTACGCCGGTGGATGAAAGTATTCCCGAGGAACCTGCAAAACCTGCAGAGCCTGAAAAAACCGAAGAGTCTGCTAAGCCTGCAGAGTCTGCTAAGCCTGCAGAGCCTGTAAAGCCCGAGGAGTCTGCAGAGCCTGTAAAAACTATGGTTGCGCCTGCAGCAGCACCTGCGGTAAATAATGCTGCTGCACCTCAGAAAACAGCAGCAAACACTGCAGCTAGGAAAGCATTACCGCTTCCTGCCATTATAGGCGGCGTAGCCGCTGTTGTGATATTAGGGGCTATATGCTGTGCAGTGATCTTCTCCGGAAAGAAGCTGGATCTTACTGTCGTGGTAAACTCTGAAGACGGTTCTGCACTTGAAGGTGCAGAGGTGAGTCTTACAGGCGGGCCTGAAGGAAAGGATGCAGGAAGCTACAGCGCTTTAACGGATGCAGAGGGAAAAGCGTTTTTTACAAAGCTTCCCGAGGGCAGCTATGAAATGAGCGCGTCAAAGGAATACTATAAAGAGTCAGGTTCGAAGATCAGCCTTTCAAAGGAAGATGCGGCTGACAAGGCTTCAAAGAATATAACTCTATCGATGCTTAAAGGTACGGTCACCGTTAAGGTACTAAATGATGCTACAGGTACTCCCATGGAGGGCACTTCCGTAGGTTTATCCGCAGGCGGTGATGTGCTTAAGGGAAAGACGGATGAAGAGGGTCTTGTGGAGTTTAAGGATCTTACATACGGGACATATACCATAGCTGCGTCAGATACACTTTTGGGTGATGCTACGGGAACAGCGGAGTTGTATGCGGATTCAGTAACGGCAGAGCTTAAATATGATCCCGAAGTTTACTCATTCTCAATGGATGTACAGGCTGCCAATATAGGAAAAGGCATAGAGGGTGCACATGTGGATTTTTACCGCAGTGGCGAGGATACGCCGGCATACAGCACCAAGAGCAATGAAGTCGGTCATGTTCAGATAAAAGGCATACTTCCCGGAAGCTATACGATGAGATGCACCAGGGAAGGATACTGGACGGAAGAACGCATTGTGGATATGAAAAAGGATGAGGACATGCGCCTTATCATCGTGCCGGAGCCTGCAGATTCGGGATACGTATATGTGCTGCTTACCTGGGAAGGAGATCAGGATCTTGATCTGTGCAGCTTCAACAGTTACTATCAGGATTATCTTACCATCAGCAACGATCCGGATAAGGCCGGAAGTTTCGTGCATGCGGATAATAAGGCTTACGGCGGAAAGGGTGACGATGCCCTCGGTTACGAGCTGGTAATGCTTTACGGTATGAATGAAAACGTTGTAAAGAATATGTATGTTGTGGATACAGCGGCAGCAATGGAAAATGACAGCACAAAAATGGAAGAGGACGGAGTACACCTCTACATATACGGCAGAAACGGTGTTACGGGAGAGAGAGGACTTATCTGGCAGGCTGATGCGGATCCGGAGGAGAATGCTCCTCTCTGGAATCCATGCTATATCTATAACGGGGATGTATTTAAGAATGATGTGCCCTATATAAGGGATGTAAGCGGACAGACCTGGGTATACGGTATCAAATGATGATAAAAAATAAGTACTATCTTTATCTTACCGAATTCTTTGCAGGAATGGCCGTAATGGCTGTTGAACTCGGTGCCAGCAGACTGCTGGCACCGTATTTTTCATCTTCCCAGATCGTATGGACCATAATAATCGGTACCATAATGATCGCCATGGCACTGGGAAATCTTTTCGGAGGAAAATGGGCGGACAGGGATAAGGATCCCGTAAAGCTTTTCAGAAGGATACTTACGGCGTCAGTATGGATTGCCCTGATACCGCTGCTTGGCAAATATGTGATAATCGCCATTACCGGCATCCTTATTGTTACTATATCAGAGAATCTGCTTGTATGGGCTGCTTTTGCTGCCTGCCTTATCATATTTGTGTATCCGCTTTTTCTTCTTGGAACGGTTACCCCGTCTCTGATAAGATTTTCTGTTTCGGATATTGATGAAAACGGAAGAGTAGCGGGGCGTCTGGGCGCATGCAATACGGTAGGAAGTATAATAGGAACCTTTCTGCCTACTTTTGTGACCATACCTGCAGTAGGTACGGCGATAACCTTCTTAATATTTGCGGCGGTACTCTTTGCCCTTGCGTCCCTTTACCTGATCTCGGTAAAAAAAGGAAGGGCATCAGTAGTCATATCTGCCCTGATCATTATACTTTCGGCAGTTTTCGGACACCGTTCGGATTTTGCCTTCTGGGAAAACGATCTTACATATGAAGGCGAGTCGGTATACAATTATCTTCAGGTTAAAGATGATGAAAGGGCGACCTATCTTTCGACAAATGTTATGTTCGGTGTGCAGTCAGTCATGATGAAAGACAGCTCTCTTACGGGACTTTATTATGATCATGCGCTTGCAGCCCCTGTAATGGCGGGCCTCGGCAGGGATTCTGCAGGCAAGAATATACTGATACTGGGAATGGGCACGGGAACTTTTGCCACACAGTGCAGAAAATACTTCCCGGATGCCGATATAAAAGGCGTGGAGATAGATGAAAAGATCACAATGCTTGCCAGAGAATATTTTGATCTTTCAGAAGATATACCGGTGACCACCTATGATGGCAGGGCCTATCTTTTTGCGGATAAGGAAAAATATGATATCATAATGGTGGATGCGTACCAGGATATCACCATACCTTTCCAGATGAGCTCTACAGAGTTTTTTACGGAGGTAAAAGATCATCTGAAAGAAGGCGGTGTGATGGTGGTGAACATGAATATGCACGGGGATGATACTGAAGGAGATATAACAGATCATCTTACGGATACCGTAGCTTCGGTATTTAAGGAGGTAAAGACGGTTGATGTTCCCCGAACGACAAACAGGGAAATGTTCGCATCCATGGAAGAGGGGCTTTCCGAAAGGCTTTTAAGAGGAGCAGATGATCTTGAGGATGAGTCACTTAAGGTTCTTATGACGGACATAGAAAAAAGACTTGTCTTTGAGGAGAACGGAGGCAGGATACTTACGGATGACAGGGCTCCCGTTGAGCTTCTGGGAATGAATACCATAGATACGCTCATACAGGGAAGCGTCGGATATTACAGGGATATTTTTAAAGAAAAAGGACTTAAAGGGCTCATTGAAGAGCTTGGATGACAGAGGATAAAGTTTTGAAGATAGAAAAGGTAAATGACAATCAGATAAAATGCATACTCACCAGGGAAGATCTTGAAGAGAGAAAGATCAGCTTCAGTGAGCTTACTTTCGGGAGCAGTCAGGCAAACGAGCTGCTTCGCGATATGATGCAGCAGGCCAGCGTTGAGGTTGGGTTTGAGGCAGATGACAAGCCTCTTATGGTAGAGATCGTTCCCATGCAGACCGGCCTGATCGTTTTTGTGATCACAAAAATGTCAGGTGCCGATAAAGCGGAAGATGCGCTTATATCCGGGGAAAATACGGATATTCAGGAAGATATCATAGATGATGAAGCAGAGGATGATGAGGATGAAGATAATAACGGCAGTGGACGCACCATGGAAATAAAGATAACGCAGCAGTCCGGTGCGCCCATTCCTCTTGAACCTATGATGCGCTCACTTCATGATCTTTTCAGGGAAATGATGGGTTCGGGCTCTTCACAGTCCCGGAATGAATCCAAAGAACCTGTGAATTATTCCGAAGAGGGCAGCAGGCTCTTCCTTTTTGATGATATGGATGCATTGCTTGGAGCGGCGAAGGAAATGCGCAATACCGACTGCGGCGCCAGCTCCCTTTATAAGGACAGATCAGGCGGGGATTATTATCTGATAATCAATCCGGAGGGTATGGATAAGATGGCCTTTAGCAATGTATGCTTAAAACTCATGGATTTTGGAAGACAGATAAAACTGAATCCCGTCTATGCTTCATACATAAAGGAGCATTACAGACCTCTCATAGAGCGCACGGCTCTTGAGGATCTTACAAAGATGCTCTGATAAAAAGGATCCCTTTTAATAGAATACATGACCACCGATGAATATCCCGTCGAGTCCGGGTATGATGGTCCTGAAGTAGACGCAGTTGCCTACATTGGTCCTGCCGCTCATGGCTGCATCCGCGGCGTTGTAGCAGGAGGCTGTGGCTCTGTTCTCTGCAAGCGCCAGGGAAAGCCTTCCGCTGCCAACGGGTGAAAACTGTGCATGCTGGTATATGACACCGGTCACCGTATCGGGATAGCGTGAGCTTAAGACTCTGTTTATTACAACTGCTCCGACAGCGATCTGTCCTTCATAAGGTTCGCCGCCTGCTTCGCAGTAGATCAGATTTGCAAGCAGGTACCTGTCGCCGTCTTCGAAAGTTACTTCAGATATATCTCTCCAGGCGCTTTGTGCAGCCAGTCTTGAGAGACGCAGCTCCTCTTCGTATTTAGCCTTTATAGCAGCATATTCTGCAGCTGCGGCCTTGGCTTCGGCTTCTTTCTGATCCACCTGGTCTTCAAAGGCATCTGCCGCTGCCTGAGTCATGTTTATATTCTCTGCCGTGATAGCGATATGTTCCGCAGTGTCATTTATGAGGCCCGTGACCTTCTCCTGCTCAGCTTTTACCTGCGCATGCATTTCCTCGAGATCCGCCATTTCCTGTTCGAGTATCTTTTCTTCCTCGCTTATCCTGGCTTCTGTTTTTGTGTATTCCTCCAGCATATATCTGTCGTAAGCAGAAAGTGCTTCGATATAATCGGCATAATTGATCAGCTCGCCGAAGTTTTTCGCAGAGAAGAGGATATCTATATATCCGTCGCTGCCTTTTTCATACAGAAAACGGATGCGCGTCTTCATTGCCTCGTATTGATCGATCCTTGTCTGCTTTGCTTCTTCGAGGGCTTTAGTGGTGTCGTCAATGTCCATCTGTTTCAGCTCAATGGAATTTTCCAGAACAGCCAGATTGTCCGCGACCAGGGTGAGATTTCCGTTTAGAATGTTCATCTGTCCCTGATAAGTATTTTTCTGGCTTTCAAGACCGACAAGACTTGCTTTGGTCACGGCGAGATTCTGCTGCGCTGCGGCCAGTTCCTGTTCCTTTTCGGCTTTCTTCTTTTCGGCTGCATCAACCTGTTCTTTTGTGGTGCCGGCGGCTGTTGCAGGGAGTTTTTCCAACGAAAAGAGGGCAGAAGCAGATATTGCCGCTGCCAGAAGTATGTATGCCAGTTTTTTTATTAAAGAACGTTTCATTGGAAAATATGGGATCAAAGATCCAGTTCTACCTTTGTCCCGGTGGATTCATAACGGTAATAACGCACGCCTGCAGCGTTAAAGAGCCTTTTGGCTGCTGTATTCATGGGAGTGCCGTCATATTTGTCATCGGAGTAGATAACGGTCTTTATTCCTGCCTGTATGATGGCTTTTGCGCATTCATTGCAGGGGAAAAGAGTCACATAAAGCCTTGTGCCCTCAAGGGTCACTCCCCTGCAGTTGAGTATGGCATTGAGTTCGCTGTGGGTGACATAAGGATATTTTGTATCCAGTTCATCACCGTCTCTGTCCCAGGGGAAATCGTCGTCGTTTATCCCGTTGGGAAAACCGTTATATCCCATGGAGAGTATGCGGCGGTTTTCGCTTACGATACATGCGCCTACCTGTGTGTTTGGATCCTTTGAACGTTTGGAGGACAGCTTCGCAACCCCCATGAAATATTCGTCCCAGCTTATATAATCCTCACGTTTTCCCAATGCGGCACCTCCGTTTCTTTATCCTTCTATAAGTTTTATCCTTCTTGCGTGTCTTTCTTCACCGGAAAATTCCGTTTCAAGGAAGATATCGGCTATCATCTCCGCCATCTGAACAGATACTTCTGCAGCGCCCAGAGCCAGTACATTTGAATCGTTGTGGAGCCTGGTCATCCTTGCCGTATGCTCATTGTGGCAGAGGGCACAGCGTACTCCCTTTACTTTGTTTGCGGTTATCGATACGCCTATGCCGGTAGTACAGATGACAATGCCTCTGTCTGAAACCTTGTTTGCCACGTCTTCGGCCGCAGCTCTTGCAAATACGGGATAATCAACACTGTCCTTGGAAAAACAGCCTCTGTCTTTTATCTCATAGCCCTTGTCTGTAAGATATTTCTTTAATGCTTCCTTTAATTCATAGCCGCCATGGTCGCAGCCCATTGATATGGTCTTTACCTTCATTTCGGATACCTCACTGAATCTTTTTAATATTGAATCCGGCTGCCTTGGAAAGTCTGTTCATCACAGCCTGTCCGAAGCCTTTATCCGGAAAACTCTCTGAATATATCATGTCGATCCCTGCACTGTCAAACTCTCTGAGGACGCGGTAAAGTGATCTGGCGATGGAGGCCTCGTCATTACGGCTTCCCACACTTAATACCAGATCGGCTTTTATACTGTCTTTTATTTCATCCGTGCATAATATGCCGCATTTGAGGCCGTTTTCTGCGGCGGCAGCAGCTTCCTTATTCATCATTTCGATCACTTTACCGGTGTCTCCCTCTATAAGCATCATCTGTGCCTTAGGAGCGTAATGCCTGTATTTCATACCGGGCGCCTTAGGCGGCCGTTTATCCGTGCCCTCTATAAGTGTTACATCAGTATCTACCTTTCCAAGCACTCTTTCAAGCATTTCGGACGTGATATACCCGGGCCTTAGTATCACCGGTGTTTTTTCCGTAAGGTCGACTATCGTTGATTCAACGCCTATGCCTACTTCTCCACCGTCTATTATCATATCTATCTTTCCGGAAAGATCTTCATATACGTGGGATGCAAGTGTGGGGCTGGGACGTCCCGAAGCATTTGCGCTTGGTGCTGCTATATAACCGCCTGCAGCCCTGATGAAGGAAAGGGCGGTATTGTGATCCGGCATGCGTACAGCTACGGTATCAAGACCGCCGGTGGTGGCCTTCGGAACCGATCTGCTTTTTTTTATTATCATTGTAAGGGGACCGGGCCAGAAGACTTCCGCAAGCATATAAAGTGTATCGGGGATATCATCGCTTAAAAGCGGAAGGGCATCCAGATCAGCAATATGGACTATGAGCGGATTGTCGGAGGGCCTGCCCTTTGCCGCATATATTTTTTGAGAGGAAGAAGGATTCAGCGCATCTCCTCCGAGACCGTATACGGTTTCTGTGGGGAAGGCCACAAGGCCGCCGGATCTTATGATATTTCCGGCTTTCTCCATAAGGGAGGGATCCGGCATTATGGCGTCTGTTGTTTCTGTCAGAGTGTTCATTTTGCAAGTATCTCCTGAAACCATGTCCAGGTATCGGCGTTTTCGAGACCTATGCGCCAGCCTCCGGCGCTGGTGATGCCGCACCCGGCAAGTACATTAAGCTTTGCCCTCATAGACTGTTCGTCTTCGAGCCATACCCGGTATTTTGCAGTGCCGTCAGCGGATTCGCCGTAGTTCTGGCAGGCTTCCGCATCCCAGCTTAAGTTTAAACCGTTCTTTGCGGCAAAGTTTATTGCCGTATCCATACCTACTGCATCTGAATGCGTATCGTTTCCTTCTGTGCGCCATATGCGTGTGTAGAAGGGGAGTATGCTGATGATCTTTTCTGCGGGAATACCTCTGTCGATGGCTTTTTTAACACCGTCTTCTATAAAGCCCACACTGGCTACGGAACCTACTTCGGAACCTGCCCAGTGCTCATTGTACTGCATCAGACAGATATAATCCGCACAGAGTCCCTGTTCTTTATAATTGTAGTAGATATTTCCTTCGTTCGGCGCAAAATCATCGACGGAAAGGATTATCCCGGCTTTCCTTGTTTCTATTGAAAGTTCCCTTATGAACTGAACATAATGGGGGCCGGTCTTTGAATCTATGCGCTCGATATCAAGGTTTATGCCGTCAGCGCCGCAGGCTGAGACAGACGAAAGCAGATTGTTTATAAGTGTCTGTCTGTGCGCCGAGGATGAAAAGATGGCATATTCGTCCACGTCATTTGTAAGATCCTCAAGCAGAGCCCATACCTTATAGCCTCTTTCATGGGCAGCAGTTACATATGCAGCTGAGGAATGATCCAGATAGTTTCCTTCATTATCATTTAAGAAAAACCAGGTGGGGGATATGACGTTCATGCATGCGGTATTTATGCTTATGGCTTTTATGCTGCTGCCGTTATCCGGCATACCGAGCTGGTGAAAGCCAAGGAAGACAGATCCCATTTCCTGCCGTGCGCTCATATAATCGCTTTCGGGATCGTAAGCACCGCTTACTGCTTCTGCTGCTGTATCCGCATAGGAGGTAAGCTTGTCATTTTCAAGATATCCGATAAAGCAGTCACGGGTTTTTACCTTGGTCCAGTTTTCCATGCTCTCAAGCACTTCAACTTTGTCTCCCGCCGAGACGGGGGTGAGCACATCACTCTTTACTCCGCCTTTATATCTTACGTAGCTGTCCTCGGAAACCTCGGCCAGTTTATCAGTTCCCCACTCGGTATAAACCTGCATGCGGTTGGGATCTTCGAAAAATTCATAGGAGAAGTTTGAGAAAAGCTTCACATAATCGGCCCAGATATATACTTTGCCGTCTTTGTCGTAAACAGCCGCAGGTTTTTCGAGACTTGTCTCCCCGGCGTTTGTTGTATAGTGATCGCTGTCATCGCCTATGGTAACCGCATAAATGTCATCCGAGGTGGAGTAGAGCAGCTTGTTCTCATCGGTATTAAGATAGAATCTTTTTGTAAAAAGGTCATAAACGGTATCGGATGAAAAATAAACACCCCCGTTTATAAGTTTTCCTCTTGCTTCTATACGGGTATCCTGAAGTATTATGGCAATATCATCCGTGGAAAAAAGATTGAAATATTCATTCATATCCGCATATTGGGTGGAATAGGAATATTTTTCGGGATAAAGTATCTCAAGTATGCTGTGGAAACTGAATTTCTCCCCGCTGTCCATGACCGTTTTTATACGGCTGCCGAAGGCAACAGCAATGATAATGAATATGAGGAGCAGGGCAACAGCAAAGCTTACAAGCCTGTGGCCGAAGCTCTTTATCATGTCCATATCGGGCTCTCTCTCGGGCTCGCCCCTTCGTCTGCTCCTTCGCCTTGCGGTACTGCTGCGGCGCTTTACGGCTCCCGGCCTGCGTTTTCTGCCGTGCCTTTCCGTATTTCTTTCATCCTGCGGCATATAATATCTCCTTGGGGATGGTATAGTATTTAGATTTTGTGATAAAAATCCTCATGCAGATACATCTGCATTCGGATTTTGTAATCAAAAAGCGATATCCGGATTGCTTCGTTTCGTTACGAAACTCGCGCAATCCGGAAACATTCGGAATCCGCTAAACAGCCCGGTTCCGGTCTGTTTGCTGCTTCCTCATGTTTCTGCGGGTTCCAAAGTCAAAATCCTCATGCAGATACATCTGCATTCGGATTTTGTACCTTGGAACCCTGATATCGCATTATAGCAAAACAGAAGCTTTTAGTCACCTGTGCAGGGATCGGAGGCAATTATCCGTGAAATATCCGCTCATCCTTATGCCTGTGAAGGAAACAATAAAAGCTTCTGTGATTTTTTAAGGATACCTGCATATACCTGTTATGAAAATAAAAGAAAAATAACGTAAAGCATTGGTATATGAAATTATAAGATGTATCAAATTTAGCTCTGATGGATCCCGGATTCAATCGGTGGAATAAAACAGAAATTTACCGATCAGGTTTAACCTGTAAGATGGACTTTGTTTAAGTCCCAGATCTGTCAGAAGTCTTAAATTATAATGCCGGTACTGCCGGCCGTTCCTTCCTGCACATCAACTCCCTTCCGGTATAAGTCTCATGCAGGTATCCTGTGAGGAGAATTGTAATCGAGTTTAAAAATAATTGCAAGGGGAAATTTTGTGATATAATGTTTTGGATTTTACGATTAAATATCAAAGAGGTATAAAAATGGCTGACAAAAAGATGGTGGAGGCTATCACCTCCATGAATGAAGATTTTGCGCAGTGGTACACAGATGTGGTAAAAAAAGCCGAGCTGTGCGATTATACATCCGTAAAGGGCTGTATGGTGATACGCCCTGCGGGTTTTGCGATCTGGGAAAGGCTCAGGAATGAGCTGGATAAGCGCTTCAAGGAGACAGGCGTTCAGAACGTTTATCTTCCGATGTTCATTCCCGAGAGTCTTCTGCAGAAGGAGAAAGATCACGTGGAGGGTTTTGCTCCCGAAGTTGCATGGGTGACAGAAGGAGGGCAGCAGCCTCTTACGGACAGGCTTTGTGTACGTCCCACTTCCGAGACACTTTTCTGTGATTATTATAAGAATACAGTGCATTCCTACAGGGATCTTCCCCAGGTATGCAATCAGTGGTGTTCTGTTGTACGCTGGGAGAAAGAGACCAGACCTTTCCTGCGTTCCCGTGAATTCTTATGGCAGGAGGGGCATACGGCTCATGCCACCGCCGAAGAGGCTGAAGAGCGTACAGTACAGATGCTTAATGTATATGCGGATTTTCTTGAGGAATTCTGCGCTATTCCCGTGATAAAAGGAAGAAAGACGGATAAGGAAAAATTTGCCGGAGCAGAGTCAACATATACGGTTGAAGCTCTTATGCACGACGGAAAGGCACTTCAGAGCGGTACATCCCACAATTTCGGAGACGGTTTTGCAAGAGCATTCGGCATACAGTATGCGGATAAGGACAATCACTTAAGCTATGTTCACCAGACATCATGGGGGGTTACCACCCGTCTTATCGGTGCCATCATCATGGTGCATGGTGATGATTCCGGACTGGTGCTTCCTCCTAAAGTTGCGCCTGTGCAGATATGCATCGTTCCCATACAGCAGAAAAAGAAAGGGGTGCTTGAAAAGGCGGCAGAACTTAAGGAAAGCCTCGGAAAACAGTTCAGGGTGAAGCTCGATGATACGGACAAGACTCCCGGATTTAAATTCGCGGAGCAGGAGATGCGCGGTATTCCCCTGCGTATAGAGATAGGTCCCAGGGATATCGAAAATGGAAAGTGTGTCGTGGTAAGGCGTGATAACGGAGAGAAGGAAGAGGTTTCTCTTGCAGGCCTTGAGGCAAGGATCGGCGAGATCCTTGAACAGATGCAGAAGGATATGTACGACAGCGCAAAGGCGCGTCGTGATTCCCAGACCTACGAAGCATCTGATTATGAGGAATTTAAGAACATATTTGCGGAAAAGACAGGTTTTGTAAAAGCACTCTGGTGCGGTGACAGGGCCTGCGAGGATAAGATAAAGGAAGAACTTGCAGTTACAAGCCGCTGCATGCCGCTTGAAAACGCTGACGTGACGGAAGGGAGCTGCGTATGCTGCGGCAGACCTGCAAAGAAGATGGTTTACTGGGGGAAGGCGTACTGATCAGTCTCTCACCCGTAACCGGATCTGATAATTTATAATATTGTGCACAGCACATAAAATATGATAACAGGAGGAAATGTTTTATGAAGGTACTTGTGATCAACTGCGGCAGCTCGTCGCTTAAATACCAGCTCATCGATTCCGATTCGGAAGCGGTACTGGCAAAGGGGCTTGTGGAAAGAATAGGCATAGAAGGCAGCATCCTTACACATCGTCCCGCAGGTAAGGATAAGGTGGAGATAAAGACTCCCATGGAGGATCATAACATAGCTGTAAAGCTTGTAATTGATGCTCTTATAGACAAGGATCATGGTGTTATAAGCGATCTTTCCGAGATTGGCGCCGTAGGCCACAGAGTTGTTCACGGAGGAGAAAAGTTCAATAAGGCTGTTCTCATAACACCCGAGGTAAAGAAGGATATCGAGGAGCTTTCCGCTCTTGCGCCTCTTCACAATCCGGCAAACCTTATCGGCATAAATGCATGCGAGCAGAATATGCCCGGAGTTCCTCAGGCAGCGATCTTTGATACCGCATTCCATCAGACAATGCCTGCATCCTCATATATGTACGGTCTTCCTTATGAATATTACGAGAAGTACAAGATCCGCCGTTACGGTTTCCATGGCACCAGCCATGATTATGTATCCGCAAGGGCTGCGGAGATCCTCGGCAAGAAGAGGGAAGATCTTAAGATAGTTGTTTGCCATCTTGGTAACGGCGCATCCATATCTGCTGTTAAGAACGGAAAGTGCGTAGACACATCCATGGGTCTCACTCCTCTTGAGGGTCTTATAATGGGAACACGTTCGGGAGATCTTGATCCCGCGATCCTTTCCTATGTAGGTGAAAAGGAAGGTCTTTCCGCAGCAGAGGTGAATAATGTGCTCAATAAAAAGAGCGGTGTGTTTGGTCTTTCCGGCGGAGTATCTTCCGATTTCCGTGACTTAAACGCAGCTGCCGCAGATGGCAACGAGAAAGCAAAGCTTGCCCTTGATACCTATTATTACAGGGTTGCAAAATATGTTGCAGCTTATGCAGTACCTCTCGAGGGTATTGATGTGATAGCTTTTGCTGCAGGCGTGGGTGAAAACGATCCCCAGGTTCGTGCAAAGGTTTGCGAGAAGCTTGCATTTATGGGTGTGAAGCTTGATGCTGCAAAGAATGATATGCGCGGCGAAGAGCAGATCATCTCCGCAGATGATTCAAAGGTAACAGTTATGGTGGTACCTACAAACGAGGAGCTTGCAATAGCAAGACAGACCATAGCCCTGCTTTAATCTGAATACATTATAAATGCTGATGATTTTAAGCTGCCCCGGCTCTCCGGGGCAGTTTCTGTGTTTTTCCCTGTGTATGTTTGAAAGGAAATGCTGAAATGACAGAAAATGCTGAAATGACAGAAAATAAGATGGGCGTAATGCCCGTAAAGAAGCTGATAATATCTATGTCGGTACCCATGATGTTTTCCATGCTGGTTCAGGCGCTTTACAATATAGTGGACAGTGTCTTCGTATCATGGATATCGGAGGAAGCCCTTACAGCTGTAACCGTGGTCTTCCCCATACAGAATCTGATGATAGCTGTGGGAACCGGTACCGGCGTAGGTATAAACGCGCTGCTTTCAAGATCATTGGGAGAAAAAAATTACAAGACAGCTGACAAGGCGGCAAACAGCGGTCTGCTCCTTGCTGTTTTCAGTTATCTGCTGTTTCTTCTGATAGGCTTTACCGCAGTGGAACCCTTTGTTTCATCCCAGACTGATTCTGCGCAGGTGAGGGAACTGGGAATAACCTATGGAACGATCTGCTGCTGCTGTTCCATAGGAGTTTTCTTCCAGATCACACTGGAAAGACTGCTTCAGTCTACGGGACGCACCGTATTCAGCATGATGTCGCAGCTTACGGGTGCCATCATAAATACCATAATGGATCCCATTCTCATCTTCGGACTGTTTGGCGCACCGAAGCTCGGAGTTGCCGGCGCAGCATGCGCAACGATCTTTGGTCAGGTGGTGGCTTCCTGCCTGGGTCTGTTCCTTAATCTGAAATATAATAAAGATATACACCTCTCTTTAAGCAGTATATTAAAACCGGATAAGAATGTTATCAAAAGCATTTACGCTGTAGGAATTCCTTCGATACTCATGGTATCTGTTGGTTCCGTGATGACATATTTGCTTAATCTGATACTGAAGCCTTTTTCATCAACCGCAACTGCAGTATACGGCGCGTATTTTAAGCTTCAGAGCTTTTTCTTCATGCCGGTATTCGGTTTGAATAACGGTTCCATCCCCGTACTTGCATATAATCTGGGAGCAAGAAAAGCGGACAGGATAAAGGAAACACTTGGATTTTCGGTGAAGCTTGCTTTTGTGATAATGACCTGCGGTACCATAGTTTTTGAATTGATCCCCACAGTGCTGCTTGGATTTTTCCATGCTTCAGATAA
>JAFYBJ010000029.1 GCA_017540265.1 Lachnospiraceae bacterium
CAGTCCCATATACCATCCGTTTCTGCCCCAGAATATATCCTCAGCCTCATAGGGTGTCAGGATGGTTGATAATATGACTGTAAGCGCATATACAGCCAGACATATCCATACAGCTTTAGCTGCCTTAAAGTGTGATGCGGTTTCCTTAAAGGAATCTTTTCCGCCAAGCGCGTAATAGATTATAAGAAATACAAGTATGACCAAAGGAGTAAAAGGTACTATGAGCTGCCCCGTAAACTCATCCGAAAAACCAAAGGTCAGGGCCTTATAGATATGCCATTTGGCATCACCCATGTTGTAATACTTATCCTCATAATATAAAGGGAATAAGATAAATAAGAATGCCGCATATACGATAGTGCAAAGCCCCAGCACATATGTCGGGAAAATGGCTTTTTCATTTGTAAACCTGTTTCCCGATGTCTTTGCCTTTCCCTGATTGGATGCGTTCTTTTTGTTAAACTCCCTGCTCTTATTCTTTTTTGATGATGCCATGAAAGCTTTCCCCTTAATTCATTACAATTCTGCGATCATGCAGTAAGCCCTTATTTTATCTTTCCCATGCGGGCACTGTCAAATCGTCTGCACTATAAATACGAAGCGGTAGCCGCCGGGTCCCTTTATAATATAATTTTCATGAAAGTTATAGAAAGAAGCAACTTTCTTTCCATCGTCGCCCTCTTCGGTCAGAGGAAGAGACTCCGCATACCATATTTCATCCATCTCTTCTTCGTTTTTAAGTTTATCGGGTATATCCTCCACCTTTGTAAGCTCTTCATAAACAATACTCCCCCTCTCTTCCTCCGAAGCAAAGGGAAGGATGGAATACAGTGCCTCAAGCGACTCATATTCTCCTGTTTCTATCTTAAATTCAGGATCCCGTATGCCTCTCTCATAGACTTTTTCTATGTAAGGTGCCATTCCGGGCATCATAATGAGTTCTTCACAGTGTTTATGCGATATGCCCTCGTTAAGAGACCATTCCATGGGATTACCCTGCTCCACATAAGATGTCATGGTGCCGGTGACCACGCCTGTTATGAGTAAGAACACAGCGGCCACTAAGAAAAAGGCAAGCACTGTTATCCTGTCTTCTTTTTTCTTTTCTGTTTTTTTATTTTATTTTTCCATTGCATAATACTCCTAAAGGGATATTATAACATATAATTTCTAATGTCCGCTTTACAAGATCCTTCGCCATGGGAAACGGCAGCGCAAGCGCTGCCGTCCTGCATACTTTGTTTAGTTACCTTCGTTCATTTCCATTCCTTTTCCGCGTCCGCCTTTCATTCCCTGACCTTTTTGGAAATTACCTTCTTTGAATTCCCCGTTTGGAAATTCCCCGTTCTGAAAACCACCCTCGGGAGGTGTCATGCCCTCAGGCATTTCAGGCCTTTCTCCATTTTCAAAGTTTCCATCGGGAGGTGTCATGCCTTCAGGAGGATTGCCCTGCATTTCATTTCCGGATACGGCACCATTTCCTCTCATGCCTCCTTTGCCTCCCATAAAACCGCCGCCCATACCTCCGTGGCCGCCTCCCATGGTCTTAACATCGCCTATGGTATTAACCGTATTTTCGATCTTCACGCTGCCTAAGCTTTCATTTCCTGCATAGGCTTCAACAGTGTCACCCTCATCAAAGTCATATCCTGCAAAGAGCACACCCGAGAAGCTTTTTACGGGAGTATAGGACACTATAACATTTCCTTCAGAATCCTTAAGGCTTATCTCAGTGCCGCCCTCTTTACTTCCGGTCCCTACCATCACCGCCTTTACCGTTGAGGAATCCGCTATGGTCTGCAGCATTCCCGTGGAGCCTGCACCTGTAAGCGTTCCGCCTGTCATTACAAAATCCAGGCCGTAATCCAAAAATCCGTTGCCGTCGTTTACAGGTCCGTCTACAGTCATATTTCCGGCGTACATATAGATATAACCGTTTGAATCCACTCCGTCTCCGTCAGCATTTACATATATATTGCCGCCATCTATGTAAATGATATTGCTCTCATTGCCTTCCATAAAATTCCAGTGTTTTTCATCGGCATCTTCTTCAGTCTCATTCACATCCCCTGCTGCATTCAGTCCGTCATCCGACGCTTTAAGAGTGATATCGGAACCTGTAAGATCGATCACGGCGCCTTCTATTCCTTCGTTACTCTTTTCAATGTTTACCGTGCTGCCGTAAACAAGGACTGTCTTATCTGCATGTATGCCGTCATCCGATGCATTTATATCAAAGCTTCCACCAACGATGATCACATTTGCATTGCAGTGTATCGCGTCTTCACCGGAGGTGATATCAAAACTTCCTCCTTCGATATAAAGATCAGCTTCTTCACCTTCCGTATTATTTGTGGCTGCAAGGCCCTTGCCGCCTGCATTTATCGTATAAAGTCCGTCATAGACATACAGGCCGTCCTTCCCTTTAAGAGCATCGGATACGGCGGTAATATCATAGCTGCCGTTTCTGAATACCAGTTCATCCTTGCTCCTCACCGCCCCCGAATAATTGCCGTTTACGGTAAGCTTTCCGCTTCCCCGGAATATCAGATCACACTTTGCAAATATCGCAGCATCAGGTTCATCAACGCCATCTTCGAGAGTATAATTACTGCTGTCACTTATAACATTTTCACTTCCCTCTTCAAGGGAAATATAAAGATTCTTGGCGTTTACGGCGTATATGGCAGGGCCGTCAGACGATGTGATGTTAACACCGTTAAAAATAAGCTTTACATTTTCTTCATCAGATACTTCTATCCTTATCTGTCCGTCATAGTTACCCGAAAGCACATAGGTTCCTTTTTCACTTATCGTAAGGATATCACCGCTCTGATCTACGCCTGATGAATGCTTACCTTCGGCACTGTATGATGTACCGGATAATGTAAGCATCGTAGCATCCGATGCATCCCATTCCTCATAATCATAGTTTTCATTATATTCAGGAAACTCAAGGCTGTAGGAACGGAGACTTAGATCTATCGCTGCGCTTGCGCCATTCTCAGCTGTGGTGCACACGGCTTCGACTGTCCCTGATCCGGTGATGCTCCCACCTGCAGCGGCGGTCTCCTTTATCGTCTCTCCTCCGGTCTCTACAAGTCCGCCATCCTGTATATTGCTTCCTGTTTTATCATTACCGCCCGAGCAGGCTGTCATAAAGATCATGATCCCTGTCATAAAAAGCGCTGTCATTCTTCTCTTCATATGGTTGTCCTCCTTATCCGCTGCATTTATTCCCGCTGTCTATGATAATGAGTATATTTTTTAAATTTGTTCAAATATCGTTCAGAGTGTGAAAAAAATGTGTTTGAACGATATATTCCATACAATACGAAAACAGGGGATCTTCACCCCCTGTTTCCTCACTTTGATCTATTCTTAAATGATCTGTTACATCTCTTCGGGAGCCTTTGCCACAGGCCTTGAACAGATTATGGTAAGATTACCGTTCCTGGTGCGCAGGGCATCTACAAATTCCTTTTCCTTTGCCGTATCCTTTAAGGATATGGTGTAATTAAGCTCAAATATACTTCCGAGATCTGTTGTCTTTACCCTGACTAACTCATGTCTTGTAAGATATTCTTCAAAGATATCATCAAAGACCGTCATGTAATCTAAAGCTTCAGGTATAAGCACCTTAAGACTCTTCTCTTTTATACCCGTCTCACCAAATCTTGTGCTCACAAGTATCAGATAAGCCACAGCTAAAACCGCCACCGTTGCTCCGCTGTATGCCACATATCCCATACCGTTTGTAAGACCTACAGCCATAGCAAAGAATATAAATGTTATGTCCTTCGATGTTCCCGGAACGGATCTGAAACGTATCAGGGAAAACGCGCCCATTACGGCAACCGATGCTCCGAGATTTCCGTTTACTACTGTTATCACTACCTGTACTAACGCAGGAAGGATCACAAGACCTATCACAAAACTCTTGGTAAACTGTGACCTGTACATATAAAGCGCTGCTATTATAAGACCGAATACAAGTGATGCAAGAAGACACTCCAATGCGCCCGCTGCTGTTATGCTGCCTGCCGCATCCGTAAGTATATTTGTAAACATAAGCATTTCCTCCTTTTATCTGTCAGACCGCAGCTACCGCCCTGTCCGTATGGGACATAAGATATTCAAGCTGCTGCATCGTATAACGTTTCGCATATTCACCGTCTGCTGCCGCTGCGGCATCAAGCTCATCCTTTAACCTGCTCTGGTATACCCTTCCGTATTTTGAGAAGGATGTAGAGAAGATCCCAAGTTTTGCCATGATATCCACAAACCATATAGGAAGAGCATCCGGAGCCTTTATCTCAAGAAGCTTCATATCTTCTTCATAAAGAGATCTTCCTTCGTCCCCGTGCCGCATATCAAGATCTTTTTTACGGCTCCTTATGTTGGAATCCAATGTGAAACGTATTTCAGGCATATCCTTAACCGCATAAGCCATTCTGTCATAAGCTAAAAATACGGCAGGTTTAAGCTCATAATGCTTAAGCGTATAGTCTATCTCCTTTAATATCTGGCAATCGTATTCCGAAGGATATATTCCTTTTAAGAGATAATCAAAAGCTACATGCGCAGGCATTTCCACACGTCTCTTATATACGACTCCCTGCCACTTTTTCTTTAATTCCAGGAATATCATCGTATCTTCTCCCGGAACACCATAACAGCGCACCCTGAACTTTTCTTTATAAAGAGGTTTTTCAAGTGAACGCCTGATCAGATCATTATTATCAGTATCAAAATATATGTTGCAGATCGTATAATCCGTATATCTGTCATCAACAATACGGTCTCCGAGCATTTCGATAAACTGCCTGCTCTGTTCTTCCGTAAGCAGATATTTCTTTTCAACTCTTTTAAAGATACCGGCCATAATAATCTCCTCCTTTCCCTCTGTTTTTCTTTCGATGATGAAAGTATAGGGAAAGATTGTGTTTGGAATCGGTTCATTCTGTGTAATAAATGTGAACAAAAAAGCTTCAAGTATTTTATCAGATATCACGATACAAAAAAAGACCCCTGCTCGTAACAGACAGGAGTCTTTTTGTTTTTAGTTATCATCCACGCTGTAGTTTGGCGCTTCTTTTGTTATCTGTATATCGTGAGGGTGGCTTTCCTTTAAGGATGCGGCAGAGATCTTCACAAACTTTCCGGTCTCCTGAAGCGTCTTTATATCGGGAGCACCGCAGTATCCCATACCTGCCCTTAATCCTCCCATCAGCTGGAATACAGTATCCTCTACTGTTCCCTTATAAGCCACTCTTCCCTCAACACCCTCGGGAACAAGCTTCTTTGCATTCTCCTGGAAATACCTGTCCTTTGAACCGTTCTCCATGGCTGAGATGGATCCCATGCCACGATAAACCTTGTATTTCCTTCCCTGATAGAGCTCGAAGGTTCCGGGGCTCTCATCGCAGCCTGCAAAGATCGAACCCATCATGCAGACAGATCCGCCGGCAGCTATGGCCTTTGTGATATCACCGGAATACTGTATGCCTCCGTCTGCTATTATGGGAATATCATATTCCTTTGCAACCGCGAAGCAGTCCATGATGGCAGTTACCTGAGGTACGCCTATACCGGCAACGATTCGTGTGGTACATATGGAACCCGGTCCTATACCAACCTTTATGCAATCGGCTCCGGCTTCTATAAGTGCCTTTGTTGCTTCGCCTGTAGCCACATTACCTGCGATCAGCTGAAGCTCGGGATATTTTTCCTTTATCATCCTTACGCAGCGTATTACATTAGCCGAATGGCCATGGGCCGAATCAAGAACCACCACGTCAACTCCTGCCTTCACCAGGGCATCCACACGGTCCATTACATTAGCCGTGATGCCGACACCGGCTCCGCATATAAGCCTTCCCTGAACATCCTTTGCTGCTGCAGGATACTTTATTGCCTTCTCGATATCCTTTATGGTTATGAGACCCTTTAAAGAATAATCATCATCCACAATAGGAAGCTTTTCTTTCCTGCTCTTTGCAAGTATCTCCTTTGCTTCCGCCAGGGTGATACCCTCCTTTGCAGTGACAAGATTACTGCTTGTCATGGACTCCCTTATCTTCTTTGTAAAATCTGTCTCGAACTTAAGATCTCTGTTCGTGATGATACCTACAAGCTTTCTGCCCTCCGTGATGGGCACACCGCTTATTCTGTACTTTGCCATCAATGCATCGGCATCGGCCAGTGTATGATCGGGTGATAAGGAGAACGGATCGGTTATGACTCCGTTTTCCGAACGCTTGACCATATCCACCTCGGCAGCCTGTTCTTCAATAGACATATTCTTATGTATTATCCCTATGCCGCCCTGACGAGCCATCGCTATAGCCATCCTGTGCTCTGTGACGGTATCCATGCCCGCGCTCATGATAGGAATATTAAGCTTTATCTTCTTTGTAAGATGTGTGGAAAGATCCACCTGATTCGGGATCACTTCAGAATAGCTTGGCTGAAGCAGCACATCATCAAATGTGATTCCCTCTCCGATTAACTGACCCATGAATTTTCTCCTTATACTGTGAATACTTTAGACGGTGCATTATTTTGTACTATTCTAACAAAATCCGCGGACAAATCAAGAAGCACTTTCTGTTTATTTTCGTATACAAGAACATATCGTGAATATCCCTCCCCCTCCGTTTTCGAAGAAAAGTCATATTCCTTAAGGTTTTTATAAGCATCAAGCCTGTTTGACGAGGCCGGTGCCATGATCGTCATCTTTTCAAGTTCGTAGTCGGCTATATGCTTTCTGTTCTCCATATTGAGCACTTTGTCTATGCTTATCTCCTTTTCGCAGTAGGAATATTCATACTCCACCTCCGTCATAGGAAAGATCACATATCGATAAACATAGAAAAGCCCCACCTCAAGGACCGCCGCAATAAAGATGAAACTAATTAACCCCGGTATTATGAACACCGCGGCAGCTATAAGCACCATAAAAGCGATGAAGCCTTTTTTTATCAAACCATCCTTTGCATCAGCTTTTTTCTTTACGGTAAATTCCGCAAAATCATTTTCAAATGCCATAATATCATTCCTGTCCTTTTTTCTTTTTTCTGAAATACTTTCCTATAAGAGGCATTGCCGCAAGATCATCCGTATCAACTATGCGCATGGCGACGACTATCACGGCATAGACAGCAACAGAAAATATAAAGGTTGCAACAAGCTCAAATATATCGCCTTCTCTTTCCTTTGGCGCATAAATAAGGCCTCTTATGGATCTGTCATGCCTCATGACCATGCGAAGTGCAAAGCCCGACACAGCCATGATAAGCGATGCACCAAAAGGCCTGAAAAATATCCTGTTCCAGTCCGGCTTAAAGCCGGTGAATTTTGTAAGGCTTCGTATGTTGAGCAATGATGTTATGAGAGGAAATGTGATATTCCCTATCACAAGAGCCATTGATGTCATGCCGGTATATGTCAGGAGCACGATGAGTAATATCACATGCATGGCAAGAGAAATTAATGAATTGATAACCGGCCGCCACATACGGTCACATGCCTGAAGCATAGATGCCGAAAGCGTGGATATCGTGTAAAAGATAACCGCCGTGGAACCGGTAAGAAGCATAAGTACAGCTTCGCCCCTGTACGAACCGAGAGCCGGGAACAATACAGCCATTATCGGATATGACAATACTGCCAGACCTGCTGCCGAAGGTATGGCCACAAGGAGATTAAATCTCAATACCTTTTCAGCCTTGGCTTTAACCTCTTCAAGATTCCCCTTTGCAAAAGATGCCGATACCGAAGGAAGCGCTGCGGAAGCAAAGGCCACCGAAACCGCCGCCGGCAGATTTATCATCTGATTGTACTGTGTATTGAATATACCCTGAAGTATGGTTATCTCCTTTTCGGGAAAATGTCTCGCATAGGTCATGACATTACCGAAGATCAGATCATCCATGGTATAGCCGAGCTGATATACGGACTGGCTTAATATGACCGGATAGACGGTAAGAAGGAGTACCTTTATCATATCGCCGGTCTTCTCCGTCCTGCCCATTCCCGATTCCTTTTCTTCCTTCACATATTTATTGATGAATCCAAAGAATAATACAAAAAGGATGGCTGCAACAGATGCACCCGCAAGAGTGCCGGCAGTTCCTCCCGCTGCGCCGGCTGCCGCCTCGGAAGGAAAATATGCTCTGTCCACCCTGGCAAGGCGTATGAACATATATGCCGCGCCTATGCTTACGGCAGCATTCACTATCTGTTCTGCCACCTGTGAGATGGCAGTAGGTATCATATCATGGTGCGCCTGAAAGAACCCTCTGTAGGTTCCCAAAAGAGCCACCACAAAGCAGGTGGGAGCCAGTATCCTTAACGGATACTCAAGCCCCGGCTTTTTATATAGTCCTGCCAAAAATTCCGCGCCAAACCTTAAACACAGATCCGCTATGATCCCGGTAATGATGGCAAAGAGCGTTGCCAGACGGAACATCGCATATGCATCAGCCGTCTTTTTTGCCGCAAGCCTTGCGCTCATAAGCTTCGATACCGCAAGAGGTATACTGTACGAGGAGAGCGTAAGTGCTATATTGTATATCCCGTAAGCAACAGAGTAAAGACCATTGCCCTCGTTCCCAAGCATATTTGCCATCGGTATACGATATAAAAAGCCAATGATCTTAGATATAAATCCCGCCGCCGCAAGTATGGTTCCCTGCAGGACAATGGAATTTCTCATTTTTTTTACGCTCTCTCTGTTTTTGTCTTTGTCAGCCATTGCCCTTAAGCTACAGGCGGGACCCGCGTACGGATCCCGCCTGCTTACTTTCAAATCCTTTTAATGTTCTATCCCAAAGCTTTTTTCTTATATTCCTCACACTGCTCGGGCGTGCCTATCTTACGATATCTCTCAAGCTCCTGAAGGAGACCGACCAGATAATCTATGTCACTCTGTTTCATGACCTGGTTGCTTGATGATGAATACGAGCCCTCATCCGAGGAAACCAGCGTATCCATCAGATTTTTGATATCCGATATATTTCCTTCCATCGATCCACCTCCAATAATAATGCATCACTGCCTTAAATTTTAACACCCTTACACCTGCTCTGTCTACCTTCCGTTCTTTCGCTTCTTTACATCCAGACGGTTAAGCGCCCTTCTCATCTTTGCCTCGGCAACCTGGAATTCCATGCGGCTTTTTTTAAAACGCATCTCCTCCATGGCTTCTTCAAGGGATCTTTTTGCGCGTATCTCATCTATCTCTTCCGTATCTTCAACGCTTTCGGACAGCACCAGAGCTTCATTATGTTCAAACCTGACCATACCTCCGGAAACGGCAGCATATTTAAAATCTGTGCTTCCTGCAGGCCTGTATGATAAGAGCCCTTCTTTAATGGCGCATACCAAAGGCTCATGCCCCGCCATAAAGGCAAGCTCTCCGTCCGGAGCCGGGATCGAAAGATAGTCTGCCTCTCCTTCAAAAAATCGTCCTTCAGCCTCATATATCTTAAGATAAAAAGTGCTCAAGCATATCCTCCGCTCTTTAACTTATCTGCTTTTTTAACGGCATCATCTATCGTGCCCACGTTATAGAAGGCTTCTTCCGGAAGATCATCATATTCACCGGAAAGGATCGCCTTAAAGCCCCTTACGGTCTCTTCTCTTGGAACATATATTCCCGGTGTGCCGGTAAATTTTTCGGCAACGAACATGGGCTGGGCTAAAAATCTTATCATGCGCCTTGCCCTTGTGACCGTACTCCTGTCTTCATCGGAGAGTTCTTCCATACCCAGTATGGCGATTATATCCTGAAGGTCGTTATACTTCTGGATATAACGCTGAACCTCCCTGGCGGTCTCGTAATGCTCTTTTCCCACTATATCCTCTTCAAGTATCCTGGATGTGGATTCAAGGGGATCCACCGCAGGATAAATACCCTGCTCCGCTATGTGTCTCGAAAGAACCGTGGTGGCATCCAGATGTGAGAATGTGGTGGCGGGCGCCGGATCCGTAAGGTCATCAGCAGGAACATAAACAGCCTGCACGGATGTGACCGAGCCGCACCTGGTGGATGTAATGCGTTCCTGAAGAGCCCCCATCTCCTGGGCCAGTGTGGGCTGGTATCCCACGGCAGAAGGCATGCGGCCGAGAAGAGTAGATACCTCTGAGCCTGCCTGCACAAATCTGAAAATATTATCTATGAACAGCAGCACATCCCTGTGCTCAGTATCCCTGAAATATTCAGCCATGGTAAGTCCCGAAAGGGCTACCCGCATACGTACTCCCGGAGATTCGTTCATCTGTCCGAAGACCATGGCGGTCTTATCTATGGTGCCGCTTTCCTTCATCTCGTTCCATAGATCATTTCCTTCCCTCGAACGTTCGCCCACGCCCGTAAAGATAGAATATCCACCGTGTTCCATTGCGACATTATGTATGAGTTCCTGTATAAGGACCGTCTTTCCCACACCGGCACCGCCAAAAAGGCCTATCTTTCCTCCCTTTGCATAGGGCTCAAGAAGATCTATGACTTTTATACCTGTCTCCAGTATGTCCACAGCCTCGCTCTGCTCCTCAAAGGAAGGAGCCTGCCTGTGTATGCTCCACCTAGGAGCTTTCTTACTTATTTCTTTTCCGCCGTCTATGGGTTCTCCCAAAACATTGAACATCCTGCCTATGGTCTCGGGACCCACCGGAACTTTAATGGCTTCACCGGAATCTTTAACTTCCATATCCCTTGCAAGCCCTTCGCTGCCGGCAAGTATTATACAGCGCACCACGCCGTCTTCAAGGAGCGATGCGGTTTCCATCACGCGCCTTCCGTTTTCCGTTTCCACAAAAAGCGCCTGCCTTAAACCCGGCATCTCACCTTTTTCGAATCTCACATCCACTACGGGACCGGATATGCTTATTATGCGGCCTGTTCCAGTTTTCTCTGACTTCAATTTTCTTCCCCTTTTTTCTTCTTACGGTTAAGTTTCTGTGCCCTTGCACCTGCTGCTATTTCTGTTATCTCCTGGGTTATGGCACCCTGTCTTGCCCGGTTATAATTTATCTTAAGCTTCGATAAAAGCTCATCGGCGCTGTCATTTGCCGCTTTCATGGCAGCCATTCTTGCATTCTGCTCCGCACAGTAACTGTCTGTCAGCGCACCGTAAAGACAGCCTGTGATATACCTTGGCATCATGTTTGCAAGGATAGCTTCCGGGCGCTGTGCAAAATCAAGATGAGACTTCTTACCGGAAACTCCATTCTCAATAAACTCATCCCTGTCTAACGGTAAGAGCCTATAATTCTCAACCACATTTACCATGTCGCTCTTTGCATCATTGTAGAGAAGCCTCAGTTCTCCCGTCTCTCCGCTTAAATAATCCTCAAGGATCACAGTACAGATATTTCTCGCCTGTTTAAGCGAAGGTACGGAGTTTACCTTAAAGCATTTCCTTACATCGATCTTCCTGTTCTTTAAATATCTGATACCGGCCTCTCCCACAACATAGACCACGATATCCTTATCTTTCTTTCTTTCATTTTCAAAAGTTCTTAAGACATTTTTGTTAAATGCCCCGGCAAGCCCTTTATCTGCCGTGATAAGGATAAATGCTCTTTTCCCTTTTTGCTTTCCGAAGTAAACGGATCTTATATCATCCTGCTGGATAAATATCCTTCTGACTTCTCCCTTCAGCGCTTCAAAAAAAGGTCTGGTACCGGAAAGCCTCTCCTTCGCCCTCTGTATCTTGGCGGAAGAGATAAGATACATGGCGCCCGTTATCTTCTTCGTGCTCTTTACGCTGTTTATCCTGTTTTTAATACTGTTAATATCCGACATCTGCCATCAACCGTTTAAGCGTATGCCTTTGCCTCATTCAATGCGGTATTTACGATATATTCCTTATCCTCATCGGAAAGCATACCGCTTGAGTCTATCTTCTTACACAGTTCCTGCTCCGAAACCTCAAAGTGGTTTAAAAGCTTATTTTTAAAACCCGTTATTTCCGCGGCATTTATCCCGTCCATTGCATGCCCTATGGCAGCACAGAGTATTATCACCTGTTCATGAAGTTTATACGGATGTCCCTGAGGCTGCTTAAGCAGCTCCATAAGTCCCCTTCCGTAGGATAAACGCTTTGCTGCCTGTTCATCGAGATCACTTGAAAACTGCGTAAACACTTCCATTTCCCTGTACTGAGCAAGATCAAGCCTTAAGCTTCCCACTGCCTTTTTCATTGCCTTTGTCTGAGCGGCTCCGCCCACACGCGAAACCGAAAGTCCTACATTTACGGCAGGTCTCTGGCCTGAGAAGAAGAGATCGCTCTCAAGGAAGATCTGCCCATCCGTTATGGATATTATGTTTGTGGGAATATATGCCGACACATCGCCTGCCTGGGTCTCAACCACGGGAAGCGCCGTCATGCTGCCGCCGCCCTTCTCATCTGAAAGCCTTGCGGCTCTCTCCAAAAGCCTTGAATGAAGATAAAATACATCGCCCGGATATGCCTCTCTTCCGGGGCTTCTTTCAAGCAGGAGCGATAACGCCCTGTAGGCTATGGCATGCTTTGAAAGATCATCATAAACTATCAGTACATCTTTCCCGCTGTACATGAAATATTCACCAAGCGCCGCGCCTGCGTATGGAGCTATATACTGTATGGGAGCTGTCTCGGATGCAGGAGCCGCCACAACGATCGTGTAATCCATTGCCCCTTTTTTCTTAAGATCATTAACAAGATGGGCAATACTTGAAGCCTTCTGACCTATGGCAACATAAATACAGATGACTCCGTTTCCCTTCTGGTTAAGTATCGTATCCGTTGCTATGGTGGTCTTGCCTGTCTGCCTGTCTCCTATTATCAGCTCTCTCTGACCTCTTCCTATGGGGAACATGGAATCAATGGACAGTATTCCCGTATTCATGGGAGTATTTACAGCCTGCCTTGAGATGATATCGGGAGCAGGTGATTCCACAGCCCTGTAACCGTCTGCCTTTATCTTTCCCTGTCCGTCCACCGGCTCTCCGAGGGCATTGACAACACGTCCTAAGAACCCTTCTCCGACGGGTATGCCTGCGGTTTTCTTTGTCCTTCTTACGAGATTTCCTTCACGCACGGAGGAATCATCTCCAAAAAGAATTATACCCACGGAATCAGGTCTCAGATCCTGTACCATGCCTTTTACGCCGGATTCAAATATGACGATCTCTCCGTATACGGCATTTGCAGGGCCGTCAGCAATAACTATTCCGTCACCGACAGTAAGCACCCTGCCCTCTTCTTCAGGCGATACCTTTGCCTCCCATTTGTCAATTGAAGTCTTAAACAGTGAGATTATATCGTCATCAGGATCATCACTGTCACTTACCGCCAGTTCCTCAAGCATTGCGGCAAGCTGCCTGTAGCGGCCTTCCGGCGTCCAGTCATATACATCACCCGCAGCCACAAGCTTAAAGCCCTTATCTAACGCCTCATCAAAAACCCAGGTCAGATCAAATTCCTTACCATAGTTTTTTAAAAGAAAAGCATCAAACCTTTCCTTCTGGGATGCCAGGGGAGCTTCTTTGGAATATATATAAGCTTTCGGAAGGGTCTTACTTTCTTCCATCTGTGTCTCCTCCCGCATCCTGCTTCTCGCTTTCCTTCAGAAAAGATTCGAAGGCGGGCATATTATCATCCGACTCCATGATCTTCCTTGCGGCTTCTTCTATCATGCGGCTGATATCCTTTTTCGCACCGTCAACTATGCCGGCCTTTCGTCTGGCACCCTCAGCCTTTGCATCCTCTACGATCTTTAATGCTTCGGCTCTTGCCGCCTCATTTTCCTTAAGCTTGTACTGTGCCACTTCTTTTTCCGCTTCGTCGCGCATCTTCTTTATTTCCTCACCGGCATTTGCAAGAGCATCCTCGTATTCCTTTTTCTTTCCTTCCGCCTCGGAAAGAAGCTTTACAGCCTTTTCCTCAGTCTCCTTATATTCCTTTTCCCTGTTATCCATAAAAGCAGCCACCGGCTTGTATACCAGTATATACATTCCGCCAAAAAGGATCACTATATTAAACACATGCAGGAATATCTGCAGAAAATCTATTCCCAGTATCATTTAAAAACCTCCGGATATATATATGATCGTGTTTCCGGTATCAGAGCACGAAGATAACAAGTATCGCAACGATAAGGGCATATATTACAACGGTCTCGATGAAGACAAGTCCCATCATCATCATTGTCTGGATCTTACCGGATGCCTCAGGCTGTCTTGCAGCGCCTTCCGCAGATCTTCCGGCAGCGATACCCATACCGATCGCACCTCCGAGAGCCGCAAAGCCTATTGCGATACCTGCACCCAGAGCCTTGCCTGCAAGCGCCGATGACGCTGCAGTACTTTCCCCTGCCGCTTCCCCTGCTGCCTGGGCAGCATCCGCAGCGGATGCATTAAGGCTTCCTCCTACCGCCGCTCCGGCAAGCACCAGTATGAATGCAGCCAAAACGATAGCAACACACCTGATTGTCTTCAATTTCATGATCTTCCCTCCTGTTGTGTCTTTTTTTCTTTTTTATGTATAGGTTCGGTCACCTCACCATAATAGAAACTGGTGAGCATTGTGAGCACGTATGCCTGTATGACCGCATGCAATACCGTAAACAGTACTCCCACCACCACGGGAAGCACAAAGCTTAAGGTAATGTAATAATAAACAAGTTCCGTTGTGAGCATGCCCGAAAGCAGGGCACCGAAAAGCCTGAACGTCATGGAGACCGGAAGGGAAAATTCCTTTAAGGTCTTCCCCGCCCCCTTTATCTTGTTTGCCGTGATACCGCCAAACATGATAAAGAGATATGAAAAACAGCCTGTGGCTATCGCTCCGTTTATATTTGCAAGCGGTGCCGGAAGGGATATGGAATGCCCCTCCGATGTAATGGCCTGGAAGCCGAAAAGCTCAAACATTGTCCCCGTGAATATATAGCTTCCCACCGCAAAAATGTATGCACCGAGAGCTTTATATCTGTGAGGGCTGTTACCTTTTGCAAGGTTTCTGAATGTGTCCACCCAAAGCTCAATGAGCATCTGAAAACGTCCCGGAACCCTCTTAAAACGGGGTATAACAAATATCCTGAGTATGAGGGCAATAAAAAGCATTAAAGCCGTAACGATAAAACCGGACACAAGCGACGGATCCGCCTCAAACAGTCCGAACACGCTTATCCTGTTTAAATCATGAAGAACGGCATCCCTCATGGTTTCTTTTATGCTCTCATGTTTACCCGTATGCATGGTGGCGACAATGCCCCCTGCGGACAACACGAGGAGCACCGCCATGACGGCAAGCGCCTTATTCCTCTTTTTCTTTTCCAAATACATCTCCTCCTTCCTCCTCATCCGTATCAGCTTCCATTACCGGTCTCCTTGCACCCTGAAGTCTTATATCCTCCATCCTTCCGTAGCGCCCTGCTGCAGCCAGAAGCTTTATGCCGGCCCATACAAGATAAATAAGGATAGGAAGCTGTATGACCATGAAGATAATATATGTTATCAACATTTTTTTTATATCATTGCCCATTTTATATCCGCCCGTGATCTCCAACACCATGAAAACATACAGTGCCAGCATCACAAGGGCAAGCAGCATAAATACAGCGCCCTGGATGAGACAATGCTTCTTTAAGCCTGCCTTATCCGTGAAATCCGAAGGTCTGTCACTCCCCTTGTATTTCTTTCTCCAGATATAGCAGTTCATCGACCTGCCAAGATATTCCCAGCCCTTATCTATGAGCATCTGCATATACAGGGCTTTTGACAGCCCCGTGCTGTCCACGGCATATTTTGCTTTTCCCGTCTCTGCTTCTCCAAAAGGGAAATAGAATAATGAACCGTCCGCGAGGCTCCTTAGTTCAAACCCCTTTGCCTGCATATTTTCCAGATACTCCTCCATATCCGAAGGAACGATATGTCTTAATGATGCAAATATTATCTTCTTACGTTCTTCCATTTATTTACCTCCGGCTTAAAATCCTGCCGCAAAAGTATTTTCGTATACATCAAAGAAATCCGCGGTATCCACACTTCCGCCGCCTGCAAAGCTTATCTCTTCAAAAAGCTCCTCGTTAAGATAACACCTTTTACCGGCAGCAAAGGAATCGTAGGTTTCGTTAAAAGCTTCTTCGAGCCTTTTTTCAGCTATCTTTTTTTTCTTTAGATCCGTCTGTTCCCTGTCAAAAGTACTTAAGCACTTAAAGATATAAAACTTCCCGTCGTCCTCAACTACAGAGCTGGTCTCTCCCTCTCCCAGTGCAAAGCACAGCTCGGTAATATCATCATCTTCTTCTCCGTCCTTTGTCACGTACCTTATCAGTTCCGTAGCGTCTCCGGACATTGCCAATACATCAAAGCTCTCTCCGCCCTCAAGACGTCTCAAAGCCTCCTCTGCCTCAGCCCTCTCTTCACAGCAGATCTGCTCAAGCGTAACGGTACGTGCCTCATCGTCGCTCACCTCAACATCAACACCCTCGGTAAGATGCTCATAAAGCCTTGACGCAAGCGCATATTCCTCATACATATTCCTTATGGTCTTTTCCGTTACTCCGCCCATGGCTTCCTTTTCTTCATCTGAAAGAGAAGAAAAATAACTCTTTGCCGCATCCTCGGCCTTCTTTTTTTCTTCCTGGGAAAGTGTGAGCTTGTAGCTTTCCGCCATGCGGTTCATCATCTTTATCTTTGCAAGTCTTGCAAGAACCGTCTGTCTTAAATTCTCGCCAAGATTTACGCCTCCGTTTCCGGCTGTCCATATGCTGCTTCCGTAAGCTGATTCATACTGATCCTGTATGTTGGTGAGATATACCATATACTCCGATTTATCACAGGAAAGCCCGTCTATCCTGAACAGTTCATTTTCCATGAAACCGGTGGTAAGGATTATCTTTGAATCACCGCCGCAGGCACAGAGGCAAAACATAAGGGCCACGGCAGGCAATACCGTTTTAAGAGGTTTGGATATTTTTTTTAGAAGTTCCGTTTTTCTCATCTGGTCTCCATTGTGCATAATCTTATACATTTTAACATATAATCCGCTTTAGCGCATAAAAAAAAGGAAACCTTCAACAGTTTCCTGATGGGACCAATGGGGCTCGAACCCATGACCTCCCGCGTGTGAGGCGGACGCTCTCCCGGCTGAGCTATAGCCCCGGGAAAACAACAAGGAGATTATACTCTCATCCCCTGAATTATTCAAGTACATAAATCAGGGG
>JAFYBJ010000030.1 GCA_017540265.1 Lachnospiraceae bacterium
ACCGCATCACACTTTAAGGCAGCTAAAGCTGTATGGATATGTCTGGCTGTATATGCGCTTACAGTCATATTATCAACCATCCTGACACCCTATGAGGCTGAGGATATATTCTGGGGCAGAAACGGATGGTATATGGGACTGTTCGGACAGCTGGCGCTTTGTGTGATGTTCTTTGTGTTTGCCTGCTTTTACAGACATAAAAACTGGCTTATATGGGGAGCTTTTATAACGCTTTCCATCATTTCGCTTATCGCCGTGGGGCAGCGTTTCGGAATTGATCCCTTAGGTCTCCATGAGGATCTTTCGGATTACAACAAGAAGACCTTTATAT
Organism: Lachnospiraceae bacterium; assembly: GCA_017540265.1. Lineage (GTDB taxonomy): Bacteria > Bacillota > Clostridia > Lachnospirales > Lachnospiraceae > NK4A136. Next base: position 332 of record JAFYBJ010000030.1, read on the forward strand.
CAACATTGGGACAGACCAGCTGGTTTTCAAGCTATATTGTTCTTATCATACCCATGGCCGTGGGAGTATATGTCCTTACCGAAAATATGATGTATAAGCGGCTTACGGGAGCGTTAATCTTTATAGAGGGTATGACTCTGGTAACTGACGACAGTGATGCGGGTCTTCTTTCCTTCTTCATCTTCCAGTCGGTGATCTTTATATTTTCTTTTAAGAAAGACAGGTACATGAGTGCCTTTTTTTCCGAGCTTTGTATATTCTTTGGAGCATTCGCCGTTACGGGACTGCTCCAGAATGTATCGGAGGATGCATTTATTGCGGAAGGTAATTTTATAGCACTTCTTACTCACAGCGTTTTCCCTTACATATGCTTTGCTCTTGATCTGTTCTTTGCGATATTCTTTGGAAAGGCAGCAAAAAATGAAAAGAACATAACGGAAAAGATAAAGTTTATAAGGATAGTATATCCGGCCGCATTAGGGCTTGGAGTGGTATTGTTAGTCATTTATGTGTTCCTTAATTCCACAGGCCGTGCCGGAAGCCTTTCCTCGGATAATAATTACCTTCTCTTTGATGATTACTGGGGCAATAACAGAGGTCTTACCTGGAAGTCTGCCTGGAGTGCTTTTAAGCAGGCCTTTACTTATGATCCTGTAAGATGTTTTATAGGCGCGGGACCGGACCAGTTCAATGCCCTTGTTTATGATTATTGCGGCGAGGAGATGGGAGCCAGGTGGAATGAAGTGGGCATAGTCTTTGGTAATGCCCATAATGAGTGGCTTAATGAGCTGATAACCGGAGGGATAATCGGCTTTATCGCTTATTTAGGAGTATTTATCACAAGCATGATCCATTTTATAAGAAGATGGGGGAAAAACGAAAAACTATTGCTGCCGGCTATGTGCATAGCATCTTATATTGTGCATAATTTCTTCTGTTACCAGCAGATATTGTGCAGTCCGGCGATATTCGTGATAATGGGCATTGGGTTAAAGATTGCGGGAGAAACGAAAGATTGAGAAGAGATAATAGAAACAGAGAACTTAAGAGGGGAGGCACGGCAGTAAAGAGATTTGCTGCTGTGCTCCTTTGCTTTATATTGCTGTTTACAAATGAGGGGGCAGCGCTTAATGTCCTTGCATCTGCTTATGATGCGTCAGAAAATGCCCTTCCGGGGGATGTGATAGAGGTAAGTTTTACCGGAGGAGAGGTTCCGGAACTGCTTACAAGGATAGAGCCTTTTGAAGAGGAAGATGAAGAAGGCGTTGTGACGGAATCCGTAAATGACGGAGCTTCGCTCTCAGGGGTTGCGGAAGATGCTTATTGGGATAAGTTTTCAAGCTCGTATTTTTATGACAGGATGAGCGCCAAAGAGCAGAAGCTTTATGAAAAGCTTTATGCTTACGGGAATGATCTGCTTACATCAAAAAAGGATGTGAAAGGAAAGAATACCGGAGGTGCAGGATTAGAGCTCGTTTATGACAGTAACGGCATACGTGTCGCCGGACTTTCAAAATATGAGGCGATAAGAGTCACAAGGATATTTAATTATGAGAATCCTCAATACTATTTCTTTTACAGTGTGACATATGCAAATGACGGAACCATTTATCCTACCGTATATGATGAATTTGCTGACGGTGCGGACAGGGCTCAGGCAACGGAAGCTTTTAAGGAAAATATAGAAAGCTGGTATGCAGACTGTAAGATCACTGCAGGCATGAGTGATGTACAGAAGGAAAAGCAGATACACGATCTTATAACAGAGAGGGTGATCTATGATCCGAGAAATAACTACAGTGAAGCGGCAGTGAGCAGAGATCAGTCCTCCTTCAGCGTACTTGGAGACGGCAGATGGAATTACCGTACAAGTGTTGCGGATGAGGGAAAGATCGCAAGCGTATGTGCGGGATTTTCACAGAGCTTCATGCTTCTTTGCAACTATGCGGGGCTTGAAACTGTTGCGATCACAAGCAGCGGAAAAGGGGCTCATGCATGGAATAAGGTAAGGATAAACGGATACTGGTATATAACCGATCTTACCTGGGACAATGTGGATGGCGGTGATACAGTCTATACCTTTTTCAACCGCTCCGATGAAATGATGGATGAGCTTGATAATGACGAACGTTCTCATAATGAAAGAAGCGTAAGATGCGGTAACCTGTATGTGTGGCAGGAGGATACACCGCCGGCATACCTGGATTCTTCGGGATCGCCCTATTATGAGGGAGCCCCAAAAGCAAGGCATAATACTCCGGAGATATTTGCAGAGAGTGTTACTAAGAAGGGAGAATATGAAGCTGTAAGTGCCGGCGGTACGGATGCCTCCGTAAACATGACGGTCAGGGTAAAGAAGGGCTCAGAGGTATATCTTACTTCAGAGGGGGATATACTTTATTACCTGTGCGATGAGGGACAGGGAGAGGGAATGGGGGCGTTAATGACCGCCTCCGACAACAGCGCTGCGATAAAGGCGGGAGTAAAAACATTAACAGAAGGAAGGCTTCAGATAGACGGGCCTAAAAAACTCTTAGCTGTTACGGATGAGGATGACAGGCATAATAAGAGCAGGCTTTTGGAGGTTCATTTCCTGACGGCGGACGGTGCAGAGGTTTTGGGAGATCTGGCATCTTTCCCGGAGGATATGGAATATCTGGCAAAAAAACGTTTTGTTGATGCATCATCGCTTACCCTTACGGATGTGCCATCAAAAAAGGATGGAATATGGATCGCAGGCTTTGAAGATACCGTTCCCTATACCGGCATCCCTTATGTTTTCCCTTATGAAAAGCAGGAAAACGGAGGGCCATATATCCATATTTATTCGGGAACAAAGAGGCTTTATCCCGGAAAAGATGTAAAGATAAGCTATAAGAATAATAAAAACGCAGGAAATGCAATGCTTGTCATAAAAGGGACAGGCAATAATACAGGGAGCTTAAGTGTTCCTTTTACGATCACGGGCAGTGCCATGTCAGAGCTTCCAACGGGTGATAAGCTTATATCGAAAGATGCGATCTTTACAGGGCTTGATAACAGTTATGCTTTCACGGGGCTTCCGATAGCACCTAAGATCATGCTTTATGAGAAATACGGTGAAGCATCCCTAAATGGCATAAGCGCAGGGGAATATATAAAGGCGGCAGATAAGAGCATATATGATTATGTGTATGTTTTCAGTAATAATACAAATGCAGGAACCGCAAAGCTAAACATATACGGCATAAACAGATGGAAGGGAACGATAAAGAAAAGCTTTAAGATAAACAGCTTTGATCTGGGAGTGCTTCATTCAAAAGAGGGTGTATCAAGGGGACACAGCCTTTCGGTATCCTGTGCGGAATCCGCTTCCTATGAAAAAGAAGGCGCAAAGCTTTCTCCTGTCATAAGCGATAACTGCATGGGTGTTAAGAGATATCTTACAGAGGGCAGGGATTACAGGCTTAAATTTAAAAATAATAAGGCAGCCGGAAATGAAGCTGTTATGTATATCGTCGGAAGGGGAGATTATAAGGGCGAATGGCTCATCACATATCAGGTGGAAAGGAAAGATATAGCAGATACGGTCTTTATCGCAGACAGTGCGGGTGCAAAGAAACAGGAAGGCTGGAAGCCGGCACCTGTCCTTTATACATATTCGGGGAAGAAGCTTTCGGCAGGGACAGATTATGATACTGAGGTGAGCTACAGCTATGAAGAAGGCTCCCTCGTATATGTAAAGAGAGGGGAAAGTTATAAGAGTATATGGAGAGATGCCGGAGAAGAAGCGTGGGAAGAGGATATTCCTTCCGCAGGTACCGTACTTAAGATGAAAGTATACGGTACGGGAAACTATACCGGCAGCACGGAAATGACCATGACTGTATGCGCCATATCAAAGGATATGGTTAAGGCATCCGTAAGCGCTTATGCAAAGCCCTATACGGGTGAAGCGGTGAAGCTCTCCTATTCCGATATAAAAAAGGCTGTTCTTTCCGGAAGTGAACTTTCGAAAAGCTCATATAATATCATGCCCGGCGCCTATATGCGAAACAATACAAAAGGAAATGCAATGGCTGTGATCACCGGAAAAAACGGTTACTCGGGTTTTAAAATCGTGAAGTTTAAGATAGAAAAACGGAGGCTTAAGGAATATGTTTCCCTTTAGATCAAACGGAAAAACGAAAAGGGCATTTGCCGTGTTTATGAGCATGGTGACGATCTTTGCCGGAATGCCGTCTGTTTCATATGCCATAGAAAAAAGCTTTTTCGCAGAGGAAAGCGGTCCGGATCTTGAGATACTTGAGATAAACGAATACGGCGGAGGCGACCTTGCGGAAAACGAATATGTTATAGAGTTTCCCAAAGAAGAAGAGGCAGGAGGGCTGCTTCTTTTCTCAGAGTGTTTTAATGACGGCGCTGCTCTTCAAGTAAGTGAAGAGGAGCTGTACTGGTCTGCTTTTTCGGGAACGTATTTTTATGATGAAGTATTAAATGAAAATGAAAAAGCCTTTTATGATGCCCTTTATGAGCAGGGGATGGAGCTGCTTTTGGGGGATGCGGATGTAAAGGAAAGAAAAGATGCAGACGGCAATGCCTGTTATTATGTGGATCTTATTCCGGCAGAGGACCTGTCAAAAGCAGAAGCCACACGCATCACACAGATATTCAGATATGAGAACCCGCAGTTCTTCTTTTTTTCAAACAGCTGGATGTCATCAACAAATTCAAAGAACGGTGTCAATTACAGGGCCTGGCAGCTTTATCCTGCATTTGTGAAGGGCAGTGACAGACAGGCGGCCGTAAAGGAAGTAAAGTCCGCGATAGAAGGAATATATACGGAAATAAAAGATGCTTCCATCAATAATGCTTTTGATAAGGAAGTTTATGTGCATGATTTCATTAAGAACAGGATGAAATATTCAAAAAGCACTTATGACCAGAGTGCTTACAGCGTGCTTAGCGCAAACAGTACATATACGGTATGTGCGGGTTATGCCCAGTCTTTTGAACTCCTTATGAACGGACTTGGAATAGATACTGTGGCTGTAAGCGGCGGATACGGAAGTTCGAAAGCCCACGAATGGAACAAGGTAAAGCTCTACGGAAACTGGCATATAGTGGATGTGACCTGGGATGACCAGAAATCAGATTACAGTTATTTTAATCGTTCCGATGCAGCGGTGGATACTTTGGATACGGGAGGCAGCACATATAATGTGACTGTGGGCGGCAGGGACTACAGTTTAAGAAACTTCTCTCATAATGAAATGTGCAAGACTGTTTCTTATACTGACAGCGATACCATTTTTCTCTGGCCTGAGGATACGCCGGAAGCATCTCTTGATTCCGGTGGAAGAAAAGATGTGATGCCTCTGTCATTTGAGAAGAATGACGCCAGTGTCAATGTGGTGATAAACAGGGATATTGAATATGACGGCACTTTAAAGGAACTGGGATATGTTACTGCTGACGGATATGAGGTAACTTACTGCACCGATAATGAAAACGGCGCCTATGATGCAAGCGGGAACAGGGCGGTATCTGAAGGCTGGCACAGGGTGTTTTACAGACTCTCGTCGGAAAGCGGTATTAAAGAGGATTATTTTGATGCAAGCATAAATGGCGCCCGGGGAAAAGAAGAGGAAGAGTCTTCAGTCTCTCCTTCAACTGTACCGACAGGGATTCCGACTCCAACGCCTGTACCCGGGGAAGATATCAAACCGACACAGGTACCGACGCCGGCTCCGGAGGGCCCTACATCTGCGCCGGCACCTACAGCAACACCCACGCCCTCATCCGCACCGGTACCGAGTGCAGTGCCTGAGGATGAGAAGAAGGATATTCCTTCCGTGGATGAGATAAAAAAAAGCATGACCGTTAAGAAAATTGATTTTCTTAATGTGAAGGGCAGTGAAACACTTAATACGGGCGATGATATCGTTACCCTGCGGGCAGACGGCGACTATGTGAGAGAGTGGCTCATAAGCAATGAAGATATAGCAGAAAAAGTAAGTTCTTCGGGAAGCTATATAAGCTTCAGGGCAGTAAAGCCCGGAACATTTACGGTAACGGCATGCAGCGGGACAAAAACAAAGAGTGTTAAATATACTGTTCTGCAGTCTGTAAGGTCTGTCACGGCATCCGGGTCGACGGTATCCTTAAACAAAGGAGAGAGTATACGTCTTTGTTTTTCTCCGGACAGGATAAGCACCGATACTTTTAAGTGGAGCGTGGATAAAGCGAATAAGAAATATGTTTCCGTGGGAACATACACAGGCATAGTCAAAGCAAAGATGAAAACGGAAGGGCCTGTTGCAGTTACGATCTCTGCATATGCAAAGGACGGTACATGTACCGCTTCGGATATCGTATATGTGAATGTATATGACGGCTTACAGGATAAGACAGGACCTGCAGCCCTTAAATTCTCTCTTATTGATGATAAAGACATCATGACTGTGGGAAGTATGGATATTCTTACTGCGGAATACGAAAATGCAGGCGTAAGAGCTGCAAAGCCCGTAAAATATAAAGCCTCAGGTGCGATAAAGATAGATAAATACGGGCGGGTGACCGCGAAGAAGGCAGGAGATGGATATGTATGGGCGGAATGTGCAGGCATAAGCACTGCGGACAGCAAAAAGATACATATCACCGTAAAAGAACCTTTAAAGAGCTTAAAAGTAAATAAGACTGTGATCAAAGTAAAGGCCCCTGATAAGGAAAGCGCAAAAGCAAAAACAGTCACTTTTACGGCGAAGGGGAATCCTGCGTTTAATAAGCTTTACAGGGCGGGACTTTCAGACGGAAGTTTCGCGCAATGGAGTGTGTATGATGGATCGGGGAAATCACCCGTATATGAGGAGACTTCATCAAAGCAGACAAATGAGGCTGCGTTAAACGCAAAAGGCAGATTTGTCATACCATACGGCGCGGATGACTGCCTTGCAATGCTTACGGTATATGACGCAGCAACAGAAGAAACACATCATCTTTATTGTCTGATAGATGTTGTAAACTGATCACTTATTCAGAATGATGCAAATAAGGAGTATATAAGATATATGAGCGATACAATGATAAGAGGTACGGCCTTTGGAAAAGAAGTGAGATTTTTTGCGGCCGATACAAGGGAAACGGTTGAAGAGGCAAGACGCATACATGATACATGGCCCTTGTGTACAGCAGCTTTAGGCCGTCTTTTAACTGCAGCTGCAATGATGGGGACCATGGGGAAAAACGAGGATGATGTGATAACCCTCAAGATAGAAGGGGACGGCCCTGTCGGAAGCATCACTGCCACAGCGGATCACAATGCAGGAGTAAAGGGCATTATATACAATAACCACATTGAGCTTCCGCTTAAGACAAACGGTCATCTGGATGTGGGAGGCGGAGTAGGCAGGGGAATGATCTCTGTCATAAAAGATTTCGGGATGAAGGAACCCTATGTGGGTCAGACTGCTCTTTATTCCGGAGAGATAGCGGAAGATCTGACTTATTATTATGCCGAAAGTGAACAGATCCCCACTTCGGTCGCCCTCGGGGTTCTTGTTGACAGGGACTTATCGGTTAAACAGGCAGGCGGATTTATAATACAGATGATGCCTTTTGCATCTGAGGAAACCATAGCAGCAGTTGAAAAAAAACTTTCGGAGTTTGGCTCAGTTACGGATGAATTCGAAAAGGGTAAAAGTGTTACAGAGATGATGGAGTCCCTGTTAAGCGATATGGAGATCGAGGAAACGATACTGGTCTCATACAGCTGTAACTGCAGCAGGGAGCGTGTGAGAAAGGCTCTTGTGAGCATAGGCAGAGATGAACTGGAAAAACTTTATGATGAGGGAGAACCGGTAAATCTTCACTGCGATTTCTGCGGAAAGGACTATTCCTTCAGCCATGAGGAGATAGGGGAGATCATAGTGTCATCCTGAGCGAAGCAATCCACCTTG
>JAFYBJ010000031.1 GCA_017540265.1 Lachnospiraceae bacterium
CCCTGTTTTATCATAGGCAAATTCCCAGTGATCGCCTGTTTTCTTATCCTCAGCTTTTATAAACCTTCCAAGGGCATCAAAGGTATAGCTTATATCGTTAAACGCACTTACCCTCCCCACCTTATCATAGGAAAGGGAATCAGAGACTGCCGTAACAGTCCCGTGCTTTGCCTTTACCGTTGTCTTAAGGCCGGCAAGCAGCTTTGTCGTATATTTATAAGATGCATCCGTGTCCTCGGCACCGTTCCTGTCGGTCCCGAGGTAGGTAAGCGTACTGTTTACGGCAGCTCCCGTATCATATGTTTTCTTACTTTCTCCAGTCGCTTTCTTCTTCTGCGGGGTAAAGCTTTCGGTCTTTGTCCTTCCTATGTTGTCATATACACGCTTAAAATATCCGCCGTCCGGCAGTACCTCAGCGCTTATCTTATCATCAGTGGTATAACCGTATTCATAGCGGTATGCCCTGCCATCCGCATTATAGGAAAATTCAGACTGTCTGCCCGCCTTATCATAGCTGCTTGCAAAACGGACATAGTCATTCTTTATATTTGTATCATATACATCTGAATATGTGACCCTGCCTGCGGCATCGTAGGTAAGCCTGTATGTAAGTCCTGTATATTTATCGTTTATGCGTGAGAGGCGTCCTAAGCTGTCATATTCAAATTTAAGCTTATCCTTCCCTCCAAAATTTCTTTCGCTTAAAAGCTCCCTGTCATCATATTTAAGCGACGCCCTGTTACCATTTCCGTACTGCACGGAATAAGCCTTGCCGTTATAGCTGTTGTATCTGTATGATGCAAGCTTCTCTCCGTTTTTCTTAATACCCTTTACATTTCCGAAGGAATCATATTCGAAGCTGTAGCGAAGGTCTCCTGCCTCTATCTTCTCAAGCGCGGAATGCATCCTGTTTCCGTATTCAAAGGAAACAGCTCCTGCTTCATTTCCGTCTGCAGCAGCAAGGTTTACCTTTGTCTGATTCAGGTAAGAGTCATACTCGTATGAGGTCTTCTTTCCTTCCGCATCGGTGATGCTCTTTAACGTTCCGTTATCATGGTCATATTCATAGCTTATGGTGTTTCCACGGCTGTCTTTTGAGGCTGTAACAAAGGATCCGCTATCATCATAGGTGTTTTCTGTAGTGATCTTCTTACCGCTGCTCCAGGAAAGCTCCGTGCTTATCACGTTTCCGAAACGGTCATAGCTATAGTCAGTACGGCTCGTCTTGCTCTTACTCTGTGAAAAAGTGCTTTTAACCCTTGTTAAGTCATTTGTATTTTTATCATACGTATAGACCTGCCTTGCCCCGCCTGCGGTGACCATCTTTTTTGTCCGGTCACGGGAATCGGTGGCATATCTGGTCACACGCTCGTTCCCTTTGCTGCTGATAAGCTTTCCTGAGGATGAATAAGTCCTTACATCCACACCGTCTCTCGTGAGCATGCATGCATCGACCATAAGGCTCCCGCACTCATAGTCAAAATGTATCTCTATAAGCTTTCCGCTCCAGTCCCTTCCGGGAAGCGCCATCTGCACATACTGCCAGCCCTTTACGGAAGTATTTATCTCAGCATATGCCGCGGGAGGGATATCATCCTTATCGATATATTTTTTTATATATTCTGCAAGATCGGGATCCGAATCCTCATCAAACTCCGGCATATCCCCCTCTATATATATGCCGACTTTTCTCTTCCCTCTTGATGGAGCACAGTCAGCCTTAACATAACAGGAAAAAGTATACGAAGCATTGCCTGTGCCAAAATTCGGATTTATCACAAGCACTTTTTTCTGATCTTCGCTGCCCTGAATACAGAGAGCCTTCTTACCCTCTACTACTTTTATATCTTTTCCGGAATCTGCATCCGTTACAAGGCTTGCATCCACAAACCCCTGGCTGTTTGTGTATGTCCAGCCCTCAGGGATCACATCAGAGCGTCTTCCTGAGGCATAGTTCCCTTCAAAGCCGGAATTCGGCAGAAGATTATATTTATTTGCAAGGCTTCCCTTTTCCACCTGCACGCAGTCAAAGTACGCCTCTCCGGCTTCGCCGTAAAGCCCGAGGCGAAGGGTTACGGGTTTCCCTGCCTTAACTTTTATCTTTGCCTCAAGCCTCTTCCAACCGTTATCTATCTCGGAAGGAGTGACGGCATCGTATTCTATGCTTTCAGCATCGGCTGCTTCAGAATCCTCATCTGCCTCATCGTCATAGGTATCTGAAGTATCTTCTCCATCTACAGCTGCATCATCCGGATCTTCTTCAAGACCTTCATCCGCATCATTATCAGATACGGCATCGTCGTCAGATACGGCATCAGTCATATCTCCCTCATCCTCTGTTCCGGATGAGCTGTTCTTTGATGAAACGTACATGCATACGCGTGCATTCACCATGTTTTTTGTTTTTACATACACAGA
>JAFYBJ010000032.1 GCA_017540265.1 Lachnospiraceae bacterium
ACAAAAAATGCCGCTTTATTCTCCGGACACAGATTAAGATTTTTTACTATTATTTTTGAGGCTTCTTTTACAACTATATTTTTATTTAGCGTTTCACTTGTTCTTTGTTCTATAAAATAGCTATCCGTTGCAGCTGAACAGTCGTATACTACATTTCCCATTTTGTAACAGTTTTCAGATACAATGGTAAGCTCATCTCCTAAAATAAGTTCATCTATAATTATCTTTCTTGTACTAACCTCTTTTGATGCAGCTCCACCATATGTTCCAACCGGAACATATAAATACTCAGCTGTTCCTGATTTAAAATCATATACTCCTTCTTTCAGATACAGATAAAACCTCTCATCATTTTCATGTTTCTCCGGGAATACTATCGTATTCCACTCTTCCTCAGAATGAAGCTTATACTTGATAGTTAGATTATCTTCATGTAGCAAACATACAAGATAAACATTATCTCCATCATAATGATCTAACGGAATTACAGCGTCGCAACTACCACCTCCCCCAATATCATTAGCATCATAACCTGCAACTGCCTTGACAGATGCATTTTCTATCTTTATATCACTTCCTGCTCTACCTTTGCCGCCGCCGATTCCCGCTCCATATTCGCCACCTTTAGCCGTTACTGTTCCTCCGCTTATCGTTATATTACTTCCTGCGCCATAATATCCGCCGCCGATTCCTGCTCCATCGACGCCACCTGTAGCTGTTACTTTCCCTCCGCTTATCGTTATTTTATTTCCTGCACCTTGATAGCCGCCGCCGATTCCTGCTCCATCGACGCCACCTGTAGCTGTTACTTTCCCACCGTTTATCGTTATATTATTTCCTGCGCCATAATATCCGCCGCCGATTCCTGCCCCATGATAACCACCTGTAGCTGTTACTGTCCCTCCGTTTATCGTTATATTACTTCCTATACCATGATCGCCGCCACCAATTCCCGCCCCATTATTACTACCTGTCGAGTCTATACTTCCCTCACCAACTATTGTCAGAATTCCTGTATTGGAACCGCCATTTTTTTCTAAACCGGCAAAATTCGCTCCGCTTTTAATGATATTTTCACCATCAAGTACAATATTAACATCCTCTCTGTAATCATCCGGTATTTTTATTGCAGCCCCTGTCGAGCTGGTGATTTTCACATTCTTTAAAGTAATATTTATTTCATACTTATTAGCAGCATCTCCAAGTACGATCTGCTCATCAGTAACCTTAATACCCTGCCCATCAATAACAAGCGGAATTGATGTCTTCACTGTAAGTACACCATCATCAGACCAGCTGTAATCAACACCTTCTTCTCCACCGCTGACGATCAGTACATGTTCTCCTTCTTCCGCGCCATCAATTACTTCTTCTGACTCTAAAGTATCATCCACAGTGTCTAATCCCCGCTGTGTATCTTCCACACCATCAACAAGTTCCTCAGACTCTATAAGATCATCTTCTTCAATAATCTCATTCCCACTCGCTTCTTCGGTTACAACCTTAGTATTACCACTTGCATCCGCCGCAAGCACAGTAAAACAGGGTTGTTCAACAAGAAGCATTATCGTCAGAATAATAGTTATTATCTTTTTTATTTTATTTATCATAATTCTTCCCTCTTTTTTATTAATTGATTATTTCTGTCGAAAGATAATGACTAAATTCAGCCGTTTTTTTATATTCAATTCTTGTACTATTAAAAAACGACTCAATACATTTACGTTCCGAATTATACTTTTTTTCATTGCCATGAATGAAAACCACCAAATCTTTTTCTGCTCGTAATCGTTCACGAATTACATTTAATATGTGTTCATCATCAGAATTAAAACCATACCCAATCACAATCAATTTGTCAGCATTTATCATGTCAGTAAAGCCCTTATACATTGACTCAATCTGATAATAATTGATAACCGGTTTTATTCCACTCTGCACTAATAGATATGGAAAAATTATTTCATCCACTTCAAAATCTTTTAAACTCTTTATTTCTTTCGTATATAAATTCTCAAATTTTCCAAACTCACCATGCAAATAGTGCATATGTTCATCTTCTACATCAATAATTTTTTTTGCAAAATGCGTATAATTAGTTGTTGTTACCCAAACATTGACATTTGAACTTTTATTTTTAAATTTCCTTATTTCGTAATAGTATGTTTTTTCAATATTTATTTTTTCTATGACTTCATTTTCAATTCTATTGATACATTCAACCACGCTATTTTTATCGACTTTTTCTGATAGAATTTTTTCATAAATATTGGCATTATTATCCGCTTTTACCGCTTTAATCATTCCCTCATAAATACATTTTAAAGCCCCGTAATATATCTTAATAACATTTATCACTTCCTTAGCGTATAACTCCGGTTTTCGTAAATAATTAAATAATGAATCGTAATATGAACAAATACAGGCATCATTAAGAAATGCATCCAACCCCTTATCTATTCTTTCTTCTTTAAGTTTTTGATACACATTCTTGTAATAAAATTTTCTAAAATCTTCATATATTTTTTCACCATCGCCACTTTTATTAACCTTATATTCAATATATTTTTTCACACTATCTTCTTTTATCCCCGGAAAATAGTTTTCTATAATCTCATCCCATGTCTTACTACTCTTTTCTTTTTTCTCAAAAAGAGCCTGATATAAGACACTTGTACTATTGTGCTTCAGTATTGTTCCATTATCTACTTCAACATCTTTTATCCGTATATTTGAAAAATTCCTAGAGAACGTTGATATATCCTTTCCTAAAATAATACTCCGTTTAAACTCCGCTCCTTGTGGAAGTCCAATTTGACCTTTACCTTCTGCACCGGCGCCAAACAGAAAACATATATTCATCCTAACTCTCTCCATTTTATAAATACTTTTTATAATTTTAGGAAGTCACGAAAAATCAATTATTACAATGATAGTAACCGTTATAGTTATGTATTAACTCCCTATTTTCTTTTGTTCACAGCCTTACAAATGCATTGAATACCACTTATTATCGACACCAACGGATGTTCCCTTATGTCATCTATCCCTTTTGCTATTTCTTTTGCAAATTCGAAAAATTCATCCGCCTGTGATAACGCAATACTCTCCATCTCTTTTTCCGTCAACACTTTGTCTATGATGTAATCTTCATTACGTTTCTTAAGCTGCCTGCTGAATTCCTCTCGAATCTTTTTTCTTTCTTTTTCAGTATCAGTTGCCTTGTATAGCAGCAGAAAGAAAAACTCCGGACGTATCTGAATCACATTTTTCCCTCTCTGTATTTCGATATATCCACCATTATCATCAATGAATTCCCTGATCTCGTTATACAGATTCGGATCCCTAACAGGGATTATTATTTTTTTCTTTTCGCCATCATATACAATTTCATTCTGTATCGTTTTAAGGGATTCCCTCCAGTCAAAATGTACCGGATATCTTGCCTGTTTCTTTATTTTTAATGTCCTTACTTTTTCCTGTGGTATACCAAGGATTTTTCCGATTTTATAATCTGAACAGGCAGCGTAATCCAGTACCCCATTTTCAGTATGAGCATCTATCATGGCTTCCATGAATATACTGAACATTTGTAATTCAATCTCTGATTTATTGGCAGTTCCAAAATTCCCTTCATAAAACAAGGCTGCTATCTTATCAAAAGCCTCTGACTTTCTTAGACTTATATCCTCATCATTCATGTCAGTCAGCAATCTGTTAAAATTCGTCTCATGAGCTTTACGGTTTGTCATATGCTTTTCCTCCGCCAATCGCTACACCCTTAAGTCTTCTTTATCACACATATCATAGATGCTCAGATATCTGAAACTATCACATCACTTACCTTCTCCCTTATAGTGGGTGTCTGCACCTGAACCAAATAGAACAGTCACCCTGGGCTCCCGTTCTACTGAATCGCTTATCATGTCCTCTCTATTCGTTTTTTCCTCTTCTTTTCTCATTTTTTACATTTTTTATCCGTTTCAGAGCATAGTTACACAAACTATCAATAATTTTACTACCCCCCCCAATTTGTCAAGACGTGTTTTAAGGATTATCTCGAATAGTTTGTACTTCTCTCGCTTTATGATCAGCATTTTTTCGTGATATATTTAAGGAATTTGAATATTACCGAAACAATAAAAAACACACCTATGCTATTTTTAACAGACAATAGGTGTGTTATCTTAAACTCAGGATTCGCAAACAACTCTCACGGTGTTCTGAATAATTGCTAAAGATTGACAGCATGGGATTTAAAATTATAGTAAGCAACATTAGAAATTGCGATTTGAGCAGCATCAAAATGCTGGCACATATGGCTTTTGATGCTGCGAAAACGCAATTACTTTTGTCGCTTCCTATACAAGAGCTTTTTTAGATCCTTCGCTCCGCTCAGGATGACATCATAGAAATATGATCCTTCTGTTTATTATGAATTATTATCCTGCTGCTTTTTACTTATTGCTGGCTTTCTCTCTCGCAAGCTCTGCCTCCAATTCTCTGACCCTGGCTTCCGCTTTCTCTGCCCTCTGCTTTTCTTTCTCTGCGCGCTTTCGTTCTCTCTCTGTATTTTTGCGTTCCTCGGCCCTGCCTTCTTCTCTGCCTTCTTCCTTAAACTGCTGCATGGTTTCAGCTTCATTATATTCTGTAAGGCACATGTCTTTTACCTCCGTTCTGTTTCCCAGAAGATACTTTTTGATCAGAAAATCGTCCGGCATTTCATCTACCGCTGCGTCAACTGCGTCTTCTATTCAAGGCAACGCCGGTAGGCGTTGTTTCCTTTACGAAGGACGAAAACTATTTCTTCTGTTCCCCTTCTTATTCGCTCTTCATACAATTTTTGGCAAGAATATCAAATCTTTCTCTTTCTATTTTGTAGCCAATCATTTCACATATCACATCCCAATCATATCCGGCCTTCATTGCAGCAAAAACCAATCCAATAAAACGCTTCTCATAATTGCGCATTATTCTTATAAATAGTTCTGCGCTTCGAAATTTTTCACTTACGGGATAATTCTTCCACTTTTTGCAATATGTCTCGTAATGGTCATTTGCAATGTCTCCGTATAAATCCTCTCTTATCGGAAAGTCATGTTCAAGAATGAAAGCCTCTCCAAATCTTTTTCCGGTATATGCTACGTAAAAATGTACATTATCATAATCACCTAAACCATTTGATCGTGGGAATTTATTAGCTGCTTCAGTTGCAATAATATACTTATCAAAAGCTCTGCAATACGCCATCAGGTCATCAATTTCTTTTTCCTCGACAGATGCCCATGTCGCTATTTCTTCTCTTGATACAAAAGAAAAACCTGAACGCATTGCATAATCATTCTCAGTGCGAATAATATTCACTATCATCAGATATTTTCCTATATTTCTTTGTTTCAATACTTCATCTGTGTTCATATCGTTTTATTTGACACCTCCATATTTTGAAATATCTCTTCCATATTTTTTCTATCTTTCTGCTTTGTCCATAACTTCCATCACCTCTTTTTCATCCATCCCAAAGATAGCCGCTTCCTTCAGTCTGGCCATATTTATGGGATTATTTTAATCTGAACTGTCTGCAACATCTAAGCTTACAATCGTCTTTCCGCCATAACAAAACACGTTTGTAATGTCAGCCTGTATATTATTTCTCTCGTGAAATCTCCGGCGGAATCGCCTGATGGACTTTGATGTCCAAAGAATTTCTTTAAGATTGTTTGTATGATACTGCTATGCTCACAAAAAAACAAGTACGGATTTAATGGTTTCTTATAATGCTGCTGCCATAGTCTCGGAATCAGCTATACAGACAATATCCTTATCCCTGACATATTTTTCTCCAAGAGAAAGCGACAGGGCAAGGATATCATCCGATGTGATCTTCTCGCATTGTTCATTTGCATATTTAATAAAATCACACATTTCTTTCCATGCTTCTTCCCCACCACAATTGCTCATGGTTCCGCACACAAAATCGTGATCATTATAAATATTTCTAAGAAGCATCATCAGTTCTTTTCCGTGTTCGCTCATTCTTTATCCTCCCACTCTTCCTCAACACTTATCGACTATCAAATGCTTTCCGACAATGATATAATCATCAAATTCCCTATTTATAACAGTATAGTAATAGTTGCCAATTGGCTTTGTAACAAATTTATGATTTCTATCCTCAGGTGACATGTGCGAATTTAATTCACTCATCACCTCTGCATATTCATCAGCCGGCAGAACAATCTGCTTTTTTTCTGTCCAGCATTGTATTTCCGATAGACTTTTCCGAAATATTTCTATTGAACCCACAATGGCTTATCCTCCTTCAATTATAAATCACATAAAACCTTCTTTGCAACGTGCGTAATACTGCTTCTCTCGTGAAATCTCCGGCGGAATCGCCTGATGGACTTTGAGGTCCAAAGAATTTCTTTAAGATTGTTTGTATGATACAGCTATGATTATAAAAAAACAAGTACGGATTTAATAGAGATTTCTTAGCCCCGAAAAAACACTAAGATCCTTCGCTGCGCTCAGGATGACAGGTGCCTTTATCCTGCTATCGGATTTGAATCCCGGCGCGCTTTAAAGTATAATCTTCGGAATGAGCTCATTTATTAAAAAAATCGGAAAACTTAAGGGTGACAGGAATTTCTACCGCATGACACTCGGTATCGCCCTTCCCATTATGATACAGAACGGCATCTCAAATTTTGTGAGCCTTCTTGATAATGTGATGATAGGCAGGGTCGGTACCAACGCACTTTCGGGCGTAGCCATAGCCAATCAGATAATCTTTGTATACTTCCTGCTGATCTTCGGCGCCACCGCCGGAGTGGGGATCTTTACTGCCCAGTATGCAGGCTGTAACGATACAAACGGTGTAAGAAATACCTTCCGCTACAAACTGGTATCAAATACCCTTCTCTCACTCCTCAGCATATTGATAATAAACCACTTCGGTGAAACCCTTATCTCTCTGTTCCTTCAGGGTGAGGGATCTCCGGAGGATGCCGCCGAGTCCCTTGAGGCAGGTCTTGATTATTTGCATGTCATGCTCATAGGTCTGATACCCACAGGTCTCTCCTTTGCATACTCGGGAACACTCAGGGATACCGGTGAGACAAAGCTTCCCATGACAGCATCCGTTGCAGCCATATTCGTAAATCTTGCCGGCAATTACATACTGATCTACGGTCATTTCGGGCTTCCGGCCCTTGGAGCAGTAGGCGCCGCAGCAGCAACCGTTTTATCACGCTTTGTGGAGCTTGGCATACTTGCTTTCAGCACAGGGCTGCGTTCGGATACCTATCCCTTTATAAAAAAAGCTTTTTCCACACTCCGTATCCCCCGCGATCTGGCGTTAAAATTTGCTGTCAGATCCCTGCCGCTTATCGCCAATGAAACTCTCTGGGCCCTGTCGCAGACTTTCATGAATCAGAGCTATTCTTACAGAAGCCTTGATGCCGTGGCTGCGCTTAATATCGAATCCACCATCTGGAATCTGATGGGAGTATCTTTTATTGCCATGGGTGAGGCGGTCGGAATCATAGTCGGCCAGGAACTTGGAAAGGGAAATATAAAAGAAGCAAAGGATGATGCCGCAAAGCTTATTGCCTTCACGGTTTTATGCGGAACTGTTTTCGGAGCGGTCATGGTTATTATCGCGCCCTTCTTCCCGCTTATCTACAATACTTCGGAAAGCATCAAACATATGGCTGCAGGCTTTATCATGATCTACGGCATACTGATGCCGCTTTATGCTTTTAATCACGCCTCGTATTTTACAATACGTTCCGGCGGAAACACTCTCATCACCTTTGTTTTTGACAGCTGCTTTGCATGGGTGATATCGGTCCCTTCCGCATTTTTATTAAGCCGTTATACATCACTTAATGTAACCGTACTGATAGCTTCAGTCCAGTCGCTTGAACTGATAAAATGCATTATCGGTTTTAAGATGATACGGGGCGGTGCCTGGGCTAAGATGCTTACTGCGGACAGCTGATCATTTTTTATAAAGCGCATCATATATCTCGCGCTTGGGCACGCCGCGGTCGTTTGCTATAGAATATTTTCCATTCAAGTGATAAACTGTAGAAGTTCCTCCTATGCAGAATTACAGGACATAACCATGATGATCGGAGAAACAAACCTGCAGCGGAGGATACGGTCAATTGCTAAAAGGTAAAAAAACAGTCGCATTATGCACGTCCAGAATATATGACAGACAGGTTCACGATTTTATCAAGCGCGTCAACGAAGGGATCTCCGATACAGGCTGTTCTCTTATGATATTTACCCTCAGCGAGGATGTATACTGGGAAGAGGATAAGCTCCACGCGGATACCGCCGTTTTTGATATCATACCCTATGAAATAACGGACGCAGTGATCATAATGGATGAAAGGATCAAAAGCTCCACCGTTTCCCGTAAGATAATCGAAAAGGCGCATGCACACGATATTCCCGTCTTAATTGTCGACGGACAATACGACGGCTGCTTCGGGGTTAAATTTGATTATAAAAAGGGATTTGAAAATGTAGTACGCAGCACCTTTGAAAGCAGGAAGATCTCCCATCCGCATATAATGGCGGGATTTCCCGATAATGTATTCTCCATGGAAAGGATCGACGCTTTCAAAAAAGTGATCACCGACTATGGTTTCAGCTTTGACGAAAGCATGGTCAGCTACGGGGATTTCTGGGCCAATCCTACGATAAGGGAATCCCTTAAACTGATAGGATCCGGGAATATACCGGACGCCATATTCTGTGCCAATGATATCATGGCACTTAATGTATGTTCCGTTTTTCAGCAGCACGGCTACAGAATACCGGAGGATCTTATCGTTACGGGCTTTGACGGATTTGATGAAGTATTTATGGTCACCCCCGCCATAACCACCGCAATGTGTACCACACCGGAACTTGCCGGGGCGGCAATAGATTTCATAAGGGATGTTGCAAACGGCGATATATCAAAAGAAGACATAAAGCTCTCTGTTGTGCTTCCCACCTATGTTCCAAATGAATCAACAGGTTTTCCTAAAGTTTCAATGGGAGAAAACACACTTCAGGATCATTTTAATTCCGGCTTTTACAGACATCAGGAATCTGCACATATGATGTTCCAGATCATAACCGATATGCAGACCAGCAAAGATCCCAATGAAATGGTCGCCTACCTTAATGACAGGATCCTTCATGATCAGGAGCTTATTAAAAACGTGCTTCTTATCATAAACAAAAACTGTTTCCGTACCGACGAATATTACTTTGATTCATCCAAATCCCGTCTCGATCCTCATGAACTTGTTATGTATATCGATTCGGATAACGAACGTGTGATCAAAAAAATGCCTGATGGACATGTCTTTTTTGATGAAGGCAATCCTGTGCTTGGCAAAATGATGGAAAGCGGTTATCCCCTTATCTTTTATTCCCTTACCTATATGGATATCCCCATGGGATATGCATGCTTTAATTACCGGGATTACGATAATGTAAAATATTCCCGCTCATCCATCATCAGCAGTACCATAGAAATGGGCCTTGGCGGATATATAAACATGAATTACCAGAGAAGCCTTGTGCGCAAGGTCAATGAGATGTACGAAAGAGACTATCTCACCGGTCTGTATAACCGTGTTGCTTTTTATAATATATTTGAGGAAGTATGCCGTGAAAAAAGAGGCACAAACACGCCGGTATCAGTGATAATGTCCGATCTGGATGACCTTAAGACGATAAATGACAATTACGGACACAAGGAAGGCGATCGTGCAATAAAGGTCATCGCCGATGCCGTAAAGAAATCCTGTCCGTGCAATGCCGTAAATGTCAGGTTTGGCGGCGATGAGATCTTTTCCGTGATCCCGGGTGACTGTGATGTTGACAGCATCATCGGAAAAATAGAGCGTTATCTCACAGACTGCAATGAGTCTTCAGAAAAAGGATATGATGTGATCGCAAGCTGCGGAGCATACACGACATGCTTTGATGACAGTTTCAGCATAAAGAGCGCACTTGAAAAGGCTGACGCGGAAATGTACCGGATCAAAAAGGAACATCACCGCGGAAGGCAAAAATGACAGACCGTATACGGTCACCTGTCTTTCCTGTAAAGCGCATCATATATCTCCCGCTTGGGTACGCCCCTGTCCTCTGCCGCCTTCTTCATGGCGGCTTTTCTGTCAAGACCTTCAGCCTCATAGTGAGCCACATGCTCCTCTATTGAAAGCGCAAGGAAGCTTTCCTGTTTTTTCTTTATATCCGCTTCCTTATCCGCTCCTTCAAGCACCAGCACATATTCTCCCTTTGGTTCTTCCTCTTCATAAAGCTCAATGGCCGAACAAAGATCCGTGGGGATCACGGTCTCGAAGCGTTTGGTAAGTTCCCTGCACAGGCAAAGCTTCCTGTTTCCGAGAGTCTGAAACAATATATCAAGGGTGGCTCTTAAATGATGCGGTGCTTCATAGATTATTACTGTCCTGTATTCATCCTTAAGGTCTTCAAGTACCTGCTCCCTTTCTTTTTTATCATGTGGTAAGAAGCCCTCAAAAGCAAATCGCCTGGTGGAAAGTCCCGATAGGGTAAGGGCTGTGATACAGGCAGCGGGGCCCGGAAGAGATGTGACATTTACACCTTCCTCGTGGCAGCGTCTTACAAGCACTTCTCCGGGATCCGATATGGCGGGCGTCCCTGCATCCGTGATAAGTGCAATATCCTCCCCTGCTTTCATCCTGCCTATGAGGATATCGGCCTTATCATATTTATTGAACTCATGATAGCTGGTCATGGGAGTTTTTATCCCGAAATGATTAAGGAGATGGATGCTGTTCCTGGTATCCTCTGCTGCTATCAGATCCACCTGTGAAAGTGTCTCTAACACCCTTGTCGTTATATCCTTAAGATTCCCTATTGGCGTTGCGCAAAGATAGAGCATGCCCTCTTTTTTATCTGTCTTATTCTTTTCCATCTTTTCCTAAAACCCGTAATCTCTTTTTATCTCCGCAGAATACACCCCTTCACTCTCGTATATGATAAGGGGCTTCTCCGCTTTCATTCCGGACTTTCCGTCCTTTGCCGCCTCTATGAGCACCATTTCAGGTTCCCTGTCCGCAAAGGGATATACAAAGCGCATACGTTTTACTTCCAGTCTTCTTTTGGAGAGTGTGATGCAAAGCTCCGGAAGGCGTTCCGGGCGGTGAACGATAAAGAGTTTTCCCCCGCCCTTTAAAAGCATATTGGCCTGCTTTGCTATATCATCAAAGGTGCAGTATATCTCATGCCTTGCAACAGCCTTTGCATCATGCGGGTTTATTATCCCCGATCCTGCTTTTTTATAAGGGGGATTGCAGCAGATCACTTCAAAAGAAGCGGGGGCAAAAAGCTTTCCCGCTTCCTTTATATCTCCTCTTACTATATCCAGCCGTCCGTTAAGAATATCACTGTTTAACGTAAGGCTGCGCTCAGCCATTTCGGCGCTTTCTTCCTGTATCTCAAGTCCCGTGATATGAGCTGCTTTTGTCTTTGCCGAAAGCAGCAGCGGAAGTATGCCTGTGCCCGTTCCTATATCGAGTATGTTTGCTCCCTCTTTGGCTTTTACAAAGCCCGAAAGCAGCACCGCATCCATGCCAAAGCAGAAGCGTGAAGGATCCTGGATTATCTTAAGCCCCGAAAGCTGCAGGTCATCTATCCGCTCTCCTGCCTTAAGCTTCACCTTTCCTTCCATCTCAGTTTTCTTCATCAGGCTTCCCTCCGTGCCTGTCTCTGTCATGCTTCTTATCATGGAATTTCTTTTTCTTTTTAAAATCTCCGTTATGTTCCTTTGAATGTTTTTCGTTTCCATAGGAAGGCTTTTTTTCTTTTTTGCCTTCATGATGGTTTTTATTCTCACGCTTGCGGGCAGGCTCCTCCACGGGCATATCCTTTTCTTCAAGAGCCTCAATAAGCTTAAGTTCATCGGACTCTTCCTCAGTGGGCTTATCGGCCTCCTTCCCGCGTTTTTTGAATTCAAGATCGGATGCGGAATATTCTTCCAGCTCTCTCTCATCTCCGTCGAAGGTCATCACCTTTACCCTGCCCTTTAATATATCCATACTCTGGACAGTGCCTTCACGCCCGTCGGGAAGCTTTACCTTCTCTCCCATCTTAGGCATATGACGGTTTAGATATGCATATGCTTCAGCCTCATAAGAAAGGCAGCACATAAGTCTTCCGCACATTCCCGATATCTTTCCCGGATTTAAGGAAAGGTTCTGTTCCTTTGCCATCTTTATTGATACAGGAACGAAATCCCTCATATAGGCATGACAGCAAAGCTCCCTTCCGCAGCTTCCGAGACCTCCTAACATCCTGGTTGCGTCCCTGACGCCGATCTGTCTGAGCTCTATACGGAGCCTGAATGTGCCCGCAAGATCCTTTACGAGCTCACGGAAATCAACCCTTCCGTCCGCCGTAAAATAAAAGGTGAGACGGCTTCTGTCAAAGCTGTATTCACAATCTATGAGCTTCATCTCCAGACCGTGATCCGCGATCTTTTGTTTCCCTATATGGAAAGCTTCTTTTTCCCTGAGGAGATTTTCCTCATTCTGATCATCATCTTCCTTTGTGGCGATCCTGGTTATCTTCTTTAAAGGCTTTGTTACCTTTTCATCTTCCACTTCAAAGGGAGGTGCTGTCACCTGTGCATATTCAATACCCTGGGCCGTCTCCACTATTACGTGCATCCCTCTTTTTAATTCAAAACCTTCCGGATCGAAATAATATGTCTTTCCCGCCGTGCGGAACCTGACTGCTGCTACTTTTGTCATTCTGATATATTCTCCCTGATGGTGAGCATAAGTAGCTCCATGGTAAGCTCATAGTCGACCATCGATCTAAGTCTTGTCTTTGCCGTATCAAGTGCGGATATGACTTCCTCTATACCGTCATATGCGCTGCCGGCGGCTATCTTCTGTATGCCTGATATCTCATCCCTGAAAACCAGATGGTTCATATCATGTGTTGCCTTGAAAAGAAGTATGTCCCTGTACCAGACGGCCATGATATCCAGATAATCATTTATATCAAAGCCGAAACTCCTTATCTCTTTAAGCGTCTCCATCACATCACGGGTATCCATGCTCCTGATGTTCTTCATAAGCGAAAGAGCGCTCACCCTTATCTTTTCAAAATCCTCATTGGTGGCGAGGGCCTTTGCCCTGCCTAAGTTTCCTCTCGCAAAGGCTATGCATATCTCGGCCCTGCTGTCGGAAACGCCAAGCTCTCTTATGAGATAGGCTCTCATATCATCATCCGGCACAGGCTTCATGGTGAGCATGATGCAGCGGCTTAAGATGGTGGGAAGCAGGGCTTCCGGCTGGCTTGTGAGTATAAGAAATACCGCATATTCCGGCGGTTCCTCAATAGTCTTTAACAGCGCGTTCTGTGCCTGGGGCGTAAGTTTCTCCGCCTCTTCAATGATATATATCTTATGTCTGGCACTGTACGGCTTTATGAACACTGTATCTATGATGCCTTCGCGCACATCATCTATTCCGATGGAATTAGGCTTTTCATGGTGGAGATAAACTATATCCGGATGATTATGTGCAACAGCCTGCCTGCATGCCGGGCAGGACATACAGGGCTCCGTAAGAGCCGGATCGGTCACCTCTTTTATATTTTCACACACAAGAGCCTGCGAAAAGACCTTCGCCACAAATTCCTTGCCCGAGCGGTTTTCTCCGCGTATTATATATGCTCCCGCAATGCGGCCGCCTGCGATGGCATTCTTAAGCTCTGTTTTTATCTCTTCCTGACCTACGATATCCGAAAAACGCGGCATATCAATCCCCCTTTACGTGAAAATATCCAGGAGCAATCCCCTTATCTCACCTATAGTTGCAAGCACCTCCACGTTATCTGCTTCTTCCTTCATAAGCTCCGTGGCAAGCTTATCCAGATTTTCATCCACTAATCTTACTATTCCATATATACGGTGGCGGCCTCTTTTATCAAGGAAATTCTCCCTGTTAAAGCTGTGGGATCTGTTAACCACCTCATTTAGGAATTCCTTTATAAGAGACCTGTAGCGCTTCATATCGCGGATATCCTTTTTCTTTGATATACGCTTGCCCTGCTCGGTGATCTCTCCCATAAGGGACACCAGCTTTTCCTGCAGGTCCTTCTCCTGTATGCTGGATGTCAGCATAAACTTAAAACTGTCATCTCCGCTCCGGACCTGGTTTGTCTTTTCTATATTTACCGGCTGGGATATCTGGCTTATCTTTATCTCATCCATCGGACAGCATCATCTCCCTTATACGCGCGTGACAGGATGCAAGATCATCATTTTCAAAAAATGCATCCTCTCCTATACCGGCAGCCCTAAGCTTTTCATCAGAAAAATCTTCCTCATCCGCAAGAAAACGCCTGCACATCTCTTTATATTTAGGCTCCTTCTGGGCTCTCTCCCTGTTTAACGCTCTTTCAAGACGTTCTCCGTCATCAAGGGTGATATATAAAGGAACCGTCTTTTCCTCTCCAAGATAGGCTTTAAGCGAAGCAAAGGCCTCCAGTGTAGCTATCATCAGCCTGTCGCCCTCAGAAAGATCTAAGGATCTGCCGCCTTCCGTGAAATAATACCAGTCTCCGTATACCGTATGATAGACCCTGGATTCCGCCACCAGCCCTGCATCTTCCATGGCATGCATCTCGTCCTCTGAAACGAAATGATACTCCCTTCCATCTTCCTCTCCGTCACGCTTTGGCCTTGTGGTACAGGTGACCACAGGCTTTAAAGAAAGTGAAGGATCTTCCATGAGAAGCCTGTATATGCTGTCTTTCCCGGAAGCACTCTTTCCTATGAGACAATACAGCTTTCCGCCCTGCCCCGGATGAAACATTAAAAAACCTCCTGCAATCCCCGCTCTTAGGCACAGATCATCTCTTTATTTTAACTCAAAAAGCCCTTTTATTCAATGAAAAGCCCCTGTTAACTTAAGCGATATGCGTTTCTTTGCAGGGTCCACATCCAATACCTGAACCTCCACAATATCTCCTACCGACACCACCTCAAGCGGGTGCTTTATATACCTCTCCGACATCCGGGAAATGTGAACCAGACCGTCCTGATGCACACCGATATCCACAAAAGCACCAAAATCAATGACATTGCGCACAACCCCTTTAAGTACCATGCCTTCTTTAAGATCTTCCATACTCATTACATCTGACCTGAGTATTGGGCCCGGCATATCCTCCCTGGGATCCCGTCCCGGCTTCTCCAGCTCTTTTATGATATCCTTTAAAGTAAGCTCACCTACAGACAGATATTCTGCAAGCTCTGAGGTATTCTTTACCTTTGCAGAAAGCCCCGGAAGACCTCCTTTTTTTATATCATCGGTTGAACAGCCAAGCTTTGTCAGAAGTTTTTTGGTGACATCATATGACTCCGGATGAACACCGGTTCCGTCCAAAGGCTCCCCGGCATCTGCTATCCTTAAAAAACCTGCACACTGCTCATAAGCCTTCGGCCCCAGCTTTGGAACTTTAAGCAGTTCCTTCCTGCTGCCAAAGCTTCCGTTCTTTTCACGGTAATTTACGATATTCCTTGCCAGTGTTGTATTTATGCCCGATACATATTCCAGGAGAGAAGCGGATGCGGTATTTAAATCTACGCCCACTCTGTTAACACAGTCTTCTACCACTGCACCCAATGCCTCACCAAGCTTTTTCTGGTTCATATCATGCTGATACTGGCCTACTCCGATCGACTTGGGATCTATCTTTACAAGCTCTGCCAGGGGATCCTGAACACGCCTTGCTATGGATGCCGCACTCCTCTGCCCCACATCAAACTCAGGAAACTCTTCTGTCGCAAGTTTGCTGGCCGAATAGACCGATGCACCGGCTTCATTAGTGATAACATACTGTACCGGCTCCGTTATCTCATGGAGCATTTCGGATATTATCTGCTCGGACTCTCTTGAGGCTGTTCCGTTGCCTACAGAGATCAGGTCTATTCCATATTTTTTTATCAATGCCTTAACATCTTTCTTTGCCTCCTCAACCTTATTCTGAGGCGCTGTCGGATAAATAACCCTGGTATCAAGCACCTTTCCTGTTGCATCGACCACCGCAAGCTTGCAGCCTGTACGGAAAGCCGGATCCCAGCCAAGTACCACATGACCGCGTATGGGAGGCTGCATCAGTAACTGCTTAAGATTCTTCCCGAATACTTCGATGGCGCCATTCTCAGCTTTTTCGGTAAGTTCGCTGCGTATCTCCCGTTCCGTCGATTCCCTGATAAGCCGAAGATAGGCATCTCTACAGACTTCTTTTAAATATGGTGCAGCTGCATCGGAGTTTCTTACGATAAGCTTTTCTTCAAGGTATTGGATTATTTTTTCTTCCGGTGCCTGAAGCTTTACGTTAAGGATCTTTTCCTTCTCGCCGCGATTGACCGCCAGTGTACGGTAACCGGTCATCTTTGACACAGGTTCCTTAAAATCATAATACATCTCATAAACAGACGATATTTGCTCATCCTTAGCTTCGGATATTATTATTCCCTCACGCCTTGTGATATTTCTGATCCATGTACGGTATTCTGCCTCATCGGATATGAGTTCAGCCAGAATGTCTTTCGCTCCCCCGATCGCATCTTCGGCGCTAAGCACACCCTTACTCTCATCTATATATTTTTTTGCTTCCTCTTCCACAGAATGTCGTGATTGCTGGAGCTGCAGCCAGACAGCAAGTCCTTCCAACCCCTTTTCCCTGGCGATCGTCGCTCTGGTCCGGCGCTTTTGCTTATACGGGCGGTAAAGATCCTCAACAGCCACAAGAGTCATGGCATCTTCTATTGCCTTCTTTAACTCATCCGTAAGTTTACCCTGTTCATCTATGCTTTTGAGTACGGTTTCCTTTCTCTCCTCAAGACCGCGAAGATAATTCAGGCGCTCATCCAGATTTCTGAGCACTTCATCATTCAGACCGCCATGCATCTCCTTACGGTATCTCGCTATAAACGGAATGGTATTTCCCTCATCAATAAGCTGCATGACAGTCGCTACCTGTGAGGGCTTTATCTTCAGTTCCGCCGCTATTACCTTTGCTATATCCATTTTTTCCTCCACCTGAATATTCTCCGCTTATTTTATAACAGATAAGAACTTTTTTCATTCTGTTTATCTTATATTCCGGCAGATTGATTCATTCTGCAGCCATAGAGTATAATCAAAAGAACCATTTATACTTAAGGTGCAGATATGAAGCTTTATATGGCTCCGATGGAGCAGATAACCGGATATGTTTTCCGCAATGCAATGCAGGATGTTTTCGGGGGTGCAGATAAATTCTTCAGCCCCTTTATCACTGCTGCGGTAAAAAGAGCCATGAGGACAAGAGAGCTTAAAGATGTGAATCCCGCGAATAATCCCAATATCTGCCTCGTTCCACAGATAATGACAAAAGATGCGGAAAGCTTTGAACTTCTCTTATGCGCCCTTACGGATATGGGATACAGAGAGTTTAATTTAAATGCAGGATGTCCATCAGGCACCGTGGTGGCAAAGGGAAAAGGCGCGGGTCTGCTTGAGGATCCCTCAGAGCTTGACAGACTGCTTCACGGATTATTTGAAGTCATGAGAAAGATCGAAGATGAAAGATCTGTAAAGCTCTCCCTTTCGGTAAAAACACGCATTGGTATGGAAGAGGCCTGGGAATGGGATGATATTCTTGCCGTATATGACAGATATCCTTTATCAGAACTTATAATCCATCCGAGATACAGTAAACAGTATTACAACGGAAGCGTTGATATAAGCGCCTTTGAAAAAGCTTACCGCTTAAAGAAGGATGGGCTCATATACAATGGTGATATTTTTACCATAAAAGATTATTCAGACTTAAACGAAAGATTTAAAGGTCTTTCAGGGATAATGGCAGGCAGGGGTATACTTATGGATCCCGGCTTCTTCAGGCGGATCAGAACAGGACGTAAAACTGATAAAGCCGAACTTAAAATCTTTTATAACAGATTATTTGAGGCATATTCGGAAGATATGGGCCCCGGAAATGCGATAATGCGTCTTAAAGAACTCTGGCACTATACTGCCATGTCCTTTGATCCGGACACATCGGCAAAAGCCTTAAAAGCCATTAAAAAAAGCCGGTCCCCGGAAGAATACTCTTCTGCGGTAAACCGGCTCTTTGACGTTTCCAAACTGATACTTTAATTAATCTTAAGTCCCGAAAGATCTGCCTTTGTATCTTCTGCTATATCCGGAGCAGATACATCCTCTCCGCTTATGTTCACATTATCTATCTCAAGTTCCTTTACATTCTTTATAAACAGAGTCTTTCCGGTAACCTTCTCGAAACCATCCGTCATTATGGGCCTGTCAGCCTTCCTGTCGGCAGGAGCAGCATAACTTACATTGACATTCTTTAAGGAAATCTTTTCAATGGGTTCCTCAGGAAGTCCCCATGCGCATACGAACATGGCTTCCGTTCCTGTACATTCCACATCCTCGAAGCTTATGCATCCGATCTTCGGCGTCTGGTCATCCTTCTCATGCTCTCCCTTATCCTGAACATAGCTTGAATGTCCGTCGGGATCGCAGAAGTAGAACATGTTCACCGTAAGCGGCATATGAACATGGTCCATTATCATATTCGTACAGGAGATATCATCCAGATAAGACTTTTCTCCCCTGCCGCGCCTGGTCTTTATCCTTATTCCTCTGTCGGTATTCTTAAATACGCTCTTTAATACCCTTACGCCTACAACACCGCCTGCGATCTCACTTCCCACAGTGACACCACCATGTCCCTTTTCAAAAAGGCAGTTGCGTACGGTAACTCTCTCGGTCCTGCGGAAATGCTTTTCTGCCATATACAGCTTGCCGCTCTTTATAGCAACGCAGTCATCACCGACTGATATATGTGTTCCCAGTATAAGCACATCCTCACAGGATTCGGGATCTATACCGTCGGTATTTGGCGAATCCGAAGGATTCTCTATCATAAGATCCAAAAGCTCGATATTCTTTGAATATGCCGGATGCACATTCCATACAGGCGAATTGCAGACTTTAATTCCGGAGAATACTATATTCTCACAGCCCGTAAAATATATGAGATTCGGCCTCCACGCGATCCTCTTTACGCGGTGCTCCACCCACCAGTCGGAAGAGGCAGCATTGCCGTCTATTATACCGCCGCCGGTAAGGGTAAAATTCTTAACCCCTATGGCAGTGATAAGTGAAGCAAACTGATCCAGGGGATTACCTTCCCAGCTGCCAAGGCAGATCTCTTCCCTGTCATCGTCTGTCCTTCTTATTGTCCCGGGAAGGATGGGATAGAGCTTCCTGTCGGTAACAGCAAGGAGCCTTGCTTCTTTTTCAAGATAAAGAGTAATGCCGCTCTTCATAAAAAGCGGTCTGCAGAGATATGTTCCCTTCGGAACATATACGGTTCCACCCTCGGGACAGGCTTCAATTGCAGCCTGTATAAAGGCGCCTTCCTCAACCTCACCGTGTCCCTTTGCTCCAAAACGCCTTACATCAAAGAGAACAGTCTCCTTTGCAGTCTTTATATCCAGACTGCCTCCGTCAGAGGTTTCTATCTTATACTCCGTATCGGGATCAAGTCCAAATAAGGTAAAAACATTTTTATCTGTTTTTAGTACAGTGCTGCCGTTTACGGATACGCTTATTTCTTCTTTAGTCCTGTAGCGGCTTTCGTTTTCACGTTCTATCGTGACCGTTCTGGCTGTAACACCGAATGCTGATAACTTCATATCATTCCTTTCCCGGAACCCTGTTGATATCCTCGCGCGCCGCCACTTCAAGATAAGCCATTATAAAAGGCGCTACACCCTTTGACTCATTCTCTACCACGGGCTCGGATATATAATACTCAAAGCTTCCGTCTCTGTGCTGCTTTCCGCCAAGACCAGCCACAAGGCAGATACCGCCGAGATTGATCTCGCCATTCTCGGAAACAGAGAAATACTTATCGATTATGCCGTTAAATGCCTTCTCTCCATACTGTGCATAGCTTTCGGGGATATAATCAAGCCTTACGGCCTTAAGTATTGCAGTAGCGATAAGTGCTGTTCCGGATGTTTCAAGATAATTGCCTTCTCTTCCACCCTGATCAACAACCTGCCAGAACATTCCGCTCTCATCCTGATACTTGATAAGAGCATCCACAAGATCCCTGAAAGTATCGGAAAGGAAACGCTTCTCAGCATAGAGCATCTCGCTTGTAGCTTCGCATGTATCAACCAGAGCAAGTGCAAACCAGCCCATGGCACGGAGCCAGAAATTAGGGCTCTTTCCTGTCTCGGGATCTGCCCAGTACATCTTTCTTGATTCATCATAACCATGATAATAGAGACCGGTCTTCTCATCGCGCATTCTCTTTACCACGTTCTTAAACTGCTTTATGGAATCTCCGCAGCCTTCCATCTTATTGAATTTCGTCTCATATGTCATATAGAAAGGCTGTGCCATGAAAAGTCCGTCAAGCCACACCTGATTCTCATATATATCCTTATGCCAGAAATTACCCTCCTTTATACGGGGCTGGGTATCCAGCTGGCTGCGGACAAGATCAAGAGCCTTCCTGTACTTTTCCTCGCCTGTCTCATCGTAAAGGAAGAAGAGATTTCTTGCCTCGTTTATATTATCCAGATTGTATTCCTTAGGATCATATGTAAATATGGATCCGTCTTCTTTAACAAAATAATCAATGAAATTTTTAGCAGCGTCGAAATAAAGCTTTTTCCCGGTATTCTTGTACATGGAAAGAACGGCCATTATCATACAGCCATCGATATAATTCCACTTATTCTGCTTTCCCTTACCTGCTATCTCCTTATTCCATAAGGGAGCCTCTGCTGTGGATTCAGCGAGCAGATACTCAACATAATCCCCAATCTGTTTCTTAAGCATTGCGTCCATAAAACACCTCATTTCATCTCTTCAGTAATAATTTTTCGCTCTATCTGTTCTATATATTCCCTGCAGCTTACTGCATCATCGGGCGTTGTATTTTCAAGCGTGGCCTGTATAAAGGGTTTCTTCTTTACGGCAAAGCGGATTATGTCCTCATATTCCATCTCGCCTTTTCCGCAGCCGACCGCTTTAAAATCATCATCCTTTCTTATGAAATCCTTAAGATGAATGATCGAGATCTCCTCCTCGAGAAGATCCATCGCCTCGGAAATCACTTCCTTGTGGCGCTCGTCACTTTCTTTCGGATCCAAAAGATTGACCGGATCAAATATGATGCGCAGATTCGGTGACTCTATTTCATCAAGCAGCCTCCTTGCCCTTTTTGCATCATAGATGATATGCTTATACACAGGTTCTATGGCCATAGTCACGCCGTATTTCTCAGCATATCCGGTTACTTTTTTTAAATTATCGCGGAAAAAGGTATATGCCTCTTCGCTCCTTACCGCCTCTCTGTCCGAACAGTCATAGGAGGTATTCGGTGCCCCTGTCTCCGTGCCTACCACACTGCAGGGAAGGTAAGATGCAAGCCTTATATTCGCTTCATATTTCTTTAATATCTTTGAAAGTGCCGCTTCATCCGGATTACAAAGGTTTAAATAGCATCCAAGTACAGCTATATCAAGATCTGCCGCATTAAAACGCCTGGCTAAGGCGAAACCATAACCAGGCGTCAAAGAAACAACGTCAGAACTAAGATCTGAGATCTTGGATAAAGCTATATGAACACAGGAGAAACCCTGCTCATGTACCGTCTTTAAACGTTCTTCGAAAGGAAGAGCTGCACTGTCGTGTAGTCTTAAACCTATCTGCATGACACCTCCTCAGATCCTGTTCTCGGAATCACCATCGAAGAGATAGATTCTGTTGTAAGGGATAGAAAACTCTATGGTAGAGTCTATCTGCGGAGTATCATGAGGATCAACCTTGATGATAGTCTTATCATTACCCATAGTAAGATAAACGTTAGAATTATCACCAAGCATTTCGGTAAGCTCAACCTGTGCTGTAAGCAGATAAGACTGCTCATACTTTCCAAGAAGCGCATGCTCGGGACGGAAACCTACGATAAGTTCCTTACCCTCATATTCAGCTGCTATCTCAGGGAAAGCAACACGGATGTCGATTATTGAATTACCCATGGGGATGCCGCCGTCCCTTACTATACCTCTTATAAAGTTCATGGGAGGCTCGCCTATGAAGCCGGCAACGAATACGTTTGCAGGCTCGAAATAAAGCTCGTAAGGCGTACCGGTCTGCTGTATATAACCATCACGCATAACCACGATCCTGTCTGCCATGGTCATAGCTTCGGTCTGATCATGTGTAACATATATTGTAGTTGCACCTGTGGAACGATGTATGGATGTGATCTCTGATCTCATCGTAACACGCTGCTTTGCGTCAAGGTTTGAAAGAGGCTCGTCCATGAGGAAGATACCAACTTTTCTTATGATGGCACGTCCAACGGCCACACGCTGTCTCTGTCCGCCGGAAAGAGCTCTGGGAAGTCTGTCGAGATATTCCTCAAGACCGAGAATCTTTGCAACGCTGTTAACCTTCTTCTCTATCTCATCCTCATCAACACCCTGAAGGCTGAGACCGTATGCGAGGTTATCAAATACTGTTTTCTGCGGATAAAGAGCGTAGCTCTTGAAAACCATGGCCACCTCTCTTTCACGGGGTCCGAGCTCGTTTGCTCTCTTACCGTAGATCGAAAGATCTCCCTTGCTTATATCCTCAAGCCCTGCTATCATCCTGAGCGTTGTGGACTTACCGCAGCCGGAAGGTCCGACGAATACGATAAATTCCCCTTTTTCAATCTCAAGATTAAAATCATGTACGGCATGGAAACCGTTAGGGTAAATCTTGTTGACATCCTTCAGAGCTAAATAGACCATGTTTATGACTCCTTTATCTTAATGCGTTTTCTGCAGCATTACTATTTTTTGCCGGCAGCAACAGCTGCCTTTTTTGCATCCCTTACCATAGCGATACCGAGATGTTTGATACCTATCAACAGCTCATCCATGCCTACGGATACCAGGCCGAATATCACCGGCCCTACCGCAAGTACAGGCATATCCGAATTCCCTGTTACTGCAACGCCTATACCGTTTATCACCGCATAGACCATATATGTAAGTATCATTACCACAAACCCGTGAATGATGTTTAAAAAGAGATTAACGCATTTCTTCTTAGGAAACATCATAAACTTCGAAAATTCACCTTCGGTGGGTTCCATGAAACGGATAACATTATTTGTCATAAGATCCGTTACAACCCCCAGTGCAAAAGCGAAGACAAACATCTGATCAAGAAAATCACCTATATAATTTCCAAGACCCATGTAGAAGAAGAAACATACTGCACCGGCAAACCACCATTTTACAAAGATGACCTTTACGGCAGCGGGGATCTGAAATCTCTTCTTTCCCCTGTATTTTTCAAGCTCCTCTTCGCTTACTACCGGCGAATTAGATTCATCTGCGGTTGCCAGATCCTCTACGGCCTCTTTATGGAGGTCATAATAATCTACAACCTTTTCCTGACCCCCGGACTTTTGCTGCCGGAGGTCAGATTTTTTTTTCTTACTCATTTGAAAGCTCGATGTTGCTTATATCAGCATTGCCCTCGACATCGATATTCGTATTGATCTTTCTGAGCAGCTTACTGTAAACAGGAAGCAGCAAGGTAAGAACGATACCGATTATCATGAAGATCATATGTGTCTGGAGCATATTAAACGCCTTAGCGATGTAATCCTCAAGAGGGATGGGATGATCCGCTCTGTTGAGCGCGGTCCATATAAGATCCCTGTACATTACATCCGAGAATATCACAAGACCGTTAAGTACAAAATTGAGTAAAAGCATGGGAATGTTTACATTCTTTCTGCGAGGGAAAGAATTCATAAAGCAAACCACGCCAAGTGTCGACGCAAGCATGATTATGAACTCGAATATACCCATATTCTTACCCTGTATACGGGCTGTACTATGTGAAATATAAGTAAGATTCAGGTTGTAAATAAAGAATGCAATTATATAGACTACAAGAGCTATATTCTGCGGATGTCTCTTTAAGGAGACGATAAACTTTCTTAAAAACTCCGGCATTCCGTTTGTTTTCTTATTCTCGCTCATGCCTGCACCTCATTTCCGCCGATTGCAGAACCCTCGGTCTCGGCAGGGGTAATCGACGCATTTCTTATTGCATTTGTAGTATCTTTATCGAAGAAGTGTCTGCGCTTGAAATATACGGGAACAACATCTCCGGGCTTGTACTGACACCAGTTCTTTATCTTTGCAACCATCCTGAGCTTGTCGCCGCCAAGATGACCGTGAACAAGTGTATTCATACCAAGATTCTCATTTACGGAAACTGTAAGATTTACATTTCCGCCCTCTTCTATATCCTCGGGACGAACACCCATTACAACCGTCTTTCCTTCATAAGGAGCAAGTGCAACAGCCTCCTCGGGAGATAACTGAACATAGAAGAATTCATTTCCGGCCATACCGTTCTCGATCTTTACATCGAAGAAGTTCATGGGAGGAAGTCCTATGAAGCTGGCAACGAATATATTTGCAGGTGAATCATACAGCTCAAGAGGCGTACCTATCTGCTGTACATGACCCATGGACATACATACGATCCTGTCAGCCAGTGTAAGCGCCTCAGTCTGATCGTGTGTAACGTATATCATTGTAGCCCCAAGTCTCTTGTGGAGAAGAAGTATCTCTCTTCTGGTGGATCCGCGGAGCTTCGCATCAAGGTTTGAAAGAGGCTCGTCGAACAGGAAGAGCTTCGGGCTTCTTACTATGGAACGGCCCATTGCAACTCGCTGTCTCTGACCACCGGAAAGCTGGGAAGGCTTCTTGTTGAGCTGGTCCGTGAGATTAAGTATCTCCGCAGCAGCAAGCACCTTCTTATGGATGACATTGGGATTTTCCTTACGCATCGTAAGAGAGAACGCCATGTTCTCATAAACCGTCATATGTCCGTAAAGAGCATAGTTCTGGAAAACCATTGCCATATCCCTGTCCTTAGGCGGGGTCTTGGTGATGTCCTTGTCATCAAGGATGAGATTTCCTTTTGTGATGTCCTCAAGACCTGCGATCATCCTGAGTGTTGTGGACTTACCGCAGCCTGAAGGACCAACCAGTACTATGAATTCTCCGTCCTTGATATCGATATTGAAATCGAAAACTGCCTGGACATTGTTATCATAGATCTTGTCTACATTTTTCAATCTTAAATGTGCCATTAATACCTCCCATGCCGTTTTTCCGGCCTTGTTTTTACCGAATGTTTAAACGGCAGTGATCAATATATACTTAATTCACGTCCTCTTATTATACTCACGATCGCGCCCACAACAAGTGAAGCTGCAGATAAGATGAGCATAGCTACAAGATATACATGCTGTCCGGAGGGCATAACCCCTGCCGCTACCGCCTTTGCGGGAAGGATAAATATCCTTACGATCTGAACTACAGCCAGACCAAGCATTCCCCATGCATATACATCCTTGTAGTTCTTAACACCCTCTTCACAAAGGAAGGTTGCAAGGAGGAACAGCAGATTACATATTACCGATGCGCCTATGATGATGTGATAATAGAAATCACCGGTATTCAGGTATTTTACATCAGACTGATATACATTTATAAAATACAGCACATCAGCGATAATGGCAATGTATGCCATGGTCGAAGATAACTTATTCTTCGTATAACGCATCCTGTCAATGCGGACAAGATTCTCATCATTCATTGTTTCTTCTCTCATCAGATCTCCCTTCCCGCTTCAACAAGCGCTGCCTCATTCTTCATAAGGCTGAATTTCCAGAATACATTGGCTATAAGAAGCAGCGAGCAGATCGTCGAGAAAGCGAACACTGCCACATGCAGATCAAACCAGAATGTAGATTCTGTATATAACGAACCCATGGAGTCCGCATAATTCTTGAAAGCTTCAAAATCAACGGTTGTAAGGAACTGATCCTTGAAAGCCCTTATCTGTGAAGAAGCCCATACCATAACACCTGCGTGAGCAACCACGGATACGATCACAGATACGATATTACCCAAATAATACCTTCTTCTGGAGTGTGTGTTCATTATGAAAAGGAACACACTCGTGAGGATCAGAACCAGTGAAAGCTTGAGAAAGGTCCTGTTAAAGGGCTGCATATCATAGAAGATTGTAGAGCCTGCTATAGGGTTCCTCTCCGGCTTATCCGGATTTCTGATCGACAGATAGAACGAATCATAAAGGTCGGTCAGGATGCCTAGTGAATACAAGAACACTATAACGCTGGATGCAAGTACCAGCAGGCATATTACTTTCTGAGCTACCATTTGTTTTTTATACATTAAAAAGCCTCCTGTCCGGCCTGAAGAAAGCACCCTGTGTGCCTTCACAGTATTCCGGGGGATTCTGAGGTCCCCCGGAACCTTTTAAGCCAGCGCCGTTATCTTAATGCGGACGGCGCACCGCGTACTGTACATTATACTTCTGAAAACCGATTACTGCTCTGCGTAGAAATCCTGAAGCTCTTCCCACTGAGTTTCCTTTGTCTGGAGATAAGCTGCACCATTCCACTTTGTCTTTACAGTTTCAACTGCTTCGTCAACAGACTTGAAGCCATCAGCTGTGAAACCGTTTACGATGATGTCTGTAAGTACGTTCTTCTGATCATCACCCTTTGCATCAGAGAAGCTCTGAGTAAGATCTGTAAGACCATTGATAAGGTCTGTATCAGCCTTTGTGGTAGGAAGAACGGTAGGAACCGATGTATACCACTGGTTGGAAGCTATATCAAGCTCAGGATGAACGATAGTTCCAAGAGCTATAGCTGTAGAGATATAACCTGCACCTTCTCTGCCGACTGTTGTTGTGCACTGATACTCGAAGCTCTGGCTCTTTGCGAAGGAGAGTGTTGATCCGAGATACTGACGTGCATAGTTTGTGTAGTTACCGCTTGCCTTATCCCAAAGTTCTGCTCTTGTAGCATCTGCTATCTCAGGCCATTCCTGACCATTGAAGTTGAAGTTGATGTAAGATCCGTCAGGATTTGTGTTGATGAATGCATCCGGGCCGTAAGACATAAGGATCATACCCTCTTTGCTGTATGCATAGTCGATAAGTTTAAGAGCTGCATTGAGCTTGTTCTCATCATTTCCTGCACCTGCAACGGAGATTCCCCAACCATCAGTCTTAACTGATCTCCAGCTCTCGGTGAATCTCATGATCTTCTCGCCTTCGCCGTCATCCCAGCGTGCAACGGGAACCATAACTGCCATGAACTTCTCACCTGCTGCTGTATCAAGTGTCTTGCCATCTTCATTGTAAACTGTCTGTGTCTGGTTGTAATCGTAAAGGAAGAAGCCCATATCGTTTTCAAGATACTGCTTTGTGTTAACATCCTGGCTCTTTACGAAAGCGTCGGATACAAGGCCTTCCTCAACAAGCTGGTGCATACGATTAAGTGCCTCGTATGTGGCAGCTTCCTGACGAGCATCGTGAAGCTGTCCGTCATTACCTACATAGAGATAATCCTGACGGCTCTCAAGACCTCTTGCACCGAAGAGAACACCTGCGAGTCTCTTCATATCTGCACGTCTCTGGTTGTTAGCATCCTCACGTGTGAAGATACCCACTATGGAAGGAACGGAAACTTCGGTAACAACCTCATTACCATCCTTATCCTTGCTCTTTTTTGTAAGAGTCGAAGCCTTACCATCAGTACCGTTAAGTGTCTGAGGGTTAGCTACTACGCAACGAAGGAGTGCAACAAGCTCATCAGCATCCCATGCTGCATTCTGTCCAACGAAGAGATCAGATCTCTGTGTTCCGTAATATCCTGCGTAAGCTGTATCGATGTAAGTTCTGAGCATGTTAACTGCTTCTACACCATCTACAGAACCGGATGCAAGTGCATCGTTCATCTTCTGTACGATATTGCCTGCTGCATCATAGTTCTTCTGGATCTTCTCCGCAGCTGAACCATCCTTCTTAACAACCTCAACTGTAACAGATCCGGATGTAGGCATATAAGGCTCATATACAGCAGCATTAAGCTTGTTGGAAGCCTCAGCTGTGAACTCGCCCTCACCATCAAGAAGCTTAACAACCCAGTCGGTTCTCATAAGAGGCATCTTCTCGATATCATCAACACCGTCGAAGTAAGGTGAGAAGTATATAGCGCCTGTATCAACATTACCTGTGATGGAGAGACGTACGATGGGATTAGCCTGAAGGTACGCATTAAAGTTAGGCATCTTATCAAGGTGATCAGCAAGGTTTACGATGGATCCGTTCTCGCCGTAATCGGTAAGAAGAGAAGCTGTTCCACTGATCATATCAACCTGATCAAGCTGTTCTTTCCAGTATTCGAATTCCTTTGCAGCGGAGTTTCCCTGGTACTTGTTCTCGAACTTCATGCCGAGTCTGTTCTGAACTTCTACCCAGGTAGGCTTTAAGTCATCGGTGTGATAGGTGTTGCCATCAGCAAGGGTAACGCCCTCACCTGCTGTCTCAGCATCGAAGAACAAACCTGTCTTTGCGCTGTTGTAACCTGTAGCCATGCGGAGAACTGTTCCCTCTTCGAATGTAAGAGTGTCAGCCTCTACAGCTTCGGTCGTCTGTGTGGGAGCTTCGCTTGTCTCAGCGCTTCCGCTCTCGGTTCCTGCTGCTTCAGTGGGAGCTGCAGGTGCCGGCTCTTCGATGGTCTTTCCGCATGCTGCGAGAGAAGATGCTGTCATCGTGAGAGCCATAAGCATTGCTAATGCTTTTCTCTTCTTCATAAATTACCTCCAATTTCACTTATTTGCATTTGTTTTATTTTGTTAAACAGAACCGGCATGTTCTGCTATAACCTTCTTAGCTCTTTACACCACCTTCGTTTACACCCTTTGCAAAATACTTCTGTATGAAGGGGTAAATGATAAGTATGGGCACTATTGAACAAACGATCAGTGCATAAATGATGGAATCTGCAGAATAAACTTCATTCCAGCCGTTTATGAACTCAGGATCCTGATACTGCTCCAACAGCTCTCGTATGAAAACCTGCAGGGGCTTCTCATATCCGTTGGATATCATCTGGCGCGCCCAGAAGTATCCGTTCCATCTTGATATTGCGAAGAAAAGTGCTACGGTTGCTATCGTCGAACGGCTCATGGGAATGTATACAGTGGTAAGAACCTGGAATTCTGTAGCACCATCGACTATCGCAGCCTCTTCTATCTCGGAAGGAACTTCCTCGAATGCGTTTCTTAAGAGGACGATGTTCATAGCCTGCATACCCATGGCGATAACTACAAGCCACTTATCATCCATAATACCAACTGAATTGAATACCGTCTTTGTAGCCAGGTAGTTCAGATACTGGGGAACGATACCTGCTGAAAACCACATTGTGAATACAAGGAAGAAGTTAAGTGCTTTTCTGAAAAGCAGTCTCTTCTTTGAAAGGGCATATGCACCGAGTATCGAATAGAGCATTGCCCAGATCGTACCGAATATGGTAAGGAAAAATGTGTTTGTATATGCATTCCAGAACATGTTGTTTGAGAACATATTTCTGAAAGCGTCAAACTGTACCGACTTGGGAAGAAGCACTATCTGGTTGTAATCAACCTCGTGCGCTCCGCTTATCGCAGCCGAAATGGCAAACACGAAAGGATAGAGGCAGGAGACCGCAAATATCGTAAGCAGCGTATAGCTTATGATCCTGAATATAAGTTCCGATGTTTCTGTCTTTCTTTTCATTTTCTCTTATTACCTCCGGATCAATAAAGTGATGTATTGGATGCTTTACGTGATATGGTATTTGCACCTATAACAAGGAGCATACCGATAACGTTGTTCATCATTTCTGCCGCGGATGCAAGACCCTTCGCTGCACCTTCAAGACCGTAACGGTTTGAGAAAGTGGAGACAACGTCCGCTGTCATGAACGTATCTGCATTGTATAAGAGGAGGACCTTCTCGTAACCGATATTAAGGAGTGAACCTATACGGGTTATGAGCATGATGGTCACTGTTGAAAGAATACTGGGAAGCACAACGTATTTCATCTGCGCCATCTTTCCGGCACCATCGATCTGTGCTGCTTCGTAGCTGGTAGGTGATATTGCGATGATAGCTGCGAAATAAACTATGGAATCGTAACCTGCACCTTCCCAGATACCGCTTATTACGTATACGGCACGGAAGAATGCGGGATTGTGTAAGATACCTGAGTTACCTGTCTCATAAGTTATCAGCTTAAGGCTTACAAGAAGCTTGGAGATGATACCCATTTCAGATACCAGTGTACCCTGCTGTACAAGCATGACAACCAGTGATGTCATAACGACGGTTGACATGAACTTGGGAAGATATGTGATCACCTGGAAAACGCTTCGTGCTATGTTTGATCTGATCTCGTTAAAGAAGAGAGCCACTACGATAGGCATCGGGAAACCGAAGCACATTCCGTAAAAGCTGAGTATGAAAGTGTTCCTTAATGCTCTCCAGAATTCGGTAGACATCGATGTGTTTCCGACTAAGAGCTGCTTAAAATTAGAGAATCCCGAGAAGAGCTGATCTGCAACGGGGAGGACATTGTCCGCAACCTTAAAACATCCCAGCAATTCATACATAGGGAAATAACGCCAGAACAAGAATACAAGGAGCATCGGTATAAGCATCACATACAGACGCCAATCCTTGACGATCATGCTCCATACATGCCGCCAATAGTGTTTTTCGACATCATCCCTTACACGCTGTTCCGGATCTTCTTTGTAGCTTCCTGTCGCCTCGTCGTAAAGGAGATAATCAGCTGCTTTTGCTTTTGCTGCCATTCGTTTATCCCTCCTGGTCCTTTCTTTCCTGGTTCATTCTTTCAAGATAAGCCCTCTGGTCTTCAAAAACCCCGTCAAGCCTTCCTGCTATACATATCACCACTCCCGTAAAAAGAGTGGATAGTGCATCGATCAAAATAAACTTGCTTACCGTTTCTATCCCCGTGCCAAAGAGCGGCATTGCCACAAGCCCTCTTCCCGTCTGCATAAGGATCTGCACGCCCGCTGCATACAGCAGTGTAAGAAGAATATTGTCCTTTATCTTTTTCTTCCCGTCATTTCTGAAGAAGAAAAGCATGAGGAGTGAAAACAGATTTCCTATACAGTATACGATAAGCTGTTTTGCTCCGCCTCCCGTGGCCAGGACATATACCACGGCTCCCGCGACTGCATGTATGGCACCGAAGCTTCCCCATCTCATCATCACTATTCCCGTGACTGACGCGGTCACCGAGACTGTATATAACTCTCCCGGATACCAGCTTCCTGCAGCCCTCTGCACCACATACTCTATGACCAACAATATCAGAAGAAAGATTGTAAGATCTATATCCCTGTATTGCTCAATGCTTATGCGGCGCTTCATATCATATTCCTGTCATCTGGCGCTCTTTTTGTCGAAAATGGACATAGTTTATGTAAGCGCTTTCCTCTACTCTGTGACATTATAAATAAACCCCTCATAAAAAAACATAGGTTAAATCGCCTTATTTACAAAAAAAATACTGTTTTTTTGCTCTGATTTGTGTATAATTACAATGTTGAACAAAAAAAAAGTGCCATATTGTATAAAATTAATAAGTAAAGGACGTTACATGAACATCATAGAAGAAAATATCGGGCGTATCTATGCAAACCAGGCAAGCAGAAATGCCGACTACAGGATGCCCTCCCCCCACAGCCATATGTATTTTGAATTCTACTACGTACGCTCCGGCTCCGCAGGACTGTACTTTTCAGGCTCAGCAGACAAGCTTGAAGCCGGTGATTTTGCGCTTATCCCTCCAGGCATACAGCACTATGTCCACTACTCAGCTTCCTGCATCAGGATGAACTGCTATTTTAATTTTGATGAATTCATGGACGGTACAAGCCCCTTCTGCCCGCTTGTTATTAAGCCCGACAGGATAGTCACGGGCCGCATCCCCGAAGGATACAGACCGGAACTTGAACATACGCTTGAGCGGATCATAGCCGAAGGCCGTCTCTACGACGACTTTTCTACGGAATACATGAAGCTCCTGTTACGGCAGATGGCACTCTTAATCCTCCGCTGCAGGACAAAGATCTCTGAGGAGGCGGCGGAGTCTGCAGCCACGCCTATAAAACAGGCCGAAATATTCATCAGCGAAAATTACTCTTCCGATATCACCCTGCCTGCCCTGGCCGAACACGTAGGACTCTCTCCCTCATATTTAAGCCGCCGTTTCAAACAGGAAACCGGCATAGGCATAAAGGAATTTATAAATACCACAAGACTTGAAAAAGCAGAAAAAGAACTTCTCTGCACTGACCACCGCATTTCCGATGTAGCATCCAATAACGGTTTTTCCGACGCAAACTATTTTAAGGACTGTTTCAGAAAGGCCTACGGCTGTTCTCCCAGGGA
Source organism: Lachnospiraceae bacterium (assembly GCA_017540265.1). GTDB lineage: Bacteria > Bacillota > Clostridia > Lachnospirales > Lachnospiraceae > NK4A136. The sequence continues at coordinate 32,487 of JAFYBJ010000032.1, forward strand.
ATACAGAAAGACTCGTGCCGAAAATAATATGCGTGAACGCGTTCCCGATATCAGCCGATAACCTTCACAAAAGGTGCCCTTTTGCCTTCCGCACCCGGACCGTATGAACCCTTTTCAACAAAACGCACCGTTGAACGGGCTCTTTCCTTCCCCCAGTCATGAAAACCGGCTGGATTAATATGCGCACCAAGGTAACAGTTTTCAAGCCTTACCGCAGCATGATCCCTCCAGGGCCTTGCTATATAGCAGCTGCCGTCCGCAATCCCTTCTGCAGCCGTAAATCTGCAATCCTCACATACAAAACCTTCCTTCTGCCCTTCAGGAGTGGACGGTGCAAAGACATACCCTTCCTCCACGCTCTTAAATTCGCAATTCTTAAAATAAGCTTCCGCTCCTCCAAAGATAAAATCCACGCCCCCTTCTATAATGCAGTCTTCAAAATAAAAGACCCTGGGGGTGCGCTCTTTAAACTGCCCCGGTCCCACAAAGCCGTCTTTTTCATATTCCTTTTCCGGAAGCGGCGCAAGAAAAAGCGTATCCTGATGTCCGATAAGTTTACAGCCTTTAAGCCTTATGCCGTCACCGTCAAGGTAAAGAGCCACGGCCTGGCCGGCATCTTTCCCGGGCCCTGCGCTGTTTATAAAAGTACAGTCTTCAAAAAAAAGATCCCTGCCGTCAGCTAAAACGGTATAACTTCTGAAAGTATGTACCGGCCTGCCATCGGCATGGATCGCCCTTGCGCTTATATTTCCCTCGTAGGTCTCACCCTTTATCGTAAGACCCTCGCCGTCTATATGTGTCTGTCCCTTTATCATTACCCCGTCCTCTTTTATCAGGTTTAGAACATGGTGGTGCCGCGCCTTATCACAGTGCAGGCAACACTTGTGCGCCTGGGCACTGTCTTGTTTCCCGAAAGCACGGCTATAAGCCTGTCTACCGTATCCTCGCACATCTGCCTGAGCCTGTTATCCACGCTGGTAAGCTCGGGTGTGGACGCAACACAGAACTCTGTATTGTTATAGCCTACTATCGAGATATCCTCCGGCACCTTGAGCCTTCTGGACGCAGCATATTTAAGCACGCCTATCGCCATGGCATCCTCCGTGGCAAAGCATCCGTCAAATTCAAAACTGTGCATGGACAGATAGCCCTTCACATCTACTATGCTATTCGGCAGATGAAGGAAGAACTCATCCCTTATGGATATTCCTCCGTCCCGTAAAGCTTTTGTAAATCCTGCCTTCTTCTGGTTTGCGGAATAACTCTCCGAATCCGTTATGAAAAGCAGCTGCCTGCAGCCGGAATCTATCATCTTTTTTGTCAGCTCATAGGATACCGCCTCATCATTGGAATATGTGCAGTAGATATTATCCGCATCCACATCTCCGTTTATAAGAAAGACCGGGAGCTTTTCGGCTGCCGCCATTATACTGTCCGTATTATGTGAGCTGGTGCCGCTGCCGGCATAAGTGGAACCGACAAGTACCATTGCATCTATGCGTTCGTCAAGCAGCATCCTGATATGCTGTTCCTTGCCATCCGCATCATAACCGCTGCAGGAAAGCACCACATTATAGCCCTTTACATGAAGTCTGTTTTCAAGAAAGGAAACAGCCCTCGACATATACATATTTGAAACATCGGGAACAAGAATGCCCACGGTATTGGTAAAATCTCCGGAAAGTCCTCTTGCAAAGATATTTGGGGTATAGTCCGTTTCCTTCATTATGGCAAGGACTTTTGCTCTTGTACGTTCACTGACTTTTCTCGATCCGTTTATGACCCTGGATACCGTTGCGATCGAAACCCCGGCTTCCTTGGCGATATCATATATATTCAAGCTGGCATCTCCCAAAATATGAGCCTTATATCAAAGGACCTGTATGTAAGCGGTTACACGCCTATTTTAAATTAGCGCCCTTCTTATTTCAAGTGTAAAACCAAAAACTTGTCACAAAATTTAACGCCTGTCCCCTTTTACCCTGACGGCATCCTTTTCCCACATTCCCATCCTGTAAAGCACATATATTATTACCGCCGTGGCCGCATTACTCAGAACCACTGACCACCGTACGCTCTCAACACCCATACCGAGCACATCTTCGCATATAAAAAGCGTAAGGAAGCGGAACACCCACAGTCTGGATGCATCGACTGCCATGGTAACCATTGTATGCCCCGCTCCGCGAAAGAGAGCTATGGCAGGATTGTATACACCGTTTGTAAAGCACCATGCCGCCATAAGACATAAGAAGTTAACGGCATGATATATGGTTTCCTCATCCTTTGAAAAGATACGTACTATGGGACGCGCAACCTCAGGGATCGAAAGTATGCGCCCGCATATGAACAGAAACACCACAGATATCCACATGGATATCCTGAAGCCCTTTTCTGCCCTGTCCTTCTGCCCCGCGCCCAGATTCTGTCCGACTATTATCGACACAGCGGAACCTATGCCGTTGCAGGGAAGCGTGATCAGGGAGTTTACCTTATTGCCTATCCCGTAGGCTGCCGTGGCAACAGAGCCGTATTCAAGCACATTACGGCTCATCAGCAGAAAGCCAAGCTGCATGGTACTGCCCCCTATGGCAGTGGGCAGTCCTATTTTTATGATCTTCTTAAATTTTTCCTTATCCCAGGAAAAATCCCTGTAATGTATGGTGATAAGCCCCCCGCCTTTTGTGAGAGAATATAAGGCTATGGCGGCTCCGGGGATCTTTGCTGCAAAGGTCGCGACTGCTGCCCCCTTCACCCCCATGGAAAACAATATTATGAGCACGGGATCAAGTATAAGATTGATCCCCATGCCAAGCAGATTTAATAACATGGGACTTACGGTATCACCCTCGGACTGATGCACGGACTGGTACATGTTTATCGTATATAAGAGAGGCATATCCAGGATAACGATACGAAGATAGGTTATGCCGAAAGCCGCCACATCCCCTTTTGCGCCCAGCCACTTTACCACGGCAGGAGTTGCAAGGAAGCACAATAATGCGCATACAAAAGCAAATATCATGGAACAAAGATATATATGCCTTGCCATTATATTTGCTTCCCTGTCTTTTTTCGCTCCGAGATAATGGGATATCAGGACCGACCCGGCAGTCGTGATACCCGATCCGAAATTTAAGATGATATTCTGTACCGGGGTCACCACGGTGATAGACGCCATCTCATCATTGCCGAGATTGCTTATCCAGTACGTGTCCGTCAGATTGTACATCGTCTGGATAAAACTGTTTATCACTATGGGAACCGCCAGGATACGTATCACATTAAGCATGTTCCCGGATAATATGAGTTCTCTTTTTTCCGCGCTTATTTTCTTCATACTTCGATCCCTTACCCCGGATATCTATAGTAAGCAGCACTATCTTATATCATATCCCGCAAATGCGTACAAGTGTGTAAACTGTCCGTCATTGACAAAAGCAGCCATCGGAATTATCCTTTATCCCAAGTCAAAAACCTGCAAACAGCTTACGCGGTTTAAAAGAAAGGAGTTCTGCTGTGGAACATGTAAATTTCAGACCAAAGGGAGTCTGCTCCGTAAATCTCGATTTTGATATCGAGGACGGATTGCTTCATAACGTAAAATTCGAAGGCGGATGCAACGGTAACTTAAAAGCCATCGCTCTGCTTGTTGAGGGAAAAGACGCGAAGGAAGTAGCGGATATACTCAGAGGAAATGACTGCAGGATGCGCGGCACTTCCTGCGCAGACCAGTTTGCCCGCGCCATAGACGAATATCTTAAAAGAGCTTAAGCTGCACAGGGCTTAAGCTCTCTCTTTAAGCATCCGCTTCGTTCATATCCTTTGATATAACAATATTCTTTCCGTGCTGCTTTCCGTAATACATTCTCTCATCTGCTGTCTTTATGATATCATCGGGCTTCCCGTATATATCCCTGTACTCTTCAAGCCCGACGGTAATTGTAACGGGTATAAGTTTATTGTAGAAGACCGTAGGTGTCGCGCCTATGCTCTCTCTCATATATTCCATCTTCTGTCTGGCAACAGCCATATCATAATCCTTCATAAGGATCACTATCTCCTCGCCACCCCACCTGCATATACCGCAGCCGTGCATCTCTTTTTTTATCATCTTGGAGATATGCTTCAAAACTTCATCCCCGCATTCATGACCGTAAGAATCATTTATCCTTTTGAAATTGTCTATGTCAAGAAAGGCTATGCAGAAATGCCCGTTGTCTCCGCCTTCCATAAGTTCCTCAACCTTCGGAAGGAAACCGCGCCTGTTAAGCAGGCCCGTTAAGGTATCATTGCATGCTTCGGCAGAGAGCTGTTCATTTTCATGTTCAAGATTATCCACCTCTTTTTCACTTGAATAGATATAGAAAATGCTGTAGAAGATGATGGAAACGAACATCACAAAAGCCGAAAAGAGAGTCAGTGTCATATGTGTCCACTTCTGTGTTTCGATAAGTGGCGGTCTGTCATGAAAGACGATATACAGAACAGTAAATACAGAATAATCAAGCACAAGGGAAATGAATATGGCATGGATCCTGTATCTCTTAAAAAGAAACATTCCGAAATAAATGATGATCGGGACTATTGAAAAAATGAAAAAGAACGAGCCGCAATGCCAGCCTATATAATAAACCGAAGCCACTGCATAAGTGCTCACCTCAAGCAATATACTGTAATAAACAGGAAGTATATGCCCCGTTCTGCACAGTATGATACAGAAAATATAAACTATGACACTTACCACGTTGATGGCAGCCAGCTGACTCACACCCGCACACAGCATTATGAGAAGCAGTGCGGCATGCACCATGCACATTATCACGACAGTAAAGAAGATACTGTTGTGAACAAGAAAGTGTATTACATCATCTATGCGCTTCTTTATATTCAAAACCTTCCTCCTGTCCTGTTTATCATTCCCGGATCAGCACAATTCCGAAAGTTCCTCCCATTCCTTCATGTATGCATCGGACTGTTCCTCGATCCGCCCTATCTCATCCTGGAGCTTTCCAAGCTTTTCATAATCCGTCGCATTTTCGGGAGCCATAAGTTCTTCTTCAAGAAGTGATCTCTTTTTATCATTTTCTTCAAGAAGGAATTCAAGCCGTTCCATCCTTCTCTTTGCCTTTGAAAGTTCCTTCCCGGGATTTGATGCCTTTGGCTTTTCCTTATCGGGAACATCTTTCCCGTCTTTTTTATCCCGTGACTTCCCGTCTATATTCCATATATCGGAAACAGAAGCCTTTTTCTCATTCTTCCTCTCCCTTTCATATTCCTCATAGCCAAAGGGATATACTTCTGCTCCTTTATCACTGAATAAGACAAGCTTATCCGTCACCCGGCTTATAAGATATCTGTCGTGTGAAACTAAAACCAGCGTTCCTTCATACTCTTTAAGCATTTTCTCGAGAGCTTCCCTTCCCACTATGTCCACATGGTTTGTGGGCTCATCCAGGAAAAGAAGATTAGGCCTCTTTTCAACTATCTTTGCAAGCGCAAGCCTTACCTTTTCGCCACCCGAAAGAAGATTTACCGGTTTGAACACATCATCTCCCGAAAAAAGAAATCCCCCCAGTCTGTTCCTTACCTCAGTCTCTGTAAGATATGGATAGATATCATGAAAATCATCATATACCGTCTTGTCGCTCACATACTGGGCCATCTGCTGGTCAAAATAACCCGCTTCCACATTATGCCCGTATCTGTAGCTTCCGCCAAGAGGTTTAAGCTTTCCCGCAAGAGTTTTTAAGAGAGTGGACTTTCCAAGTCCGTTGCCGCCTATAAAGCCGTACTTCTCATTCTTCTTAATACTGATATCTATCTTTCCAAGCACCCTGTCATAGCCAAAGGAGAGTCCCTTAGCCTCGATCACGTCAAAGCCGCTCTCCACGGCAGGTTTTGTGGAAGCATGAAAAGCCTTAAGCTCATATTCTTCAGGCGCTTCTATGATATCCATGTGCTCTATGGCCTTAAGCTTGCTCTTTGCCATGGAAGCCTTGGTAGCCTTATGGATGAAACGCTCTGCGGTAGCCTTTAAGCGTTCGATCTCCTTTTGCTGTGCCTCATAGTCCTTCTTTTGTTTTTCGTAACGCTCATCCTTAAGCTTTATATAATCCGAATAATTGCCGGTATATCTTGTGAGCTTTTTATTTTCTATCTCATAGACGACCTCTGCCGTCCTGTCAAGAAAAAGCCTGTCGTGGGAAACACATATTACAGCCCTGGGATATTCCCTTATATAACCCTCAAGCCAGTCGATGGTGGCTATATCAAGGTGGTTTGTCGGCTCATCGAGTATAAGTATGTCAGGCTTTGAAAGCAGCAGCTTAATAAAAGCTATCTTTGTTCTCTGACCTCCGGAAAATTCAGACAGAGGCCTTTCTTCATCTTCGGGAGTAAAACCGAAACGCGAGAGCACAAGCTCATAATCCTTATCTGCCCTGTAGCCGCCCATGTAATTGTAGCGCTCCTCCAAAGCGGCATATTCCTTTGCAAGAGCTTCATCCGGAGCGGTATCCAGCATTTCTATAAGCTCATCCAGCCTTTTTTTCATTTCTATCACAGGCAAAAAAACCTTACGGATCTCATCGCCAAGCTTTGCCGAGTCATCCGTAAAGGTCATCTGCGTAAGCCACCCTGTGGTAAGCCCGGGGCGCTTTTCTATATGAGGCTGTTCATTGCCGTCTTTTGCATCCGGCTCTATCTCACCACCCAAAAGCCTTAAAAAAGTGGTCTTTCCGCATCCGTTTCTTCCTACGAGCGCAATCTTTTCAGTATTCCTTACTTCAAAAGATATATCCTTTATAAGGAGTCTGTCGCCGTAGGAAATATCCGCATTTCTGATATTTATGAGCATCAGACCCTGGTCGTGTAGATCTCTGAATCTATGCTCCCGCTCTCTGCATTATCCCTGTAGGGAAGCTTTATGGCAGGTACCGAAAGATTGAGTCCGGTGATGGCAGTAAGGGTACGCACCTTCTCGCCGACGCCTATCATTACTTCATTGAGATAATTCTTCTTTATCATCTCATCAAGATTATCAACAAAGCTTGATACCGTAACCGGTGTCATCGTCTCTATCGTAAGGCTGATATTCTTCTTTTCCTCATCCACCGCGGTGAATTTGACAAGTACCATCGCTACCGTAGGAGATGCCGGATTGAGGCTTACCGCAAAGGATGTATTCACTGCAAGCTTCATCTGATCTCCGGGCTTTGCCGTGAAATTGTTGTTGTAATTAAATGTTCTTATATTTGCTGCGCCGATTGAAACCTGTATATCTTTCATATCTTCCTCTTTTCTGTATATTTTTTATAGTCCTTCTATCACTGAAGCCAGAGCATCCTCTGACTCACTTACTCCCAGTTCATCACCTTTTCCCGCATCACATAATGCAGTGAGTGCAGGATCTATCGGAAGCCTTACCGTCTTTTCTATGCCAAGCCTTGATGCCGTTTCCGTAAGGCGGCTCTCACCAAAGATAAAATTCTTCTTTCCGCAATCCGGGCAGGTAAAATATGACATATTCTCGACTATGCCCAATACCGGCACATTCATCATACCCGCCATCTTTACCGCCTTCTCGACTATCATCCCCACCAGCTCCTGAGGTGTGGTGACCACCACCATGCCATCCACCGGCAGTGACTGCATCACGGTAAGAGCCACATCTCCTGTTCCGGGAGGCATGTCAACGAAGAGATAATCAAGCTCTCCCCATGCCACATCCGTCCAGAACTGCCTTACCGCGCCCGAGATAAGCGCTCCTCTCCACAGCACGGGATCCGTGTCATTATCAAGCAGCAGGTTTATGCTCATAAGCTTTATGCCGCCGGCGCTCTGTACGGGGAGCACATTCTTTCCATCGTATCCGGCCCTTTCCTTTACCCCGTACATCCTGGGTATGGAAGGTCCTGTGATATCGGCATCAAGTATGCCGCATCTGTATCCTCTTGAATTCATGAGTCCGGCTAAAAGTCCCGTTACCATGGACTTTCCGACTCCGCCTTTTCCGCTCACAACGGCTATCACATGCTTGATGGATGAGCCTTCGTTTGCAGGTGCCTTCTGCACCCCCGCGCCTTTTCTTGAACTGCAGCCGCTTTCCGCGCAGCCTGAGCAGTTATTGTCACAATTTTCCGCCATCTTCTTTCCTTTCCGGTAATCTTACCCGGTCAGAACGGACTCTTGCCGTCGTTCTGCTGTTTCTTTACTATAAAGAGATCCGCTATAGCCTTTGCAAGCCTGAAAGGATAAAGCTGCATCATCTTTGTCTCAATGATGTCCTTCATCTTCACATTAAATGTTATCTGGACGAAACGGTCATCGTTCTGGAAGGAATCATTTATAAAAGCACCTGTCTCCTGTAGGGCTGTCGATGGTGTGGATATATCCACCACCTTGTTCAACATCATGCCCATGGCAGTGGCCGCACTTCCCATCATCTGGTTCATTGATTCGGAAACGGCACTCATATGCAGTTCCGATATCTCCTGTTCATAGAACATGCCGTGGCCGTCGCTGCCCATCATAAGATCCGTCATCACCCTGGCGTCCTCTTCCTTTAAGAAGAGCACTGAAAAACCATCAAGGCCTTTCACATAATCAACCCTGGTGATCACGTCCTTTTCCGTATATTCCGCCACCACATCACCCTTGTACTTAATTTCCACATGAGGTGTGGAAATATCAACAGGGCCCTGTATCAGGACCGAAAGTGCAGTCATGGCGTTACCAAGTGTGATATTCGCCACCTCGCCTATGGCCGAAAGCTCCATTTCATTGAAGCCTGTCTCAGCTTTTTCAATCGCTGCCTTAGCAGTCTCCATATTATCCATAAAGGTTTTCTCCCTTGTCAGTCCGCCTCGCCCCATTATATCAGATGAACCGCCGTAATGCAAAACGAAGGCTTTGTATATACTGCACAAAAAACATCTGAATTTTTATCTTGCATTGTAGCCCCCTTGGTGTTAACATAACGGGTACACGCCACAACATATTGTGGTAAACTGTAGAACATAAACACAATATAGCAGAAAGGTCGATCCGATGAATATCATAAAAAGAAGCGGCAAAGAAGTTCGTTTTGATGCAGAAAAGATATTAAATGCAATAACCAAGGCAAATCTGGAGGTTTCCGCAGACAAGCGTCTTTCGGATGAACAGATACGGGCCATCACCGATAAGGTGACCGAAGACTGCCGCAATCTCACCCGCGCGGCAAACGTTGAAGAGATACAGGATATGGTGGAGAACGGCCTTATGAATTCCGGCTGCAATGAAGTAGCCAGGAAATATATTACCTACCGTTACCAGCACAGCCTCATGAGACAGCGCAATACCACAGACGACCAGATCATGAGCCTTATCGAGCTTTCAAACGAAGAAGTCAAGCAGGAAAATTCCAATAAGAATCCCACCGTCAACAGCGTGCAGAGGGATTATATGGCAGGCGAGGTTTCAAAGGATATCACCAGGCGTTTCCTCCTCCCTCCCGATATTGTTGAGGCTCATCACGACGGCATCATACACTTTCATGATGCGGATTACTTTGCCCAGCACATGCACAACTGCTGTCTGGTAAATCTCGAGGACATGCTCCAGAACGGGACAGTGATAAGCGAAACCATGATAGAAAAGCCCAAGAGCTTTTCCACGGCCTGCAATATTGCCACCCAGTCCATAGCACAGATCGCCTCCTCCCAGTACGGCGGCCAGTCCATCACGCTCTCGCATCTCGTGCCCTTTGTGGATGTGAGCAGGAAAAAATTCAGAAAGGAAGTACGTGAAGAATTCGAGGCATTAAATATAGACGCTGATGATGAGCAGATAAACAGGATCGCCGAGATGAGGGTCAGATCCGAGATAGAGAGAGGCGTGCAGGTAATACAGTATCAGGTCATCACCCTCATGACCACCAACGGCCAGGCCCCTTTTATCACAGTCTTTATGTATCTTGATGAAGTACCCGAGGGACAGCTTCGCGACGATCTTGCCCTTGTCATTGAGGAAATGCTCAAGCAGCGCATACTCGGTGTCAAAAATGAGAAAGGCGTATATATCACACCCGCCTTTCCCAAGCTCATATATGTGCTTGATGAGGACAATGTAAAAGAAGGCACGAAATACTGGTACCTCACAAAGCTTGCGGCTGAATGCACCGCAAAGCGCATGGTTCCCGATTATATTTCCGCAAAGAAGATGCGCGAATATAAAAACGGCGATGTCTATCCCTGCATGGGCTGCAGGAGTTTCCTTACCCCCGATACCGCAGGCCTTGGCGAAAACGGGAAACATAAATATTACGGCCGTTTCAACCAGGGTGTCGTGACCTTAAACCTTGTGGACGTGGCCTGCTCTTCCGGAAAGGATGAAGAGAAATTCTGGAAGCTTATGGACGAGCGCACCGAGCTCTGCTACCGTGCCCTTATGTGCAGGCATGAAAGGCTGCTTGGAACGCCTTCCGATGTGGCGCCCATACTCTGGCAGTTCGGTGCCCTTGCAAGGCTTAAAAAAGGTGAGAAGATAGATAAGCTTCTCTTTGATAATTATTCCACCATCTCCCTTGGATATGCCGGTCTCTGCGAGTGCACAAGATATATGAAGGGTGTTTCACATACGGATCCCGACGGCAAGGAATTTGCCCTTAAGGTGATGCAGTATATGAACGACAAATGCGCAAAGTGGCGTAAGGATACAAATATATCCTTCTCACTTTACGGCACGCCCCTTGAATCAACAACCTACAAATTCGCAAAGTGCCTGCAGAAGCGCTTCGGCATAATACCGGGGGTAACTGACAAAAATTACATCACAAACAGCTATCATGTTCATGTAACGGAAAAAATCGACGCCTTTACAAAACTTAAATTCGAGTCGGAATTCCAGGCTCTCTCTCCCGGAGGCGCCATAAGCTATGTCGAAGTTCCGAACATGATGAACAATATCGACGCCGTACTCTCCGTAATGCAGTATATCTACGAGAATATAATGTACGCGGAACTCAATACAAAATCCGATTACTGCCAGAAATGCGGCTACAGCGGAGAAATAAAGATAGTCAATAACGACGAAGGGAAACTCATCTGGGAATGCCCCGTATGCGGCAACAGAGACCAGGATAAGATGAACGTGGCAAGACGTACCTGCGGATATATCGGCACACAGTTCTGGAATCAGGGACGCACCCAGGAAATAAAAGAAAGGGTACTGCATCTTTAATCAATGAATTATGCAAATATAAAATATACGGATATAGCAAACGGCCCCGGCGTACGCACCAGCCTCTTTGTGAGCGGCTGCACGCATCACTGCAGGGAATGCTTTAATCCAGAGACCTGGGATTTCGCCTTCGGAGAGCCCTATGACAGCGAGGTTGAAGAAGCCCTGCTCTCATCCCTTGAGCCCGCATATATTAGCGGCATGAGCATACTCGGCGGCGAACCCATGGAGCCTGCAAACCAGGAAGCGCTGCTGCCCCTTTACAGGAAATTTAAGGAGCGTTTTCCCGGAAAGACTCTCTGGATATATTCGGGATACTGCTTTGAACAGCTTACGGATCCCGGATATAAAAGAGCCTATACCGCCTTCACTTCCGAAATACTGCAGCTTGCGGATGTACTTGTTGACGGTGAATTTGTCGCGGAGAAAAAAAATATAAGTCTGCGCTTCAGAGGATCCGAGAATCAGCGTATAATAGACCTCAGGGAAACACTGAAAACGGGCAGCATCGTGCTCTCGGATTATTCTTCCTGAGGAGGATATACATGAATAAAAACGTTAAAAGGATCTTCGCCTTAATGGTAGCGATAGCGGTCATAGGACTGCTTGCCACTGTAAAGATGCTTTCGGATAATGTGGACATCGTTCCTTCAAACTCACCGGATACCATAGGCAATACCGCCGGTAATCTCTACAACGGCGGTTTATTTGCCGAGGAAGACGGCATCATTTATTTTTCAAATCCCTACGACAGCAGAAAATTATACTCTTATGATACGTCTTCGGGCCTGTGTAAAAAGCTGGCTGCCGGAAGCGCATCCTTCATAAATGCTGCAGGCGGATATATCTATTATTATTCAGATTCCGCTTCAAGCCACGCAGGTCTTGGCTATGTCAGGAAAGGCCGGGGCATCTACAGGCTTAAGACCGCCAAAAATGAAAACATAATGCTTGCGGATACCACCACGGACGGCATGATCCTTACGGGTGACACTCTGGTCTATACCGCTTTCGCAGAAGGCGCTAAAGACGACGGAAATGCTGATGTGGGGCTTTACGGCCTTGATACAAACGGCGGAGACCCCGCTCTTTTGCTTAAGGGACATCCCGGAGTAGGCTCGGTGAATAACGGTCTCTTATATTACTCCTGCATGCAGGAAAGCGGCCATTTAAACAGCTTAAACCCTCTTACGGGGGCTTCGATGGAGATTTCATCCCTGCGCATGTTCTTACCCGATTCCGACGGTTCAAAGATATATTTCCTTGATGCGGATGATGATTATCATTTAAAAGCTTTTTCTGTTGCAGACGGGAGTGTAAGCGTGATCGCGGCCGAAAGATGTGATACTTTTAACAGATACGGGAATATCATCTATTACCAGACAGCAGGAAGAAATTCCTCTGATTATGCTTTAAAAAGGATTTTTACGGATGGCACGGGTATGGAAACCGTAAGGAACGGAGTACACAGGAATATAAGCATTGCCGCAGGGTATGTTTTCTTCAGGGATTTTCAGAGTGATGTCCCCGTATATATGACACCGCTAAGCGGCTCCGTTAATGTAAGCACCTTTGATATCGCAGCCGTATCCGTAGTGGCCGATTAACCGTATCTCTCAGGCCAGACTCTTATACAATTCACTGACGCTTTTTTTAAGCACGGGATGATAAAGATCTTCTGCTATCTCACAAAGCGGTTTTAAAACAAAATCCCTGTTTGCCATATCGGCATGGGGTATCACAAGATCTGCGGAAGCATAGACCAGATCGTCAAAGAATATGATATCGAGATCCATGCTTCTGTCCCCCCAGTGTTCTTTCCTTACTCTCCCGCATGCAGACTCTATCCCGTGCAGCGCCTCAAGCAGTTCTTCAGGCTCATAGAAAGTCTCTATCATGGAAACACCGTTTAAAAAATCATTTTCAGCCACGCCTCCGTAGGGCCTGCTTTCATATACACTGCTGTTTTTAATGATCTTTATAAAGGGATCCTCATCCATAAGCTTAAGGGCTTTTTTGATCAGTTCCGCCTTAGGGATAGTTTTACCATCTTCCGTCAGATCTTCGCTTGATCCCCATGCTATAAAAGCCCTGTGCCTTGTACGCTTTATCCTTACGGATATTGATTCAAACTCCGCTTCAACGGGCGCATAAGGTTTTTTCAATTCTATGCGCGCGCTCTTTATCCCTGAACAGCTTTTAAGTATCCTTAAGGCTATATGCTCGGCCGCCGCTTCTATGAGACTGTATGTATTCTCCGTCATCTCTTTTTTTATGAGCATGCAGACATCGGCATAGTTCACCGTTTTTAAAAGATCGTCACTTATCCCGGCCTTTCTTAAATCTGTTTCAAGCACGGCATCCACAAAAAAATACTGTCCTTTTTCATTTTCTTCAGGCAACACTCCGTGGTGTGCAAATATCTTAAGACCTTTAATGCGTATCTCATCCATTTATTTTCGAGCCCTTTAATACCTCTGCCATTTTTACGGCGGCGATATTCATCCTTACGTTATGCACCCTGAGTATATCCACTCCCAAAAGAGCCAGATAAGTATCAAGGGCAGCCGTTCCTGCTTCCCTCTCCTCCATATCGCTTCCGCAGCAAAGAGCCACAAAGGATTTGCGTGAAATACCGTATAAAAGCTTAAAGCCGGTCTTTTTAAATTCTCCCGCACTTTTTATAAGCTTAAGATTCTCCTCCTGACTCTTGTTAAAGCCTATGCCCGGATCTATTATGATATCCTCACCTCTTACGCCGGCTGCGATCAGTTCCTCTGTCTTTCTTTCAAAAAAATCAAGAGCCCTGTAAAGGATATCCTTCTTCGAAGCATCCGGGGCTTCATTATAGGTAAGGCAGTAAGGGCATTTTCTTTCTGCGATAAGCTCTTTCATTTCAGGATCTGCAAGTCCCGATATGTCATTTATCACTAAAGCTCCGGCATCAAGCGCCGCAGCCGCCGTCACAGCCTTATATGTATCCGCGGAAAGCGGAAGATCTATCTCTTCCTTAAGTGCTTTTATAACGGGGATAAGACGCGATATCTCAGTCTCTGCATCCACGATATCCGCTCCGGGTCTTGTGGATTCAGCGCCGACATCCAGCACGGAAGCCCCTTCTTTACAAAGATCCCTCCCATGCTTAAGGGCAGCATCCTTTTCCATAAACTTCCCTCCGTCGGAAAAAGAATCCGGCGTCACATTAATTATTCCCCAAATCTCTGTCATCTTATAAGATCCATCACCTTTCTTACCAGGGCATCATCCTTTTTAAAACCGCCCCTGGCTTCCATGGTAACTGTCCTTGTCCCCGGCTTCTTTATGCCCCTCATGGACATGCACATATGCTCCGCCTCTGCGATAACAAGCACGCCTTTTGAGGAAAGCTCCCTCTCTAACGCATCTGCTATCTGGGATGTCATGCGTTCCTGAAGCTGCAGTCTTTTCGCATAAACCTCCACAGTCCTTGCAAGCTTCGAAAGCCCCGTCACCCTTCCCTCCGGAAGATAAGCAATATGAACCTTTCCAAAAAACGGAAGAAGATGATGTTCGCAGAGAGAATAAAAGGGTATGTCCTTTTCGATCACTATCCCTTCCGAATCAGTGTCAAAGCTTCTCATAAGATGAGATGCGGGATCCTCTTCCATTCCGGCCAAAAGCTCCGTATACATCCGTGCCACACGTTCCGGCGTATCCTTAAGTCCTTCCCTGCAAGGATCCTCTCCTATGGCAAGAAGCAGTTCCCTTACGGCCATAGCCGCTCTTTTTTCGTCTACCATCACCTGTTACTCCGTTCTTTATTGGCTGTGTTTTTTATCCGTCATCTTCTTCAGACTATGAAGATATGAAAGCGAACCTGTCGCCACTATCGTCTTTATTCCGTCTGCCTGTGCCAGCACTCGCGCTGTCTCAAAGGCTTCCTCAATGCTTCCGCATGCGCTTGCCCTTATTCCTGCTTTCATTGCGGCCTCCGCAAGCACATTCCCGGGAAGAGACCTGTTTCTGTCAGGAAGAGATAAGCATACTATATCCGACATGCATGGGGCAAGTATGTGCAGGGTTTTTTCCCATTCCTTATCCGCAAACATCCCCATTATAAATACGGCCTTACCCTTTGCATAGTGCTTAAGGCTTTCTTTAAGCATGCCCGCCGCATCGGGATTATGCGCTCCGTCCAGGATAAGATCGAATTTCCCGTATTTTATCATTTCAAAACGGCCGGGCCAGACCGTATCTGCAAGGCCTTTTCTGAGAGCCTTTTCACTTATCTCAAAACCTCTTTTCGAAAGGCTCTCCACCGCCTTGACCGCAGCCGCGGCATTTGCCGGCTGGAAATCTCCCTTAAGGCTTATCTTAAGATCCTTAAAGTTTTCCGTATCAAAAAGGGTTTCATCTTTTTTATATCTTATGTTCAGAGGGGCCGTAAAACCAATTTCCGCATCTGCCTTCTTTGCCGCATTCATAAGCACAGCCGAGACCGAAGACCTTCTTTCCCCATCACAGCCATGCTGCATCACACTGATAAGCTCTGCCCCCTTCTTTATTATGCCCGCCTTATTTTCCGCTATCTCTTCAAGCGTATCACCCAGGAAAGACGCATGATCCATATCTATATGCGCAAACACGCAGGCAAGCGGAGATGAGATCACATTGGTGGCATCAAGCCGCCCTCCCATGCCGCATTCTATCACGGCTATATCCGTTTTTTCCGAAACAAAGCAAAGAAATGCAAGGGCGGTCTGGGCTTCAAAGAGAGTCGGTCCCCTGTTTCCTTCCTTTGCCAGGCTCTCATCTGCAGCCTTTATCTTATCCATAAAGACAAGTATCTTTGCCCTGCTTAAGGGCCTTCCGTTTATCTGGATATTCTTATATTCCCCCTCTAACGAAGGTGAAAAATATCTTCCGGTCTTATAGCCGGCTTCCTTTGTGACAGATGATATATATGCCAGTATGGATCCCTTGCCGTTGGTCCCGGCAATATGGACTGCCTTTAACTTATCCTGAGGATCATCAAGCTTTGAAAGCAGCTGCTTTATGGCATCAAGGCCCGGACTTATACCCCTTTTCTTTAATTCTTCCGTATATTCTTCAAGTTCTTTTTCTGTCATGATAATTTAAGAATATAAGGGGCAGATAGCCTCTGCCCCTCTGATATCCCGTATTCTCCTAGTTGCCATCCGGCATTCCGTCGCCGTCCATATCCGCTCCTATATCCAGCATATTCACCGTGCGGCGCTTAAGCCTTGCATTCTCGGATTCCTTAACAAGATAATCCTTTATCTCCTGGGCGTGCTTTACATGGATAAGTACAAGATTTTTATCCGTGTTATCTCCCGTCAGACATTCTATCGTTCCTATTCCCACTATGCGCTCAAACAGGGATCTGTTAAGCCTCACATCCTGGATCTTGTAAAGATAACAGTCATCCTGCTGTTTGTTAAAAAAGCCCCTGTCAATGCGTACGAGTTCATCATTTATGGAATAGACGGTAAATGTCCACGGCAGTCCGAAAAACAGCCATCTTTTTCTTTCCCTGAATTTTACATCTTCCATTTCATGCTCTCCTCTCATTTTACAGATTTATTTTTGCATATACTGCTCATTATCATTCTCATCCCTCTGTCCGGCAAGACGCTTTAAATAATCCAGTATCTCGGGATTCTGATCCGCGCTCCTGCAGCCGTAAAGGATATACTGATCGCTCTTTTCCTTACGTATGATCTTTCCCCTCATATGTATCACATTTCCGTTCTTTTCATTGAGCGTGCAGGATACGTTCATTCCGATCTGGAGGGCCACCCTCTTTCTCGGCTCCATGACAAATGCAAAACCTGAAGGGCTTACATCCTTGAGTGTCGTAAATATCTGGTCCACGATGCCTTCCACATTGAACACCGCCGGCTGCCATACATAGGTACGCTTCTCGCCTCGCCTGTTCTCTATGCCCACAAGCATCGTGGTGGTTATCTTGTGATATACCAGACCATCCTTACGCACCGTGGTTATATGGCAGTTCTTAAAGGTCCAGTTGCTGCCCTGCGCATCAGGTGCCAGAAGGTGGACTCTTACATTTTCCCCGTCAAAATTAACCCTTACGCCCTTGTGCATAAACGGGATCACCAGCACGCTCCTGTCTCCGGTCTTCATCACCCTGGAAACGAATTTCGCCTGCATGTCACCGCCGTTGTTGACGGTGATCTGGATTTTTGTTCCGACAGAGATATCCGAAAAGTTCATAACATTCTTATTTTATCATATTTCGTATATAAGCGCACTGAAGGGTTCCGCCTTAAGGCTCATCACACCATCTTCCGACTTTATCGTCTCAGGGCCTTTGGCGCCGCTTCCGCCGAATTTCTTATCACCGGAATCAAGTATGAGCTTCCAGCTCTCTTCCTTCTTCTTTTTCTTCTTTTTCTCCTCCGGCTTATCCTGTTCCTCTTCCTTCTGTTTTTCTATGTTAAATTTAATCTCTTCCGTATTTGCGGAAAAATTTAGCACCGCGGCAAAGCTGCCCTTTTTGCTCTCTCTCTTCATCACATAAAGAGCCCTTCCGTCCTGTTCACAGAAAAGCCATTCAAACTGCCCGGGCTCATACTCGGAAACGCTGAATGCAGGTTCCTTAAGATAAAGGGCATTTAAAGCTGTAAGCATAGCATAAAGTCCTTTGTTCAAAGGCTTCTTTAAGAGCGAAAATTCAACTTCCCTGCCTTCGTTCCACTCTGTCGCCTCTCCCACTTCATTACCCATGAACTGAAGCTTCTTTCCGGGGTGCATTAACATATAAACATAATAAGCCCTTAACTGCGCAAATTTTTCTTCCTCTGTTCCCGGCAGTTTTTCAAGTATGGTGCCTTTACCTCCCACCACCTCATCATGTGAGAGCGAAAGGATAAAACGCTCGGTGTAGAAATACCACATTGAAAAAGTCATCTTGTGGTACTGTGCTCCTCTTTCCTCAGGCTTAAGCCCCATAAAATACAGACTGTCATACATCCAGCCCATATCCCATTTGTAATCGAAGCCAAGACCGCCCTCTTCCACAGCCTTTGTAACACCACCCTGCCAGGATGAGGAATCCTCCGCAAAGAGCACCACATCGGGGTATGCCTTCTTAAGCGCAGTATTTAAAGTGCGTGTAAAATACATGCCCGCTCCGTTCTCACCCTTATCCTTGTTTCCGCCGTTATAGATAAGGCAGCTTACGGCATCGGTCCTTAAACCGTCAAAATGATATTCCTTTATCCAGTAGGAAGCGCAGCTCATAAGGAAGCTTCTTACGATCCCCTTTGAGTGGTCAAAAAGACATGTTCCCCATTCGCTTCCGTAACCTGCCGGATAATACTCATATAAGGGCGTGGAATCATAATTCTTCAGTGCAAAATCATCCACAGCAAAATGCACGGGGACATAATCCATTATCACTCCTATCCCCGCCTTATGACATTCATCTATGAAATATTTAAGATCTTCGGGCTTTCCGTAACGGCATGTAGGCGCAAAGAATCCCGTTACCTGATATCCCCAGGAACCGTCGAAAGGATATTCCATAAGAGGCATCAGCTCTATATGGGTGAAGCCGCTTTTTTTAACATGTTCTATGACAGGACCTGCAAGCTCCCTGTAATTAAACCACCCGTTTTCCTTATCTTTCTTATTGCGCATGAATGCACCCATGTGCATCTCATAAACGTTTAACGGCCTGTCGATAAACGGTATGCTTCCCTTCTTTACGGAAGCCTTCCTGTTCTTCATCCACTCTGCGTCACCGAAAGTATAAGCACCGTCACTTATCCTTGAAGCACTTCCGGGCCTTAATTCCGCGCTGAAGGCATAAGGATCCGCATGTTCCATGCGGTATCCTCCCGCGCCGTAGATGACATATTTATAGAGCATTCCAGCCTTTGCCTCAGATGATGTAAAGCTCCAGAACCCCTTATCATCCCTTTCCATGGGTTCCTCTGTCCAACCGTTAAAATCACCGAAGATATTTACACCCGCAGCGTTCGGAGCATATGTCACGAACACAGTCTTTTTCCCGCTTACATGTGCTCCCAGATATTCGTATGCGTTTAAACAGTTACCCTCAAAAAATTCTTCAAAAAACTTTTCCTTATTCATTACCTGCTTCTATCCCGTATTTCATCTTCACATAATCTTCTATGACCTTTGCAGCCTGCTCTATGCTTATCTCACCGGTGTTTATGCAAAGATCATAATTATACGGGCTCTCCCATTCCTTTCCTGTATGATATTTATAATAAGACCTGCGGTACTTATCCATTTCCTCTATGTGCTTTTCCGCTGTCTTCCTGTCCATTGAAAGACGCTTCATCTCCGTCTGTATGCATTTCTCCATAGGCGCATATACAAAGACGCTCACCACATTGGGAAAATCCTTAAGTATGTAATCCGCGCCTCTTCCTATGCAGACATAAGACTCCCTTTCCGCCAGTTCCTTAAGAACCTTGGCCTGAAAAGCAAAAAGATTGTCGTTCTTTGTAAAATCGGGGCTCTCCGGAGGTATGGTCTCACCATTATAGATATTCTTTGTTACCCTGTAGATAAGGCTCTGCTTCATGGTCTCGTCAGCTTTTGCAAAAAGGGCTTCGTTTATCCCGCTGTCAAGGCTTGCAAGGCTTAAGATCTTCTTGTCATAAAGATCGATGCCGTAATGCTCTGCAAGCTTTTCACCTATCCATGTGGCACCGCTGCCGCAGGTACGTGTCAGTGCAATAACAAATCTCTTATCAGCCATACTGTAACCTCCCTGTCCTTTTTGATAAATGAGCCCTCTTATCCGACGGCTCCCACCAGTTCGTTTACGTCTTCAACGCCGTATCTTTCCATATATGCTTCTATACCTTCGATAACCTTTATTGTAGTAAGGGGCTCCGAAAAATTCATGGTTCCCACGGATACTGCCCTTGCCCCCGCAAGGATAAATTCCAGCGCATCCTCAGCCGATGCTATGCCGCCCATGCCTATCACGGGTATCTTTACCGCATGTGCCGCATCATATACCATGCGCACCGCCACAGGCTTTACCGCAGGTCCCGAAAGACCGCCTGTTTTGTTTGCCAGCACAAAGCTCCTTCTGTTTATGTCTATCTTCATGCCTATGAGGGTATTGATGAGTGATATGGCATCGGCGCCCCCCGCCTCCGCAGCTGCTGCCATATCCGATATGCTTGTCACGTTCGGCGAAAGTTTAATGATCACCGGCTTCTTTGCGGCATCCTTCACTGCCCTTACGGTTTCCTCCAGTATCTTCGGATCCTGTCCGAAGGCAAGGGCGCCCTGTTTGACATTGGGGCAGGATACGTTGATCTCATACATATCCGCACTGCTGTCATTTAATTTCATTACGGTCTCCGTATATTCCTCAACAGTATGGCCGCAGACATTTACGATAACCTTCGTGTCATATTTTTCAAGAAAGGGAAGGTCACGTTCCATAAAAACATCAACGCCGGGATTCTGAAGACCTATGGCATTTAACATTCCGGAAGCCACCTCCGTCACCCTTGGTGTGGGATTGCCTTCCCACGGCACGTTTGCCACGCCCTTTGTGACCACAGCCCCCAGACGGTTTAAATCCACCATATCTGAGAATTCCATGCCCGATCCGAAGGTCCCCGAAGCAGTCATCACCGGATTCTTAAGTACAACGCCTGCTATATCGACAGCTGTATTCATATGTTCACACTTTCCGCCGCAAATACCGGCCCTTCAACGCATATGCGCGTATTGTTCACATGTGTATGGTGGTCCTTTTCCTTTGTCTTTACCACGCAGCCAAGGCAGGCCCCCACTCCGCAGGCCATGCGCTCCTCAAGTGATATGAAGCATTCCATTTTTTTCTCTGCGGCATACTGCTTAACCGCTCTGAGCATGGGCATGGGACCACAGGAATAAATGATATCGCCTTCCACACCATGAGCCCTTACTGCATCAAGTACATTTCCCTTTACGCCGGCGCTTCCGTCCATTGTGGCTGTAAGAGTTTCGCATACTGCAGCAAAATCATCTTTAAGGAAAAGCTTATTATCCGCGTAGCCAAGCACCGCTACGCAGTCTGCTCCCGCTTTTTTTAATTCCTTCGCAGCATACAGCATGGGCGGTATGCCTATGCCTCCTCCGAGCAGGATCACTTTCTTTGCTGCAGCGGCAGCCGTATCATATCCGTTTCCGAGTATTCCCAGTATATCGATCCTGTCACCTTCCGAAAAAGAGGCTATGTCCTTTGTGCCGTTTCCTCCCGCACGGAATACTATCCTGATAATCCCCTTCTCACGGTCCGCATCGCATATGCTTATGGGTCTCATAAGCAGGCGGGATCCGTCTCCCGGGTATACTCCTATAAACTGTCCCGGATGTGCATCTTCTGCAAGCTCCGTCTTTAATACCATTGAACAGATATCCGGGGCAAGCTCTCTTTTCTCTGCTATTTCAGCACTGATCTTTTTTTTCATTCCGATTCCCACGCTCCATATACATTTTTCCCCCTGCATAAAACAAGGCGGATCCTGCCGTGCATCTCATGCCCGATAAAAGGCGTATTTGATGCCTTCGATACAATAAAACTTCCGTATGTCCACCGCTCATCAGGGTCAAAAACGGTAAGGTCAGCATCCTTTCCTTCTTCTATCACGCCTGCATCAAGTTTATACACCCTTGCCGGCCCCGTGCTTATCCTGTCTATCATCTGTTCCATTGTAAGGAAGCCGGGTTCCACAAGGTATTCAAGTGCAAGTGAAAAAGCAGTTTCAAGCCCAATTATTCCGCTTGGAGCCTCAAGCAGCCCCTTATCCTTTTCCTCTCCTGTATGAGGGGCATGGTCCGTGGCTATCATCTCTATGGTGCCGTCCATAAGTCCCTCTATCACAGCTAACCTGTCTTCCTCCGTCCTGAGAGGTGGGTTCATCTTTGCATAAGCTCCGTATTTTATCACTGCATCCTCTGTCAGGGAAAAGTGATGGGGCGTGGCCTCCGCATGTATATTAAGGCCCCTCTTCCTTCCCTGCCTTACAAGCTCCACGCCTTCCTTTGAGCTTATATGCTGTATGTCTATATCCGCCCCCGTCTCAAGGGCAAGCTCTATATCACGGCTTATCATCGCCGTTTCCGCCTGTCTGTCAGAGCCTCCGATATGATAGTATTCCGAAGCCTTTCCGTGATTAATGCCGTTATTTTCTATATATGCGGGATCTTCCTCATGGAAGCTTACAGGCCTGCCAAGGGCCGCCGCCCTTCTCATGGCTTCCTTTACAAGCTCTGCATTCATAAGCGGTCTTCCGTCATCCGTAAAGCCCACGGCGCCTGCCAGAGAGAGCCCTTCCATATCGGTGAGTTCTTTGCCCTGCATGCCCTTTGTCACATTTACACAGGAATAAAGCTTTATATCCGTATCCCCGCCTTTCTTAAGGACATAGGAAAGAGTCTCTTCATTGTCTATCGCGGGAATGGTATTTGCCATCATCACCACGGATGTATATCCGCCGGCTGCGGCAGCACGGGCGCCGGTATAAATATCCTCTTTATGTGTCTGCCCCGGATCCCTGAAGTGCGAGTGCACGTCGACAAATCCCGGAGAGATCATAAGCCCCTTAGCATTTATCACATCTGCCCCGTCGGGTATCTTTGATCCACCGGGAGTACACAGCTTTGATATTTTCCCGTCTTCTATGACAATATCGAGTTTTCCGCTTTTCCCTGCCGGATTGACCAGGGTACCGTTTTTTATGATAAGCATATGTTTCCGCCTTTATTATCTGATATTACGATTATACCACAATACGTCACAGCAGCTTTTTTTTCTTGAACACCGCTATGCTCACTATCACCAGAACGGCACATATCACTATAAGTATCGGATAAGCCATTTTATATTCCAGTTCCGGCATATATTTAAAATTCATGCCATACCATCCCACTATCAGCGTAAGAGGCATGAATATACTGGATATCACAGTAAGATAAGCTATGTTTTTATTCTGCTTCTCATCGGTCTTTGTCTGATCAAGATCCCTTAGCTGCGTGGTATATTCCACAAGGTTAACCACCCTCTCGTAGAGTCTCTGTATCCGCTGCCCCACAAGTCTGAAATAACGTTCATTTTCCTCTTTGAAAAAGTGATTTTCATTCTCTTCAAATTCCTGGCATACGTCTATAAGATCCTGGTAATAGATCTTTAAATCTCTCAGGTCATTCCTTATCGCGGCAATATCCCTCTGGACATTTTCCGTATCTCCATCGAATATCTGCCTCTCGATACCGTCAAGTTTCCTGTCGTATTCCTTAAGCCTCTCCCCGTCACCGCATATAAGCTGTTCCAGAAAATCATATAGAAATCTCTCAAGGCAGGGATTTACCAGTTTTTTATTTGCCGCTATGTTCTTTACCATCCCTGCCGCATATTCTCCGTCATCTATGAAGATTATCCCTTTTTCATCAAGAGAGAACGCGAATTGTCCCTGTGTGTCCTGTGCCCTGTCCATACCGGGCAACAGGAGATTTCCCGTGATGGAATCGAAATTCACCTCTGCATGAACGCTTCCCGACTGTATCGCATTGAAATCCCACTCAATGCCCATATCGAAATCATCCTTGTGCTCGGCCCACTCCGTGCTGCCAAGTACCATCACATGCTGATATCCCGCCTCCCTGTAGGAGTCAGGCCCCGAAGGTTCCAGTTTTTCACTAATCCTGTAACAGATCATTTTTCTCCTCCTTTTATGCCTTTAATTATAGTTTTTTATTGCATAAAAGTATAGTAAGCAGCAAAACCCGCACACCCTGAAAAACCTTTACCATTCCCCCGATTTCCCTTATAATGAACAGGTGATTATCGTGCGCTTTTTGCACGCAAAACTAAGGAGGGTTACATAGATATGAAGAGAAACGGAAAACTCATCAACAAAATCATCTATATCGCGCTTTCCGTGATCGTAGTGGTTGCGGGCAGTCTCACATTTATCGCCAGCTATAATTTAAAGCATACTTACTTTGATATGTATGAAGAAGAGTTAAAGACCGGCGCTATTCAATTAAGGGACGAATTCGAAGAGGTCCAGAGCGGCGCATGGAATCCCAATTCGATCGATCCCGTAATGAAGGGCGGTCATGTAGTCGGAAAAGAGATCGAAAAACTCATGGACAGGCTCCATGCCGAGACAGGTGTTGACTACACCCTCTTCATAGGAAAGACCAGAGCGGTAACCACGATCATAAAAAAGGGAACTGCGGACGAACGTATTGTAGGCACCGATGCCGCAGAAGGAGTGGTTGAAGCTTGCTTAAACGGCGGAAATAATTATTTTGCACAGCACCTCGTGATAAACGAAAAGAAGTACTGCGCTTATTATATTCCCATCAAGCAGGAAACCGGCGAAGTGATCGGCATGGTCTTTGCAGGTACCCCCTCGGATACTGCAGATAAAGCCATTGCCCGTATCACCTTCACCATGATAGCTATCGCTGTGATACTTATCGCGGCAGTCTTAGCCGGCGGATTGTTTATCGCTTCAAAGACTTCAAAGAAGATGAGGGATATTTCAAATGTACTCGAACAGGTTGCGGAAGGTTCGCTTAACATAGATGCCGATTCCACTCTCCTTG
>JAFYBJ010000033.1 GCA_017540265.1 Lachnospiraceae bacterium
CGGAGCGGAGCTCATGTTAAACAAAACGGAAGAAGTTCTCGATATGATGAAGATGATAATGCCGTAAAAACATCTTCGGGATGCCTTAGAAAACACCTTCGGGATAACGGAGGTGTTTTTTTGTATGTAAAAAATACAAGTTAGGCTTGCAAAATTTTTTTTTAATGATAAAATAGCAATCTGTAACCGGAATTAGAAATGACTAACATCAAGAAGTGATAACTATGATAAATAAGGGAAATAAAACATACGTTAGGAACGTATTATCCATACTGCTCCTTGCGACTGTTATTTTAGCTTCTTCCGTAAGCGTGTCTGCTGCGGATGATACTTATCCCAGCTGGGGTGAATATGCGGCAGCAAAAGGTTATGCGGGATCTTATACCAATAATGATGTGGTGGACGGCATAGAGGAAGTGATGAATGCCGCTGCCGCAGCGTACAGGGCAGGGGATGCAGAAGGCGCCCTTGGTTTCATCGCTGCCGCAAAGAATGATTACTGGGGAGCATCCGGCTTAAAGATAAGCATGCAGAAGAAGCTTCCCTCCGCTGCAAAGAAAACAGCCGAGGCTGATTTTACAAAATGCAATTCCATAATAAAGAACAGCGGCACTCCGGATGAATTTGATGTTGCAAAGGATGTGCTTGTCGCAGATCTGCGTCTTTCAGCCAATAAATTAGACGGCGTTGAGGAAGATATAGAGATAGCGGAAGAGAAAGAGACCGGTGCAACGGCTCTCTTTAAGGAAAATTATTACGCAGACTGGGCTTCTTATTCGGCGGCTGCGGGGCTTGAGAGCGGCTGGACCTGGAATGATGTGGCGGATGCCATGTCCGAGGTGTTTCGCACCGCTAAGGCAAAATATGCGGAAGGCGATATGCAGGGCGCATATGACTGCATAAACAACGGATATTACGGTTATTACGAGACCACGGGCTTTGAGAGAAATGCCATGGGGTATATATCCGGTGCGAGAAAGTCTGAGGTGGAGCTTCAGTTCTCCGCCTGCAAGGCAGCCACAAAGGGCGGCACAGAGGAAGAGTTCGTAAAGAATACCGATATCTTAAGAACAATGATAAGGACTGATGCCAATAAGCTTGACGGAGTGGACGAGAACGGAAATGAAACAGCAGGCGGAAGATCCGCTGCCGTGGCAAAGTTCATCGCCTGCTTTACCATAATCCTGAGAGAAGGCTTTGAGGCGATACTCGTGGTAGGCGCGATAATCGCATATCTCCTTAAGACCACTAAGGATCTTAAGAAGGAGGAAAGGGATAAGCAGCTTATGCCGGTATATGCCGGTTCCGTGCTTGGCATAATACTCTCCTTTGTATCGGCATGGGCGCTCAATGCATTAAAGCTTGCAAACAGCGCATCACAGGAGGTGATAGAGGGCGTGACGGCGCTCATTGCGGTAGCGGTCCTCTTCTATGTGAGCAACTGGATGGTATCAAAATCCGAGTCCGAGGTATGGGATGCTTATATAAAGAGCAAGGTTAAGGATGCAGCGACAAAGGGAAGCAGCTTCGCACTGGCCTTCACATCCTTCTTAGCTGTATACAGGGAGGGCGCCGAGGTGATCCTCTTCTATCAGCCCCTTCTTGGAGGGGAGGACGGAAATATGGTATGGCTCGGCTTTGCTGCCGGATGCGTATGCCTGGTATTCGTATATCTTGCCATCAGGCTCATGTCCGTAAGACTGCCCTTAAAGCCCTTTTTCCTTGCTACCAGCATATTGATGGCGGTGATGTCCATAGCATTCCTGGGAAGCGGCATAAAGGAACTCATCGAGGGCGATGTGATAACAATGACCAGTCCCGCATGGGTCGCATGGATACCCTCCAATTCGCTACTTGAGATACTGGGCATTTATCCCTGCGTACAGACTGTGGTGCCCCAGCTCATACTTACGGCTGTTACCATTGTGACCTTTATCTTCTGGCTTAAGAAGAACAGGAAGATGAGGGAGGAGCTCGCAGCCTCCGCAGAGGTGCATTAGAAACGTATGATACAGAGAATATTCTCTTTTCATAAATAAACCAAAAATTCCAAAAAGGAGGAAAAAATGAAAAAGAAACTTATTGCATTAGTACTCAGCGGTGCGATGGCTGCAAGCTTTGTTGCCTGCGGATCCGATACCGCAACATCAGAGACTCCCGTGACTTCGGGAGAAGTGACAGAGCAGGCAGCAGCTACAGAGCAGGCAGCAGCTACAGAGGCACCTGCTGCACAGGAAGTGGTTGAAGGCGCTGCAGAGGAAGTTGCTGCAGGTGATGCAGGCTTTGTAGAGAACGAGATCTTCTCTGACGAGCAGCTTGGTTTCATCAATCTTTCCGCAGTATGGTTCCAGGCAGTTCCCATGGAGAACGAGACAATGTCATACAGCGCAGAGGATGCCGATATCCACATCGAGGCTGATATCTCCGCTCTTGAGAATAATCTCGGTTACGGCGTAGGCGACTGGATCCCTTATCTTACAGTTGATTATGATGTACAGGATACAGACGGAAACAGCGTTGTAAGCGGTACCTTCATGGAAATGGCTGCATCTGACGGCCCTCACTATGGAAACAATATAAAGCTTGATCCCGGTACCTACAACCTTAAGATCACCATCCACAGCCCCGGCGAGAACGGATATCTTATCCACTCCGATTCTGAGACCGGCCCTGGGGGACTTCTCTCCGATTATTTCGCAGACGGCCCTCTTACCTATACCTTTGAGGGATGGGAATTCGCAGGTCTTGAGTGATCGTACGTAAGATTCTGTAAATCCTTTTGCGGCGCACTTTAAGGGTGTGCCGCATTTATGCTTTTATAAAATAAAAAACCGGTTTCCGGTTTTGTGTTTGAAATCTGATCAGGAGAAGTATCTGTAATGCTTACCTACCTTATACTGACGACGAAAGCCCTTATTATGGCAGCAGTCACGAGCGGGACCATCGTCGGATCGGCAAAGATCGAAAGTGAAAAAAGAAATCGTCTTACAGTCTGGTTCGCGGCGCTTGCGGGACTTGTTTTTTCGTTTGTCACAGCCACGCTCAGAAATACCACCAGTCTTATAGATTCCGCCATATTAAACGGATGGATATATGCGGTATCGCTTGTCACATTCCTTTTATATCTGATCTTTATATCGGTAAAGCCGTTAAGATGTGCGAAAAACCGCCTGTTAAAGGAAATACCATATCTTCTGCTTTCTGTGCTTATCTTTACTGTGATAGCTTATGCGGCGCCTGAGGTATGGGCTTTCCCTTATCAGGTGCTCTTGTCCGAAAAGACGGTCATATCTACGGATTTCCTTGTAGCTATGATAGGAGTGATACTTGGTGTGATACTTGCCGTGCTGATCTTTCTGTCAGTTGAAAAGAGTATCTGCAGATTAAGCCGCAGGGCTTCTGTGTTCTTTCTGATAGCAGAGCTTACGTTAAATGCGGCACTCAGACTTGCGGGTCTTCTTTCGGTGTTTTTCCAGAAGAAGGTGATAAAGAGCAATCATACGCTCTTTACTTATACCATATTTGTAAAGAATCATACAAACTGGTTTATATTTATAAGTCTGGCTGTGGCAGTCCTGGCAGCAGTGATGCTCTGGATCTTATCCTTTAAGCAGAAGGAGGCTTACCGCAATCCCGCAGAGCACAGGAAGATAAGGGCTAAATGGAGAAATATCAGAAGATGGGCTGCTTCTGTTGCAGTCAGTGCTGTGGCAGGAGTGCTGGTGCTTACTGTTGTTGAAAAGATCAATTCAACCGATGTGACTTTATCTCCCATAGAAGAAGTAAACGGGCAGGATGATGAGAATGTATATGTGGGATTTGACCTGGTAAGCGACGGTCATCTTCACAGGTTTGCTTATGAGACCGAAAAGGGCATAAAGATCCGCTTCATAGTGATAAAGAAGCCTAATTCCTCCTCTTACGGCATAGGGCTGGATGCCTGTGATGTGTGCGGCGAGACAGGATATTATGAAAAGGACGGGCAGGTCGTATGCAATCTCTGCGATGTGGTGATGAACATCTCAACCATTGGTTTCAAGGGCGGATGTAATCCCATAGTGATACCTTATGAGATAGATAACGGACAGATCGTTGTTCCTATATCGGGTCTGATGGAATATGAAAGTGAGTTTAAATAAGAAATGTTCATAAGAATGATCGGAAAAGCCTTCTTCAGGCAGTGGAAAAAAATGACCATGATAGCGCTGACCATAGCGTTGGGCGCATCCCTTGCAACGGCTATGCTTTCCGTGATGATAGACGTTGAGGATAAGATAAATCAGGAGCTCAAAGTCTATGGCGCAAATATAAAAGTAGTGCCCAAGGATACCTCGGTCATCGACGAGCTTTATGATGTGGGAGATGAAAATATCTCAGGAGCTTATCTTAAAGAAGATGAACTGGGAAAGATAAAGACCATATTCTGGGCATTTAATATCGTCGATTATGCTCCTTTCATAAATACAGATGCAAAGCTTTCTGACGGAACGAAAGTCGATGTAACGGGCACATGGTTTAACCATCATATGGATCTTCCCACAGGCGAGGAGCTTGATGCGGGTATCGCATCATTAAGAAGCTGGTGGGACATAACAGAGGGAGAATGGCTTGATGAACAGGGAAATGAGGATCCCTACAGGGCTATGGCCGGTGCAGGCATAGCAGAAAGAGAAGGGATAAGCGCAGGCGATATCATAAGCGTTGAAGGCGCAGGCGGAAGCGTTATGCTTACGGTCGTCGGTATCTTCGATGCGGGCGGGGAGGAAGATGACATTATTTACGTGCCTGTGGATGTGGCTCAGGAGATAGGCGGACTGGAGGGCAGGATAGACAGCATAGAAGTATCCGCTCTTACCACGCCGGATAACGACCTTGCCAGGAAAGCCGCACAGGATCCCTCATCATTGTCTGTTGCACAGTATGAGACCTGGTACTGCACGGCATATGTAAGCTCCATATGTTATCAGATCGAGGAAGTCATCACTGATTCTGTAGCTTCCGCGGTAAGACAGGTGGCGGATTCCGAGGGGCAGATACTTAAAAAGACAAAGCTCCTCATGATACTTATAACGATACTTTCCATGATAGGTGCAGCCCTGGGCATATGCAATCTGGTGACAGCTTCCGTGATGGAAAGATCCCAGGAGATAGGGCTTATGAAGGCCATAGGCGCTCACAACGGAGCTATAACAGGACTCATACTTGCAGAGATAATGTGTACGGCGGTAGCAGGCGGAGTCACCGGTTTCTTTGCGGGACTCGGATTTGCGCAGATAATCGGGCACAGTGTTTTTGCTTCTTCCATAACAATGCGCCCCATGGTAATACCTCTGGTGGCAGTCTTAGTGGTGCTCGTAACGCTTATCGGATCCATACCGGCGATACGGCTTTTGCTTGGACTTAAGCCTACCGAGGTGCTTCACGGAAAATAAAGACACAGGGATGATACGGAAATGAAAAAGAGAAAGATGTACATCAGAATGATCACTGCCTCGTTGCTCCGGCGGCGCACCCGCATGATCATAGCGCTGCTTGCCATAACAATAGGGGCGATGATACTTTCGGGACTTGTGACCATTTATATTGATGTTCCGAGACAGATGGGTGCGCAGTTCAGGAATTACGGGGCAAATATGATTTTTACATCCGCGGAGGGTGATATATCGCCTGAGGATGTACGGACCGCTGTATCCGTGATACCGTCTGAAAAACTTGTGGGACTTGCGCCGTACAGATACGAGACGGTACGTATAAACGACAGGCCTGTCATGGCAGCTGCGACAGATATGGAGGGCGCGAAGGCGGCAAGCCCCTTCTGGGCAGTGGACGGTGAATGGCCGGAAGAGGGCGGCCAGATCATGATAGGAAAAAATGTGGCGGCTACCTATAATCTTAAGCCCGGAAAAAAGATGACCTGCTCCTACCTGCCTGAACAGGAGGATGTAATGGATAATTACATGGATTTTACGGTGACGGGGATACTGGATACCGGCGGCAAAGAGGAAGATTATGTCTATATGTCCTTTGAGGATATGGAGGAGCTTACGGGGGAGAGCACGGCTTATGATATATGTGAACTCTCTGTTTCCGCTGCTGCGGATGAACTGGAGACAATATCACAGACGATCAATTCATCTGCTCCCTCACTTACGGCAAGGCTGATAAAAAGGGTGACCCAGTCGGAGACTACCGTACTGTCCAAGCTTCAGGCTCTTGTATTACTGGTTACGGTGGTGGTGCTCGCACTCACCATGATCTGCGTGGGCACAACGATGACTGCTGTAGTTGCGGAGAGAAGAAAAGAGATAGGTCTTCGCAAAGCCCTCGGTGCCGGAAACGCAAGTATCGTGGGAGAGTTCATGGGAGAGGGCATGATCCTCGGAGCGGCAGGCGGGCTATTGGGATCGGTGTTTGGATTTATCTTTGCGCAGTCCGTTTCAATGAACGTATTTAACAGTTCCATAATACTGATGCCCTGGCTTGTGCCCGTGACTATAGCTGCTTCCATACTGGTGACGGGACTTGCCTGTCTGATACCCATTAAGAGTGCGACCAAAGTCGATCCGGCTCTGGTCCTGAAAGGAGAATGATATGAGTCTGCTTGAACTTAAAAATGTCTCAAAAATATACGGAGATCTTCACGCCCTGGATCATGTGAACATTAAAGTAGAAAAGGGAGAATGGCTGGCTATAATGGGCCCCTCGGGTTCGGGAAAGAGTACCATGATGAATATCATAGGCGCTCTGGACAAGGCGACTGAAGGGGAGATACTTCTTGACGGGGAGGATATAGCAAAGAAGAGTGCGGCTGCGCTTACCGATATCAGAAGGGACAAGATAGGTCTCATATTCCAGCAGTTCCATCTTGTAAGTTATCTTACGGCGGTTGAAAATGTGATGCTGGCACAGTATTATCACAGTTTGCCGGATGAGAAGGAAGCTCTTGAAGCTCTTGACAGAGTGGGGCTTGCAGGCCGCGCAAAGCATTATCCCAGCCAGCTTTCCGGCGGTGAGCAGCAAAGGGTCTGCGTTGCAAGAGCCCTCATTAATTATCCGGAAATAATCCTTGCGGATGAGCCTACGGGTAATCTTGATGAAGCCAATGAAGAGATAGTTGTGGAAATGTTCAATAAGCTTCATAATGAAGGGACTACCCTTGTAGTGGTAACCCATAACCCCGAGGTGGCTGAGGTTGCCCAGCGCACGATAGTGCTGCGAAACGGCAGGGTGGATCATGAAACTGTAAATGAGAATTTCACAGGTAAGATCAAACACATAACGCTGATGTGACAGATCACCAAGAAAGGAACAAAATGAAGAAAATATTGACCACACTCATCCTCACGCTACTCTTACCGGCATCCATCACAGCCTGCGGGAAAGAGGTTTCCTATGCCGACGGAACATATACCGGCAGGAGCGAGGTATACGAAAGTGAGGACGGAAGCGATAACGGAAACGGATACGGGGAAGTGACTATCACCATAAAGGACGGCGCAATATCGGACTGCGTATATCTGACCTATGAGGTGGACGGCAGCCTAAAGGATGAGAATTACGGAATGGAAGACGGCCGCATAGCCAATAAGGATTTTTATAACAAGGCGCAGAAGGCGAATGCAGCCTGTGCGGAATATGCGCAGATGTTAGTCCAAAACGGCGGTCTTGAAGGGATAGATGCCATAAGCGGTGCCACGATCAATTACAACGAATTCGTGGAAGCTGTGGAAAATGCCCTTGCAGGGGCTGTTCAGTGAAAGTTATAAAACATATATCGATCACGCTTGGTATGCTCCTTATCCTGCTTGGCATACCCCTTGCGGTGATATGTAAGGGCATGGCCTTTAATATCGGCACGGATGCCATAAGCTCGGCAACGGTCATCATCGAACAGCCGACGGGAGCGTATGTGGTACTGATAAACAGAGACCTTCATAAGAATGAAAAGAATCTTAAGACCTGGGAAAAATTTTTCAGGGGAGAGGAAATAGATTTTCTTTTTGAAGATATTTCATGCATGACGGGAGATATTGACAGCGAGGGAACGAAGCAGGCAGAAAGCTTTCAAAGCAGGCTGCCGGAAAACCAGATGAAGCTAAGGCGCGAGGATATCACTCTCATGCTCTCAAAGATAGCGGAAGGATATTTTGATGTGGCGGTCATATCCGCGGAGATAAGCGATGCATATCATGTGGAAGACATCGTATATGAAAATACGGAAATAATAAACGGAGAACGGTTCTGAAGTAAGATGAGATTTGTCAATGCCATTACCGCAGCGCTGTCGATGCTGCTTTTTCTTATACATCTCATATGGGGAGCTTTAAGCCTTGCAGGCCTTGTAAAGGGCGGCAGCAAAGTCTTTCATGTCCTGTCTGTCCTCATGCTCCTGCTGGTGGCGGTGCATGTAATTATCGGGATAAAGCTTACTGCGGATACCCTGATAGCATCAAAGCGCGCGGGAGTTTCATATGTAAGGGCGAATGCGCTTTTCTGGACAAGACGGATAAGCGGACTTGCCCTGCTCGTCTTTATGCTCCTTCACGTGCTTACCTTCATGGGCAGAAATGTAAACGGCGTGTATCTTTTAAATGATTTCGGAAGATTTCAGTTAGCCGTACAGATATTGATGGTGGCAGCTCTCCTGCTTCATCTTATATGCAATATCACCCCTTTAAGGATAGCGCTGGGGATAGAAGATAAGGCAGGGATCAGAACGGATATCATGATGGTACTGGCAGTGCTTTTGTTTATCGCTGCTGCGGCGTTTGTTGTTTATTATTTAAGATGGATAAGGGTTTGAGGATAAAGTACAGGATCCTTTTATTCTTTATATCAGTGTCCGTATTATGCGGATGCGGAAGAACAGAGTATTCCGGAGTTAAAGTTAAAAATAAAGCTGCCATTACCGAATCCTTACGGAGAGTGATGATAAACCGCTCATATGCAATGGATATCGTATTTGATGCGGAGACGGCTGATGAAGAGGTGTTAAGAAAATTATCTGAGGAACTGATCTCGGAAGTGTTCTATGAAAGCGATGATCCGAAGGGCGGTGATTATTTAAGATATCAGTATGGCGGCTGCAGTATGGAGCCCTGTATGGATAAAGACGGCGCCGGATACAGCTACAGGCTGAGGATGATACCTGAATATTATACGACAGCAGAAGAAGAGCTTTATGTAGACAGTGAAATATCCCGCATACTTAAAAGTATTGAGGATGATCCGGGACTCAGTGAATATGAGAAGGTAAAGGCTGTCAGGGATCATATATGCGATACTGTTTCCTACGATACCGTGCATAAGCACATGAAGGGCAGCGGACATGTGCAGTCCACGGCTTACGGCTGCCTGTATTACCATACCGCGCTCTGCCAGGGCTATGCGGTACTTACATACAGGATGCTTAAGGAGCTTGGAATGGATGTGCGGATCATAAAGGGAGATCTTTTTGTGAATGGCAGGATGGAACGCCATGCATGGAATATCGTGAGGATAGGTGATGAATATTATAATCTCGATGTCACCATGGATGATATAAACGGGAATTATGATCATTTTCTTAAGTCTGATGAAAGCTTTAACAGGGATCATAAAAGGGATGAGGAATTTCTGACGGAGGATTTTTACAGGGAATATCCTGTGAGCAGCATGGATCACGAATATGAATAGATTATTTTTTATAGCATGGAGAAATATTATAAAGAGGCCTTTAAGGAGTGCGGCGTTGATACTCATCGCAGCCTTTTTATCTTTTACGGTTTTTGCGGGTACGATAGTCTCTGCCTCGTTAAGAAACGGCTTTGCTTCCTTAAATGACAGGCTGGGAGCGGATATAATGGTGGTTCCCCATGAAGCAATAACAAAGAGTAATTTTGAAAATATGGTGCTCCAGGGAAATGTGGGTTATTTCTACATGGACGGAAAATATGTGGATGAGCTTAAAGAAGTTGAAGGAGTGGGAAAGCTGTCGGCCCAGTATTATCTTGCTTCCGTAAAATCCGGCTGCTGTTCCATGAGAGTGCAGATCATAGGCTTTGATCCGGAAACGGATTTTGCCATACAGCCCTGGATAAAAAAGGCAAACGGAAAGCCTGTGGGATATATGGATGTTGTGGTCGGGAATGACCTGAATGCTTTTGTGGGAGACGAGCTTTCCTTCTTTGGAGAAAAGGTGAAGGTCGCGGCAAAGCTTGACAAGACCGGCACAAGCTACGATACGGCAGTATTTGCAACGGGTGATACCGTAAAGCAGCTTATAAAGGCTTCCCTGAATAAGCAGTTAAACGAATATGCGGATATCGATGCGGGGAATGCTGTATCCTGCGTACTCATAGATGTGGCTGAGGGTTATTCCATTGATGAGGTGGTAAACGATATAAATATACATAATAAAAAAATAGAGGCTATACGCGCGTCGGATATGATATCAGGCGTATCGGAGAGTCTGGACGGTGTATCTGAACTGGTAAAGACGCTTACGGCCGTGATATGGATACTTGCGCTTTTCGTGCTCATCATAGCCTTTTACATGATGACAGGTGAGAGAAAAAAAGAATTTGCCGTGATGAGGGTGCTCGGAGCATCCAGAAAAAAACTGGCGGCGATAGTATTGTCTGAGGGCATGTTCATATCTGCCATAGGATGTGTTACGGGCGTGCTTTTTGGAGCGCTTGTCATAGTATCATTTTCGGGGGCGATCGAATCCTCCTTAGGGCTTCCCTTCCTGCTTCCCGGTGCTTTGGATACAGTCCTTGTTGCACTCATATCTTCGCTTTTATCGATACTTGCGGGAGCCGGGGCTGTTCTTCTTTCAGCGGGAAGGATATCAAAGCTCGATACCGGAAAGATAATAAGGAGCGGCGAATGATGGAGATATCGGCTAAGGATATAAAAAAGGAATTCATAAGGGAAGCGGCGGGAACCAATGTATATACTGCGGTAAATACCTGCAGCATGGAGCTTAAACCGGGATCTCTTACAGTATTAAAGGGACGTTCGGGTGGCGGCAAGACCACTCTTATGAATATGCTTGCGGGGATACTTAAGCCAACGGAAGGTCAGATACTTTATGACGGCAGGGATATTTATTCGATGAATGATGACGAGCTGTCCGAATTCAGAAATAAAAAAACAGGATATGTTCCCCAGGGAAAGAGCGCTGTCGCATCTTTAACAGTAAGGGAGAATATACTGCTTCCCTGTATGCTCTTTGGCGAAAATGCCGAAGATAAAGCAGATGATCTCATTAAAAGATTTGATATAGAGAATATAAAGAATGCATATCCGGAAGAACTCTCCGGAGGGGAACTCAGGCGTATGTCAATTGCAAGAGCGCTGATAAGAGAGCCGGAAATTCTTTTCGCCGATGAACCTACAGGGGATCTGGATGATGAAAATACGGAGCTTGTATTTAAGCTGCTTAAGGAACAGGCTAAAATGGGAAAGACGGTCTTTGTCGTAACCCATGAGGATACAGCGGAAGAATATGCTGATAAAGTTTATCTCATGCGCGGGGGAAAGCTTGAAGGTTAAGAGTATCGGAAAAGTAAACATTATAGGCAGCGGACTGGCGGGGCTTTCGGCAGCCATAAGTCTTGCGGAAAATGGGATCCCCGTAAATCTTTTATCTGTGCAGGGATCCGGCAGAGCCCAGTCAAATCTGGCAGAGGGCGGCATAAATGCCGCTCTTGATGTGATGGGCGAGGATGATACGGTAAATGAACATTTTGAAGATACAATGAAAAGCGGATGTTATCTTGCAGATCCGGAAATGGTAAGAGGATTGACATACACGGCGCCTGAGATAGTCAGGCAGCTTGATATCGCAGGGGTACCCTTTAACAGAAGGGACGGACATATCATCCAGAGAAATTTCGGCGGACAGAAAAAAAAGCGCACCGCATTTGCAAAAAGCAGTACGGGTAAAATGATAATGACGGCGCTTACGGATGCGGCAAGGCGCTATGAGGCACAGGGACTTATAATAAGATTTCCGCAGCATGTATTTGTAAGCGCAGATATAAAAGACGGTGCATGCAGCGGATTAAGGGCATATGACATATTCAGACGCAAAGGTCTGCATTTATACGGGCCGGTCATCATGGCCTGCGGCGGCATGTCCGGGATGTTTGCAGGTCATACCACGGGAGCTGCCGTAAATACCGGGCTTGCGGCGGCAGAGCTTTTTTGCAGCGGTGCTGAGCTTGGAAATATGGAATTAATTCAATATCATCCCACCACATTCCGGATAGATGATAAGAGACTGCTTGTATCCGAAGCTGCCAGGGGCGAGGGCGGCAGGCTTTTTTTTGATGATAACGGTAAAAGAAATTATTTCATGGAGGAAAAATTCGGAGAGAGGGGAAATCTCATGCCCCGGGATGTGGTGTCCCGTGAGATGGAAAGGTGCGGAAGACAGATATTTCTTGATATGAGCTCTGTGGGAAATGATATCTGGGAGAATAATCTTTCTGACATGAGGGAAGAGATAATACATTATTCACGTCTGGATCCGGCAAAGGAACCTATACCGGTATCGCCCGGAATACATTATTTTATGGGCGGTATACTTACGGATATAAGCCACCGCACAAATATAAAGGGACTCTTTGCTGCAGGGGAATGTGCCTGCGCGTATCACGGCGCCAACAGACTGGGAGGCAATTCGCTTTTAGGAGCCTTATACGGAGGACATATCGCGGCTCTTTCCGTTTATGACGATATTAAAAAATATGGTACGGAAGTGGCCGGGATAGCGGATGATGAAGAGATGGGATATGACATAACTGAAAGTGATGATGAAAAAAGATCCGGTAAAGAGCTTTGCGAAACAGTATTAAAGGGCATGGGGATCCTAAGGAATGAGGAAGGGATAAAAGCTTCCCTTGATGAAGTAAAGGAATTAAGGATAAAGGCAGTATCTAAGCGTATTGAAAGAAAGGCGCTGCTTATGGAAGCTATGCTTCTTTCGGCGCTTAACAGGAAAGAGTCAAGAGGGGCGCATGTGCGTACAGACTATCCGGAAACACTGGATGAATACAGGAAGATATCTGTTGCGGAATATAAGGATGGAGATATACGTATAAGCCTCAGGGATATATGAATGAAAAAGATATTATGTATAAAGAGACAGGAAAACAGTGAGAGCAGGCCCTACAGGGAGGAATATGAGATCGATCCCGGAGACAGCAATGTGACAATAGCCGCAGCACTTCGCCTGCTTTCTGAAGAAAACAGGATATATGCGGAGAGGGATATTCCTTACAGAGCTCTTGTGTGGGAATGCAGCTGCCTGCAGAGAAAATGCGGAGCCTGTGCCATGGTGGTTGATAATGTGCCCTGCCTTGCCTGTGACAGACGCGTAGGCGACAGCAGGGGTGAGAGGATAGTGATAGAACCTTTAAGAAAATTCCCACTGATATGCGACCTCATGGTGGACAGAAGCATAATGGATGAAATGCTTTACGAGCATGAGGTCTGGCTTAAGGGACGTGCGAAGGAAAAGAATGATGATATAGCATTTGAGGCGTCGAAATGCATAAAATGCGGACTTTGCCTGGAAATATGTCCGAACTGGCATTTGGAAGGAAGCTTTGGGGGCATGGCAGCCATGACATCCTTTGCAAGGCTTATGGCAAAGGAGCCTGAGGAACAGTTAAGGGAAAGAGCATCGCATTATAAAACTGCCGTATATAACGGCTGCGGTAAATCTCTCGCATGCAGGGATATATGTCCCGCATCGGTGGATATAGAAAAGCTGCTCGTAAAAAGCAATGCAGCTGCCATATGGAAAAGGAGGATGTGATAAGATGAAGAAAGAAGTTACAAAGGTGACTGCGGCAGTGATATCCTTATTTCTGGCTGTGGGTGTGATGACTGTATTTAAGGCCTGCGGTCCCAAAGAGGACGGAAGCTTTATGCACTGCCACTATGTACAGCTGTATGTATTTTTTATTTCACTTGCCATGGCTGCAGCGTCGGTATTAAGCATATTGATAAAGAAAAAAACAGTGCAGCTTGTTTTATGTTCCTTAAATGCCGTTGCGGCACTTATAACGATGCTGCTTCCGGGAACAATAATGAAAATGTGCATGATGAAGGAGATGAGATGCTATACATATATGCAGCCTTTCGTGCGTATATGCGCAGTGCTCATCCTGCTTTGTTCCATCGTTACCATTGTGATGCAGATGATAAATGCAAAAAAGGACTGAGATACGTTTTATCCTCATACTGACGCTGCTTGTACTGCCTGTGATATCCTGCGGAAGAAAGAATGAAAGTACCGTATCCAGGACAGGATATTTTTTTGATACTGTCGTCACCCTTAAGCTTACGGCGGAAAATGCGGATAGCCTTGCAGATGAGATTTTTGATATGTGCGCCGGATATGAGGATATCTTTTCAGCAAAGAAGGAAGGCAGCGAGCTCTGGGAGATAGATCACAGGAGCAGCAATACTCTTCAGGTTTCGGATGAAATGGCGGAACTCATACAGAGAGGTCTGTATTATAATGAATTATCGGGAGGAGCCTTTTCCATCACATCGCTTCCTTTAAGCGAGCTCTGGTCTGTTACATCCGATGATCCGCACGTGCCGGAGGGATCCCTTATAGCGGAGGCGCTTGAAAGCGTGGATGACAGCAGGGTGCATATAGAAGGAAATGTCTTAAGCTTTGAAAGTGATGATACAAAGATAGATCTCGGAGCTATCACAAAGGGATATATTTCCATGAAGATATGCGGGTTTCTTAAAGAACGCGGCTGCACCAGCGCCTGCATAAATCTGGGAGGAAATGTGAGCCTTGTGGGAGGACGTGAGGACGGGAAGGAGTGGAATATAGGACTTCAGCGTCCCTTTGCGGCAAGAGGGGAGCTGCTCACATCCGTTAAAAAAAAGGACGGCTGCGTAATATCCGCAGGCTGCTATGAAAGGTATTTTGAAGCGGACGGGCGTTTATATCATCATATCATGGATCCTGCGACAGGCTATCCTGCGGAAAGCGGGCTTAATATGGTGACCGTGATCGGTGATGATGATGTGGAAGGCGACGCTCTTTCCACCGTAGGCATGGTGCTGGGGAAAGAAGCCTTCACAGAGCTCCTGTCCGAAAATGAAATAGATGTAAGAGTGATCTTTGCAGATAATGAAAATGAGATAAGTTATTACCCGGAATAATAATGAAGCATAAGATCATACAAAAA
Organism: Lachnospiraceae bacterium; assembly: GCA_017540265.1. Lineage (GTDB taxonomy): Bacteria > Bacillota > Clostridia > Lachnospirales > Lachnospiraceae > NK4A136. Next base: position 15,210 of record JAFYBJ010000033.1, read on the forward strand.
AACGATATATTACTGATAAGCGCCATCCTCCTTGCAGCCTGTTTTTTGGCTGTATTTTTTTTCGCAAAAGAGGATAGTACGGAGGGCGCGTTCCTTGAGATCACGGCAGACGGTGAGCTTTACGGCAGGTATCCGCTCAATGAAGATGCCGTGATAGATATAAACGGAACGAATGTATGCGAGATCTCAAACGGGCATGTGAGCATGATCGAAGCGGATTGCGCGGATAAGAGCTGTGTCCGCATGAAAGAGATAAGCTTCGAAGGTGAGAGCATCATATGCCTGCCAAACCGGATAGTGCTTAAGATAACAGGCTGTGCATCAGCAGAGGAAGGGGTGGATACGGTTGCAGGGTGATAAGATGGCAATAAGCAAATCTTCTGCCCGTGTCGCAGTATTGGGAGTATTGGGGGCGCTTGCGGTGATAATGGGTTATGTTGAATATCTGATACCGGTGATAAATACCGCCATTCCGGGTATCAGATTCGGGATGGCGAATATCGTGATCGTTATGGTATTGTATATTTTCTCTTACAGGGAGGCGCTTGCGGTTTCGGTATTAAGACTTATCATAAATGCCCTGCTGTTCGGGAATATATTCAGCATTCTTTTTAGTCTTTCCGGAACGGTCCTTAGCCTTCTTGTTATGTGTCTGCTTAAGAAGACGGGGCTTTTTAGCATGACCGGCGTGAGTGCAGCCGGAGGGGCATTTCACAACATAGGACAGATCCTCATGGCATGGGCGATCAGCGGTGCCTCTTCCGTGCTCTTATATATGCCTGTTCTGATGACAGCCGGAGTGCTTACCGGAACTTTTACCGGTGCCGCAGCATATATTGTTATGAGAAAGCTGCCGTGGCAGGAATCATAATCCGCAGCGCAGCATATCAAGCATTTCGCCGTATTCTTTTATCACTTTGGCGTGGTGGGTGTGTATATAAGCTGTATCATCATCAAGGGCTGCCTGCTCGAGCACTTCGGCATTTGCGGAAAGAGCGGTGGCACCTATGCTTAAGGAGCTGCTCTTTAAAGAATAAAAAAGCAGACGGTAATTCTTCCAGTCGGAAGCTTCAAGACAGGCGTTCATTTCGGAGCGTTTGTCCCAGGCTACGTAATCTTTTATCAGATCGATAAACAGATCCTCGTCTCCCATACAATAGTCTGTCAGTGCGGGCTCTGTATCAAGTCCAGGAAAGCGTTCTTTTAATGATGGTAAAGCAGTGGTATTTGTTTTTATTATTTTATCGGGAAGATTCCTATAAAGCATCTCAAGCAGCTGCTTTTCCTGTATGGGTTTTGTAAGGTAATCTGCAAAGCCGGCGCTTAAGTACATTTCCCTGGCGCCCACCACGGCATTAGCGGTGAGTGCTATTACGGGTGTATCGGTATTGAGATGAGTGTTGTCTGCTTTGATTTTTTTAAGAGTTTCCATACCGTCTGTTTCCGGCATCATGTGATCGAGAAAGATAATATGGTATTTCTTTTGCTTTATCATTTCCAGGCATTCATTTCCGCTTAAGGCTGTGTCGACAGATGCTTTTGTGGAAGAAAGGAGTCCTTTTGCAACGGTTAAGTTCAGGGGGACATCATCCACAACGAGGATATTTGCGGCAGCAGCGGTTCGGTCATCTTCTTCTTCCTCTTTACGGTGTATCCAGGTATTATATTTTTCGTTGAAATTTCCTATCGGAGCATCGTCTATTATCCGCTGTTTTATTATTACCGTAAAAACAGAGCCTGTGCCGTATTCGCTTTTTACTTTTATCTCACCATCCATAAGTTCTGTAAGTTTTTTTGTAAGAGAAAGTCCTAAACCGGTTCCTTCTATGTTGCGGTTTTTTCTTTCATCCACTCTGGTGAAATTTTCAAAAAGCTTATCGAGATCCTCCTCACGTATGCCTGAGCCGCTGTCTTTAACATCAATCTGCAGGTTAATGTGATCATTGCTCCTTTCAGAGGCTTTCATGGACAATATAACACTACCGTGCTCTGTATATTTTACGGCATTTGAGAGAAGGTTATTAATTATCTGGCGGATATGAACTTCATCGCCGTAAAGCATGGAGGGAAGGGTATTGTCGATATCCATTATAAAATCCAGTTTTTTTTCAGAGGCTCTGGTGTGGTTCATATTGTAGCAGTCATTGAGAATTGAGAAGAGATCGTATTCCACGGAAACGAGTTCCATTCTGCCGGATTCGATCTTTGAGATATCCAGTATGTCGTTAACAAGGGAGAGCAGGGTCTGCGAAGCGCTCTGAATATTTTTTGCGTATTCGTAGATCTCCTTTTTATCTGCATTTTCCAGGTTTTTTAAAAGCAGTGTATTCATGCCGATGATGCCATTTATGGGCGTGCGGATCTCATGGGACATATTTGCAAGGAAAAGACTCTTTGCTTCATTCGCCGTGTGAAGGAGTTCATCTGTCTCAAGTATCTTTTTGCGCTGCTTTTCATAGAGATAGGTTTGGTATTTGAAGATGATACCGATTATGCAGGATACGATAGCAACGGACTGTATGATATCTCCGGTCATATATCCTTCGGGCATTTCAGTAAACCATTCGGGATGATCTACGCTTGCTGCTATGGTACCGAGAAGGGATATGAGGTTGATGCCGTACATGATATAGCAGAGGGCGCCTTTTAATGTGAGCCAGGTGAAAATAAGTCCAAGCACAAACCATACCGGCATGCCGCTGTAAGAGCCGCCTGATTTATAGTACATTAAGGGAAAGATCAGCAGATTAGCCATACCCACAACAAGAGCGCCGGCGAGATTTGTCTTATTAAAACGGACAGAAAGAATAAGGCATATGACCACCACGATGAGCAGGATAGAGGCGACAAGCACACTCTCGTATCCGCCGATGATAAGGGTGCTGATAATTGAAACAATTCCGCCCACAAAGGCTGCGCTAAGTATAAGATTTAATAGTCTCTGGCGTATCTCAAGTTCTTCTCTGAACATGAGATGATTCAGTTTTTTGATCATATCATTCCCTCCGGAAAGCCGTGGCAGGATGCAGGATATTGCCGGTGCAGCAACTGTCTTTGTTTATTATACTTGATATGTTAGATCTTTTGTTGCACAAGACAGGGGGACGGTTCTTCTGTCCTGCCGGCATGAAGGTTACTCTTGCTTTTTCTGATACAGGGGTGTATCATTCAAACAATCGTTTAGAAAATCTTTGGACTTTATAAAGTTCATCAAGGCGGTTCCGCCGGAGATTTCACGAGAGAAAAATAACAGACCGGCGGGAGATAAAGCTGCTCATGATCTTCATCCGGTGTAAAGGACAAAGGAGGAAGTGTTTATGGGCAAAAAGGATAAAGCATCATGGGAATATTTTCAGGATGAAGCAAGAGTGGCGGACATAATAAACATGTCTTGTTATGGTGGAAAGAAGACTGTAAAACCGGAAGATGTGGGTGATGCAGATTCAAGGAATAAAAACGGAGAAAGGGATCTGATAAGAAAAACTGCGCTTGGAACCAGATATGCTCTTATAGGAATTGAAAATCAGGAAACGGTGGACTATTCATTGCCTGTTCGAATAATGGGCTATGATTACGGTGACTATAAACGGCAGGTAGATAAGATTAAGAGAAGAAACAGAAAAAAATCAGTGGATCCATCTGTAAAAAATTCAGCAGAGTATATTTATGATTACAAAAAAACAGACAGGATATTTCCTGTTGTAACGATCGTATTCTACTATGGCGATAACTGGGATGGACCTGAAAGTGTAAAGGATATGCTTGATACTGACAAAGATATGGAATCTTCCGGGTATTTGAAGGATTACAGAATAAACCTTATCGAAGTAAATAAGCTGACTGATGAAGAACTGGGAAAATTTCAGACGGATATAAAACAGGTGTTTAAATTTATCAGAAGCAGAAAAGACAGGGATAAGATGAAGGAGATCATCGAAAATGATCCGTATTACAGGAATGTTGAAAAGAGCGCGCATGACATGATGAAGGTATATGGCGGGCTGCGTGGGTATAACATTAAGGAAGATGATTATGTATCAGATGAAGGAGGGATCAATATGTGCAAGGCCTGGGATGACTGGAGAGAAGAGGGAAAAGAAGAAGGAATAAAAGAAGGCAGAGCCTTGTTGATCATAGAGGCTTTAAATAAAGGGGCTACACCGAAGGAACTGGCTATATTCGGGATAGATGAAAAAGAAGTAATGGAAGTGATGGACAAAGCGGATAGGTAGGGTAGAATAAGAGGCTTTGTTGAAAGTGCACCAAAAGGTGCACTTTTTTTGATGGAAAAAGTTTGGAGACCGGCGTGAGGGCGGTAAACGGGGCAGAGAAGGGCGGAGCCGGCAAATGTGAGCGACTGATCGTAAAAGAAGGCGGGAGAGGGTAAATGAGGCTGTTTGAGTGTTTGTGGGAGATTTGTGCAAATTTCACAAATCGGGGGGGTATTTTCTCTGTTCGTTTGTCAATTGAAGCTTGACAAACGAACTATTAGTATATCTTTGGGGTGTAAGTTTCGTGGGAGCGCTATGCCTATGCGGCGTGAAAGGGCTTACATCGGTAAAGGTTCATGATCCGGTCTGCGGGGGCCGGTGAGGATAATAACTAAAGTAAAACTACTAGAAAAAGGAGGAACAAAATGAAAGTTTTGAGGAAACGAAGTTTGCAGCGTGTCCTTACAGC
>JAFYBJ010000003.1 GCA_017540265.1 Lachnospiraceae bacterium
CGTCATATGTAAAAAAGACTATCATCCATGCGGATGCGTACAGGAAAAAGTACGATAAGGCCGTTGCCAGAGCAGAGGCACTTGAGAAAAAGGTCGAGGCTGCAGGCGGAGAAGACGGGGCCGATTTCTATCTGCTTCAGGATCTCACCATCGCAAAGTGCGAGGTTCAGACCTGTGAGAGTAATATTGTTAAGATCCTCGGTGGTTTCTTCGTAAAAGACGACGAGGAGGGAAAGAAGCTCCTTCTTAACATATTTGAGGCAAACAAGCGCCGAAATAACCTCCTCGACAAAAAGAGAAAACATGATGTTGATCTTGAGCATTATACCCATGAGATAAAGACCGGCGGCAGCACGCCCAAGCTCGAAGCTAAAGTAACTGCTGCAAAAAAGGGAATCGAATCGATCGAGTCCCGCATTAGGGAAATTGAAAAGGAAATAGAAAGCTTTAAGTCAGATCTGGCGAAAATAAAGGAAAAGTATGCTTCCGATCCCGAGTTTGCAAAGTATGAGGAGATGTCGGATAACGGCATTGACCTTGCTAGGCTTTCCTATAAGGAAATGCGCGGGCTCAGAAAGGATATGCAGATCATCTTCCAGGATCCCTACTCAAGCCTTAACCCCAGGTTTACCGTAGGCCAGATAATAGAGGAAGGTCTTGTAACACACAAGTTCTTTAAGCACGGAAGCGCAAAGCTTCGCGAATATATTGTGGAGACAATGGAAAAGTGCGGACTTCAGGAGTATATGCTCCACAGATATCCTCACCAGTTTTCCGGCGGTCAGAGACAGCGTATCTGTATCGCAAGAGCCCTTGCCGTAAGACCTAAGTTTGTGGTCTGCGATGAATGTGTATCCGCTCTTGATGTATCGATACAGTCGCAGATCATCAACCTTCTCCAGGAGCTTAAGGAGAAGCAGAACCTCACATACATGTTCATATCCCACGACCTTTCTGTCGTTAAATTTATTTCCGACAGGATCATGGTAATGTACCTTGGAAATGTAGTTGAGCTGGCTGACAAGGAGACCGTTTTTGATGATCCCCGTCATCCTTACACAGTGGCACTTCTTTCATCTATTCCTACCACGGATCCCGATTCCGCGGATAAGGAAAAGATCATCCTTGAGGGTAATATACCCAGCCCCGTAAATCCGCCTGCAGGATGTAAATTCTGCACCCGCTGTTACATGGCTACCGACAAGTGCAAGAGAGTTGCGCCGCCTCTTACCGAGATTGAGCCCGGCCATTTCTGCGCATGTCATTATCCGGATAAGAAGCTCGGAGAAAACCACGAGTTCCTCTTCAAGGCTAAGACTACCAAGGATGTATAAATGCGGAATTTTTTTATAGATCCCGTAGGGATGTACAAAAACAAGGATCATATAAAATACATAGACGATTACGAAACAGAGCTTGTCTGTGATGAAAAGGGGAAGTACAGGAAAAAGGTTACTTATATAGGACCGTATATTCCCTTTGCCGAACCGGCAGGCAGAGTGCGTATTAAATTTGCGGCGGCGGATGTTTTGTCGCTTGCGGTCTGCGCCGCCACAGGCTATGCTTCGATAATCAGGCATACTACAGGCGGGTGGCTCCTCACGGTGCTCCCGCTTATGGTGTCTTTATTGCCCTGTTTATACCTTATCATGGGAGCGGTAAGTCTTCCCATGTCGGCAAAGCCCATGAAGCGCGACAGATACATGCACAGCATAATAAGATGCTTCCGATCCTGTGCTGCGATAGGCATACTCGATATCATGGTTCTTTTATCTGATGTGTTATACAGAGTGACAAAATCCGACTGGATGTTTCTTAAGGGCGATTACATATTCTACAGCTGCATTATTGCGGCAGGGATCTTATCCGTACTGATCATCCTTATCTTGAGATCCGTTAAGCTGGATGAGAGGGAACTGGAAATAAAGAAGAAAATGTAAGTGTATTCGATGAAGTTTTTTAAAAAAGACGCATTTTTCTACAAAAGAGTATTCTCCATAGCACTGCCCATAGCGCTTCAAAGCCTGATCACTATCGGTGTCAATATGCTTGATACCATAATGGTGGGGTCTTTGGGAGATGATGCCCTTTCCGCCACTTCTCTGGCAAATTCTTTTATCACAGTATATCATATATTCTGTATGGGCCTCGGGATGGGGGCTTCTGTGCTGGTTTCAAGGTATTGGGGGATGAAAAGCGCCGCCGAAACGGGAGGCGATAAAGAAGCTGAGGAAAAATCCTGCAGAGCGCTTAAGCAGACTGTTGCGCTTATGCTCCGCATCACTCTCTTCCTCGCTTTTTTATTTGCGCTTGCCACGGCATTTATCCCCCGCACCATTATGGAAATGTACAACAACGAAGAAGCGATACTTGAGTATGGCGTTGTTTATTTCAGATACTCTATAGCCACATATTTCTTCCTCGGCTCTTCACTGGTCAGCACCATAGTACTGCGCAGCGTGGGCCAGGTGAAACTTCCGCTGTTTGTATCCATCGGAGCCTTTTTTGTAAATCTCGGAGCAAATTATGTTCTGATACTCGGAAAGCTGGGGCTCCCTGCAATGGGCGTGGCCGGAGCGGCACTCGGAACCCTGATAGCAAGGCTGTTTGAGGCAACCGTTATCTGTGGTTATCTGCTGTTCTTTGATAAAAAGATATCCTTCAGGATCAAAAACATGTTTATGAATACCGCATCCCTTACCTCGGAGTATTTCCGTATCAGCATACCCGTGCTTGTGAGCGATGCGATACTTGCATTCGGAAACAATGCGGTATCAATGGTAATAGGGCACCTGGGAGGAACCTTTGTATCCGCCAACGCCATCACTTCCGTCACACAGCAGCTGAGCGCCGTGGGAATAACCGGCGTGAGTCAGGCGGGCGCTATAGTCACGGGGCAGACTCTCGGAGAAGGAGACAGGGAAAAGGCCATGGAACAGGGATACCTTTTCATGGGTCTGGGACTGTTCCTCGGGGCGATATCAGCACTTATAATCATCCTTATCAGCAATCCGGTGATAGCCATATACAGGAACCTTAGCGACGGGAATATCAGTGAAGAGACGGTCCGTATCGCAAAACAGCTTATGATAGCCATCAGCATAATAATCGTTTTTCAGGGGACCAACAGTATCATGACCAAAGGAGTGCTCCGCGGAGGCGGAGATACGAAGCTCCTTATGATAACGGACAACATATTCCTGTGGGTGCTTGCCATACCCCTTGGAATTCTCGGAGGCTTTGTGTTTAAGCTCTCCCCTTTTTGGATATTCATCTTTTTAAAGTCCGACCAGATAGTTAAAACCGTTTACGCATATCTAAGGCTAAGAAGCGGAAAGTGGATAAAGAAGATTTCGACAGGAGGGTCATCATGAATCTAAAAACAGCATACGAACCATACTTTAAAATAGGATCGGGATTCTCGATATTTGATTATCATACTCCCGCAAGGGTAAAGCTTCTGTTGGAGCAGTTTAGCAGCTTTACATGCGAAAACGAGATGAAGCCGGATTCGTTTCTTGACCGCGAAACCTGTAAGGATGATCCGGCAAAATATGATAAGGAGCCTGCACTCAGATTCAAAAAAGCAGACCTATTCCTGAGCGCTGCGAAAGAAAGCGGCATCGCCATGCGCGGCCATACTCTTGTGTGGCACAATCAGACACCCAAGTGGTTCTTTCATGAGGGCTACAACGAGAATAAGCCCCTTGCGGGGAGAGAGATCATGCTCGCAAGGCTTGAGGGTTATATCCGAGGGGTGCTCACCCATGTCCAGACATCGTTCCCCGGGGTGATATACGCCTGGGATGTGGTTAATGAAGCGGTGGATAAAGGAGATTTCAGACAGTCGCTCTGGACAAAAACAGTCGGAATTGATTTCTTTATCAAGGCATTTGAGTTTGCAAGAAAGTATGCCGCTCCGGGCGTTTCGCTTTTCTATAACGATTATGAAACCGCGGAAGAGTGGAAAAG
>JAFYBJ010000034.1 GCA_017540265.1 Lachnospiraceae bacterium
CCACAAAAATCCCGATCCGGATAACATACCATGCTTTCGTGTGGTAAATGCTAAGGGAGAGCTTGCCGGGGAATTTGCTTTCGGAGGTGCCGGAGAGCAGGCTAAACTTCTTGAAGCTGATGGTATCGAGGTGACGGATGGAAAGGTGAATCTTGAGAAGTATCAATGGAAACTTTTGGACAAGATGTCCGGAATTTGAAAGGAATCGAGGCAGCTCGGTTCTTTTTTTGGGCAAATTTTTATAACCGTTACTTTATGTTAAACAATCAAAAAAATTAGAAAGGATGTAATGATTATGGCAGACAAAGAATATGGTTTTGACACGTTGAAGATTCAGGCAGGATATGATTCTGCTGATAACAAGTATTCGGTTTCACCTCCAATCTATCACACAGCAGCATTTGATTTCAGAGATACTGAGCATGCTGAGAATTTATTTACTTATAAGGAACAAGGTTTTCTTTATACAAGAGTCGGCAATCCTACAGTACTGTTAAAGACTATGATGCTTCAACATATCATTTTTCAATTCTTGAAACGACTACTTCCAAGATAATAGAATATGTAAGCACATCAGCAAGCGAGGTTGGGGTTTTGTTTCTTAGTGATTTCAACAAGGAGGCATTAAAGAAACTCTTTGTAGATAATTCTCTGACATATAAGAAGATCGTAAGTTGCAGAGTTACAGCATTAAAAAAGTCCTTGCATTTTATGATCGCATGATGTATCATGATGTAAATCTTAAGGAAGATCTTTGGACTGATAGTCCATCAGGCGGTTCCGCCGGAGATTTCAAGAGAGGAAAATTTATGGATCATATGCCGGCGGGGTGATTGGCTCATATTCTCTGTCCGGTGTAAGGAAAAGGAGGCAGATGAACATGGGCAAAAAAGATGATGCGGCGAAGATCTTCTTCCAGAACAAGGAGAGGGTCGCGGATCTGATCAATGCATGCTGCTACGGAGGAGAGCAGGCTGTAAGTCCGGAGGATATAAGTGATGCGGATCCGGGTGGAGAAAACGGGATAAGGGACATAATAAAGAAGACGGCGCTGGGAACGAAGTATGCCTTCATAGGCATAGAAAATCAGGAAGAGGTGGATCATACACTTCCGGTAAGGGCTGCAGGTTATGATGTAGGAGATTACAGGAAACAGGTTAATGAGTTGAAGCAAAAAAACAGAAATGATCCCTGCTGCAGTGGGGGCGGGGAGTATCTGTACGGTTACCGGAAAACGGACAAGCTGATACCGGTGGTCACTATAGTGCTTTATTATGGAGATAATTGGATCGGTCCCAGAAGCATAAAGGATATGCTGGATATGGATGGGAACAGCGTTATATCGCAGTTTGTGCAGGATTATAAATTAAATCTGTTGGAAATATGCAATTTAAGCGATGAGGATTTAGAGAAATTCCATACGGATGTAAAACAGGTATTCGAGTTCATAAAGAACCGAAGGGATAAAGAGAAGATGTTGCAGCTGATACAAAATGATCCGGGGTATAAGAATATAGATGAGAACGCTTACCGGATGATGGAAGTACATGGCAGCCTTAAAGGTTACAGGATAATGGTTGAGGATTACAGAACCGAGAAGGGAGGGGTCGATATGTGCAAGGCATGGGATGACTGGAGAGAAGATGGCAGAAAAGAGGGCAGAGAAGAGGGCAGACGCGAGGAACGGATAAATACAGAGCGTGAACGCAAGAATGCAGAGAAAGAACGCCAAAATGCAGAGGAAGAACGCAGAAAAACAGAGAGAGCACTGAAAAGAGCGGAAAAGGCAGAGGCAGAAATAATAAAGCTGAAAGCATTGCTGGCGGAGGTACGGGCGCAGGCGTGAAATCAACCAGATCAATTATCGACATCCAAAGCCGCTGTTTCTTCGCTGTATAGAGGAATATGATGCCGGAAAACTGTCAAAGGAAGATCTGGTGTGCATTATCCGAGAGACTGTAAAGTTCATGTTTGAGTTCCTGACTATAAGTGATAGGGATAGTAAAGATGCTATCACGATGTTTTCAACAATCATGAACGATATTTACATCCGTTCAAACGTTGATAAGAATGTCGTTGTCAATGTGATAGCGAGCGAAATGATCTCGAAGGCAGTTACAGTAGAAAGAATAAAATCTGACCTTGCTAATATGGATGCTTATGAGCAGAACAAGAGAATTGCGGTTGCACTGCTTTCCCTTTATGAATCTACTACCGTAGATTCGTATGGTAAAACAAAGATTTCATTTGACAAGGCTTATACGCTTTTACATGATTACGGACAGACGTTCAGCTTGGATCATCTTCTGGTTCAAACACCGGAAGAGGATTCCGATTTCAAATACTACAGGGATGATAACGGAAAACTTGTTCTTAAGGAAGGACATGACTTTGAGACTGGTGTTGTTGTATCCGGTATGGAGTATGACCAGTTTACCAGAATTGTCCTGAATAAGATGGGTAATCTGCGGTTGTGGTATAAAGATGATAATTCTGCAAGACAGAATGATGCACTGCAACTTAAGGGATATGCCGATTTTGTCACGTATTCCAAGATAAAAGGCAGAGGCGAAGCAATCATAGATACCCTGATGGACAGATGCCTGCCCATGCCAGCGTATAATCCTAACCTGAGACTTACCTCTGAACTCAGAGAAAACGCATTACCAAAGATGAATAAACTGATTGAATACGGCGTGCTTCATGCCGGTGATAGACTCTACATTACTTTCAATCCAAATGACTCAGAGGCTACTTTGCTTGATGGCTCCTATGTGGATTTCAAAGGTGAAAAGATGAAGGTTAATGACTGGGGATGTCGTGTAACTGGCTGGAAGAGTGTTAATATATACACGATAGCATCGGTTGTAGGGGAAGATGAGACGCTGCAGCAGAAGAGGATAAAGTATACGATTAACCATAATGAAGAGACGCTGGGGTGATGATTATTTGTATAAGAGAGGTGTAGCTGACGGATTGGATATTTTTTTGGGATATTAATATATAAAACTGTTGAAAAGATTTACATAATAATTTATAATCCTTCTGAACCAATGGTTCTTTGCTATTAAAAATAACGGAGGGAAATTATGGCAGAGAAGGCAACAACGGCCGAGAAGACAGCAGCTGAAAAGTCTGCAAAGAAGACAACTGCTGCAAAGAAGACAGCTGCAAAGAGCGCAACGACAAAGAAGGCTGCAACAGCAAAGAAGACAGCAGCAAAGAGCACAGCAAAGAAGGCAACTGCTGCAAAGAGTACAGCAAAGAAGACAGCAGCAAAGAGCACAGCAAAGAAGGCAACTGCTGCAAAGAGCACAGCAAAGAAGACTGCTGCAAAGAGTGCAACAACAAAGAAGGCTGCAACAGCAAAGAAGACAACCGCTGCAAAGAGCACAGCAAAGAAGACAACTGCTGCAAAGAGCACGGCTAAGAAGACTGCAGCTAAGAGCACAGCAGCAAAGAAGACAACAGCTAAGAAGACCGCTGTAAAGAGCACAGCAGCAAAGAAGACAACAGCAGCAAAGAAGCCTGCTGCAAAGAAGACGACCGCTAAGAGCACTACTGCTAAGAAGACAACAGCAGCAAAGAAGCCTGCAGTAAAGAAGACAGCAGCAAAGGCTGCAACAGCAAAGAAGACGACTGCTGCAAAGAGCACAGCAAAGAAGACTGTGGCTAAGAAGAGCACAGCAAAGAAGACTAAATAATTTCTGCGATAGATTAATACACACATAAAAGAAAACGGTGCACGTTATGTGCATCGTTTTTGTTTTCACTGCAGATAAGTTTTGCGGTATAATGATAGCAGCATCATTGTTTTATGATCCTGACACCTTTGAAAGGAATTATTTATGCGAGCAAGCGGGATACTTTTACCGGTGGCATCTTTGCCGTCATCATATGGAATAGGCTGTTTTTCAAAAGAGGCTTATGATTTTATAGATTTTCTTTCCGATGCCGGTCAGACTTACTGGCAGGTTCTTCCGATGGGACCTACAGGTTACGGGGATTCTCCGTATCAGTCGTTTTCAACTTTTGCCGGAAATCCTTATTTTGTGGATCTTGAAGAATTTATAGAAAAGAAATGGCTTACAAAAAAAGAATGCGATTCGGCTGACTGGGGAAGTGATGAGAGCTGTATCGATTACGAAAAGATATATAAAAACCGTTTTAAGCTTTTGAAAAAAGCATATAAAAAAAGCGGCATAGAAAATGATAAGGATTTTAAACGCTTTATAAAAGAGCAGGCTTTCTGGCTGGATGATTATGCGCTCTTTATGGCGCTTAAGGAGAATTTCAACGGAAAGTCTTATATCTTCTGGCCGGATGATATCAGAAAACATAAAAAAGCAGCAGTAAAAAAATATGCTTTGGATAAAAAGTATTCCGATGAAGTGATGTGTTACCGCTTTATCCAGTATTTCTTTTTTAAACAATGGGCACGCATAAGAGAATATGCTTCTTTAAAAGGCATAAAGATAATAGGCGACATACCTCTTTATGTTGCCTGTGACAGTGCAGATACCTGGGCTCATCCTGAACTGTTTAAGTTTGATAAGAACGGGCTTCCTACAGGCGTGGCAGGCTGCCCTCCCGATTATTTCTCCGCAACGGGACAGCTCTGGGGGAATCCTCTTTATGATTGGGAATATCATAAAGAGACAGGCTATGAGTGGTGGATGAAGCGTCTTAATGCATGCTTTAATCTTTATGATGTGGTGCGCATAGATCATTTCCGCGGCTTCGAAAGCTATTACAATATTCCTTTCGGTGATCCTACTGCCGAGTTCGGACATTGGGAGAAGGGGCCGGGGATCGATCTTTTTAACGTCATGAAACAGAAGCTGGGAGAACATGATATCATCGCAGAAGATCTTGGCTTCCTTACACCGGCTGTTCACAGGCTGGTTAAGAAGACAGGTTTCCCCGGAATGAAGATACTTGAATTTGCGTTTGACGGAAATGAGGAAAATGATTATCTTCCCCATAATTACACAAAAAACTGTGTAGTATATACCGGAACACATGATAATGATACTGCAAGGGGCTGGTATGATAAGGCGTCTTCAAAAGATAAAAAATATGCAAGGGAATATCTGGGGATAAAGAACGGAAAAGATTTTACAGCTGCGCTTATCAGGCTTGCAATGTCGAGTGTTGCTGATACCTGCATCATACCTGTTCAGGATGTGTTTGATCTGGGGAGTGAGGCAAGGATCAATACGCCTTCTACTCTTGGCGGAAACTGGTGTTTCAGACTGGATAAGGATGTTCCTTATGATAAGTCTGCGAAGGAGCTTCTAAGGCTTTCAAAGCTTTACGGAAGGATATAAGTAGAGTTTTTAAAGTGTATCAGAAGATCTGTTTTGACATATTTGAATTATGATATGCGGGATCTTCGGTAACATCTTTACCAAACCATGCAGGCGGGATGAATCGGTCTGCGCTTTCAATATCGGGAAATTCCACTTCGGCAAGGCAAAGAGGAGAAAACGGAGGATCAAAGATATCGAGTTCTATCGTGAGGTCTGTTTCCTCAAGAGGAATGAGATATCTTTTTTTGCTGATGATATTACCGTCAGCTTTTTCCTTAAGGTGCTCATAGCTTTCTTTTGTGAGGGGGAGATTGTATTCCTCGCGGGCAAGAAGTCCTTTACCCTTATAGGTAAGATAATATTCGTCATCCTGTTTTCTCACCCTTACGACAGGGGCTGTTGAAAGATATCCCTGCTCTATATGGTGAAAAGGATATTTTTCAAGCTCTGCAGGAAGAGTGTTTATAAGAAATTTTTTTTCAATCTCCATATTATCCATATCAGGCTCCTTCGATGCGCTTTTAAAGAAAGCGGGGTTGTGCTATCATTTTCGGAGATATTTTAAACCATAAAAAGAGTATTGTAAAAACGTATATATATCAGACAGAGGTTTATGACAGATAAAGAATTTGACAAGTGCATGTCCGCTGTTAAAAAAGGCGATAAGAATGCTTTAAAGCTTATCTATGAAGAGTATCTTCCTTACCTCTACACAGTGATATTCGGTGTGTTGGGAAACAGGGAGATGGCTGAGGATGTATCTGCTGACTGCTTCATAAAACTGTGGCAGAATGCGGATAAATACAGACCCGGAAACGGGCACAGGGCCTACCTTGCGACTATGGCAAGGAACCTTGCCCTGGATGAGCTTCGAAAAAGAAAGCATGAGATCCTTCAGGAAGAAGATGATGATACGCCCGGAATGGATGCGGCATCAGACGCGGATACCGAGACGGAGGCGATATCCGGCATATCCGTAACGGCCGCGATGGAAAAGCTGGATGAAAAGGAAAGACGCATAATCGATATGAAAGTCCTTTCGGATATGACATTTAAGGAAATATCTGAGATACTGGGCGTTCCAATGGGAACGGTGACCTGGCGGTACAGGGAAGGAATAAAGAAATTAAAACGTTACGGTTTTGTTTTTTCGGAAGCATAAATGAGGTACAGGTTTGGATAAACAATATCAGACAAATGAAGAAGCATATCGCAGGGAAGTGGCCTCTTCGGCACCGGATATCTGGGACAGGATCGAAAAGGGCATAGAGATAAGTCCCGTGCAAAAAAAGAAGAGCGGTTTAAATACCCGTTTCCTTTATTTTGCGATTCCCGCAGTGGCGGCTGCAGTGGTATTTATTGCGGTTCTTCCCACACTTAATAATGTGCGTAATAAGACGGCATCGTACAGTGAAATGGCTGCAATGGATAATTCCGTGCAGTTAAAGGGCGAATCTGCGTATGAGGCTGCAGCTGAAGCAGAAGAAGCTTACAGTGACAATGTGTCAGGGGAAGCCTGTGATGAAACAGAGGAAGCTTTTGTTAATGGTGAAGCAGAGGGTGCTGCCCTTGCAGGAAGCACATTAATTACGCAGAATGCAGAGCCTGCGGCGGAAGCGGCTGCGGTAGAGTCGGATGCGGAATCAGCAGACGCGGTGTCGGGAGCTTTTTACGGATCAAATGCAAAAAAACGGGATCCTAAAATAAATGGTGTTGTTATTCTTATATCGGTAAGTGATGTGACCACGGATGAAGATATAAAGAAACTCTGCGAAGATAAGGGACTTGAGATCATATATGATTATGAGAATTTTAATATGTATGCACTTGCTGTGAAAAAAGAGCTTTCCGATAAGGAAGGTTTTTGCAGGGAGCTGCAGGAAGAGTATGATTTTATACTGGAGGCATTTCCGGACAGCGAGGTCAGCATCACGCACGATGATTGAGAGAGATTCTTCGCTTCGCTCAGAATGACACATCTTGTCATCCTGAGCTTAGACGCACTTTGTCATCCTGAGCGAAGCGAAGGATCTAAATATACTACAAAAATAAGAGGGAAAAAATATGAACAGGTCACAGATACAGCCCGAGCGCTGTTTTATAAGCTCTATAGATGCGGCAAGGGAATACGTGGAATATAACGAATATAAGATGGATCCGGACGGCGAGATATATGATTATATAATGCATCTTATGGCATATAATTATGATAATGTATCCGCGAGAAGGGCTTCTTTTTCTGATGATTCCTTTATCGCGGGAATATTGCCGGGATCTCCGGAAGAACTTGATGCCTTTGTGGATGTGATAGCAGATGAGATGCATGAGCTTTTAAAGGAAGCATATGACCTGTCTCCGGGGAGCGGACTGTTTATATATGCCACTGTGGATGAACAGCCTGTGGTCGCTTTTTTCAAGCTTGATTATCAGACCAGATTTGCCTGTGAAAAGAAGGATGGACAGATCACCTGGACAAAAGACGGAAGGCTTCTTCCTTCACATACACAGAAGGACTACGATTATTTCTTTATCAACATCTTTGAGCAGAGAGCCTGGATGTCAGATGCTGCGTGCATGGTAGGCGATGAGCGGATCAATTATATGGCGGACAGGATACTTAAGCTGGGGCTTGGTAAGTCTGAGAAGGAGACGGTAAAGATAATCCAGGATGTTATGACAGATACCATAAAGGAATGCTACGAGGATAAGGCTCCGGAAAAGATCTTCGAATACAGACGTGCCGTAGCGGATACGGCCAGGGAAGAGGGAGAGATAAATCCAAAGCGCATAAGGGAGAGTCTCTTTGCTGATAATGAGACGGCAATGGAAAGCTGCATAAGACGATCGGAGGATCTTGAGATCGAAGAAAAGCCGGTGTATGTGAGTCCCAAGACCAGGAGATCCCTGCAGAAAAAACAGAAGATAGTGACCGGCAGCGGGATAGAGCTTTTAGTGCCCATAGATCTGCTGGAGGATAAGAATACCTTCGATTTCCACCAGGAAAACGGTATGGTCAATATAACAATAAGCGATGTGAGCGGGGAAGTGAAATAAGCCCCGAAATGTGATAGAATACTTCAGGATCATTTTCGGAAAAAGTGAAAAAACAGGAGGAATGTATGGCACTTTTGGATGAATGGCGATCAAAAGCCTATGATACGGAACATAATACAAAAGAATCCTTAAGCAGGATGTGGGATGATTACTTCGCAAAGGAGAAGGAGATCTATGCAGAGCTTTTAAAGGATCCAGATAAGGAAGTTAAGGGAAGCGTGAAGGATCTTGCCGAAACCTTTGGTATCAGCGTGATGTATATGACCGCTTTTCTTGACGGAATACAGGAAAGCTTAAAGGAGCCCAATCCCATAGAGACAATGGAAGAGGATACGGAAGTATCCCTTGCCTTTGACAAGGAAATGCTCTTTAAGAACATGGTTGATGCAAAGGCACAGTGGCTTTATACACTGCCTGAATGGAACGATATCTTTGATGAGGAAAAGCAGAAGGATCTTATCAGGGAAGCAAGGACCATGGGCACCGTAAAGAAGCCCAAGAAGATATATCCCAACGATCCCTGCCCCTGCGGAAGCGGAAAGAAATATAAGAAATGCTGCGGAAAGAAATGAAGGGAAGTGTGAACTGAAATGACAAAGATAGATGTGATATCAGGCTTTCTGGGCGCGGGAAAGACCACGCTTATCAAAAAGCTCTTAAAGGAAGCATGGAACGGTGAGCAGGTAGTCCTCATAGAGAATGAATTCGGAGAGATAGGCATAGACGGCGGGTTTTTAAAGGATGCGGGCATCGAGATCACGGAGATGAATTCGGGCTGCATTTGCTGTTCTCTTGTGGGAGATTTCGGAACTGCCCTTAAAGAAGTGATGGAAAAATATCATCCCGACAGGATAGTGATAGAGCCTTCGGGTGTAGGCAAGCTTTCCGATGTGGTAAGAGCTGTGGAAAAGGCAGAGCTTGGAGATGAGGCAGTGCTCAATTCGGCTATCACTGTGGTGGATGCCAATAAGGCAAAGCTTTATGTAAAGAATTTCGGTGAATTCTTTGTAAACCAGGTGGAGAATGCCGGAACCATCATACTCAGCCGTACCGGTGATATATCCGATGAAAAATTAAAGAAGACTCTTGAGATCCTTAAGGAGCATAATTCAAGGGCGACGATCATAACCACGCCCTGGGATGAGCTTAAGGGTAAGGATATAAAGGATACAATGGAAGGCGTCGATATCATGGAGACGCTGCTTAAAGAAGTGATAGAAAAACACGGCGCGGATGATGATGAAGAGTGTGACGATCCCGAATGCGAGTGTCATCACCACCATCATCATGATGATCATGATGACGATGATGAACACGATGAGCATGAACATCACCATCACCATGACCACGATCATGATCATGATGAGCATGATCACCATCACCACGATCATGATCATGATCATGAAGAACATGAGCATCACCACCATCATCACCATCATCATGCAGATGAGGTGTTCACAAGCTGGGGGCTTGAGACCGCTTCGAAATATACAAAGAAGGAGATCGAAGATGATCTTGCAAAGCTTATGGACGCAGTTACGTACGGAACGGTGCTCCGTGCAAAGGGCATGGTGCCGGATGAAGAAGGCGGATGGATATATTTTGATTATGTTCCCGGTGAAAGCAGCGTAAGGAATGGAGATCCGGAGCCTACGGGAAAGATCTGCGTCATAGGTTCTAAGCTTAACGAAGAAGAATTAGAGGAACTTTTTAAGAAGTAAGGAGAAGTAAATGAAACCTGTATATTTTATAAATGGTTTCCTGGAAAGCGGAAAGACGCAGTTTATACGGTTCACCATCTCCCAGCCGTATTTTCAGATAAAGGGTAAGACACTTATCATTCTCTGTGAAGAAGGCGAGGAGGAATATCCGGAGAAGGTGCTAAAGGCAGCGAATGCTGTTGTAAGACTTATCGAAGATGAAGAGGATTTTACTCCCGAGAAGCTGATAGCTCTTGAAAAAGAGGAGAATCCGGAAAGGATCATAGTCGAATATAACGGAATGTGGAATATGAAGGATCTTGAGCTTCCGTTCCATTGGAATCTGGAACAGCAGATCACATGTATAGATGCCTCCACATTCCCGACATACTACAGCAACATGAAATCTCTTGTTGCCGAGATGGTAAGAAAATCCGAGCTTATAATATTTAACCGCTGCGATACCGTGATGGATAATCTGGCATCTTACAGAAGGAATATCAAGGCTGTCAATCAGACTGCGGATGTTATATTCGAAAACTCAGAAGGTGAGATCAACGAGATATTTGAAGAGGATCTGCCTTATGATCTGAAAGCGGACAGGATAGAATTAAATGAGAATTCATATGGCATATGGTATCTGGATGCAATGGATCATGCCGAGAGGTATAGGGGAAAAATACTTTCCTTTGATGCCATGGTATTAAAGCCGGAAAAATTTCCGAAAGGGTATTTCGTACCGGGGCGCCTGGCGATGACCTGCTGCGCGGCGGATATGCAGTTTTTAGGCTATGCCTGTGAGTACAGCGAAGAGGGACTTAAAGACTTTAAGGATAAGGACTGGGTGAGAGTGGAAGCAAAGCTTGAAAAAGAATACTTCAAGGATTATAAAGGTGAAGGGCCTGTATTGCATGCGATAAAGGTTGAAAGAACGGAAAAGCCTGCGAATGATGTGGTAGGCTTTGGCTGAACATTCCAAAAAGAGAAACGGTTTTCGTTTCTCTTTTTTTAAGAACACAGTTTTCGAAAAAATGGAGGTGGTTTTATGGAAAAGATCGGAAAGAACGGGAAGCCTTTAAGGCACCTTATGACACCGCTTGATATGTCGGTGGAGGAACTGGAAGAACTCTTTGATCTTGCGGAAAAGATAAAGAATGATCCGGACGGATATGCACATATATGTGACAGGAAAAAACTGGCCACATGTTTTTATGAACCGAGCACACGTACAAGGCTTTCTTTTGAAACGGCCATGCTTGATCTCGGTGGAAAAGTCATAGGGTTTTCGGATGCAAGTTCATCATCTGCATCAAAGGGTGAGAGCGTATCGGATACCATAAGGGTAATATCCTGTTTTGCGGATATATGCGCCATGAGACATCCAAAAGAGGGCGCTCCAATGGTAGCTGCCGGGCGTTCAACCATACCTGTCATAAATGCAGGTGACGGCGGTCATCAGCACCCCACACAGACACTTACGGACATGCTCACCATACGTTCTCTGAAGGGAAGTCTGGATGGATTTACCATAGGTCTTTGCGGAGATCTTAAATTCGGCCGCACAGTGCATTCACTTGTTAATGCGATGCTCAGGTATCCTGCAAATAAATACGTGTTCATATCTCCGGAGGAGTTAAAGATACCCAGCTATCTGAGGGCAAAACTCATTGAGATGAAGGTGGATTTTAAAGAGGTGGAGAGGCTGGAAGATGTGCTTCCCTCCCTCGATCTTCTGTATATGACCAGAGTTCAGAGAGAGAGATTCTTTAACGAAGAAGACTATGTAAGACTTAAAGATTTCTATGTACTCAACAAAAAGAAGCTGGAGCTTGCTCCAAAGGATATGCTGGTGCTGCATCCGCTTCCCAGGGTTAACGAGATATCCGTTGAGGTGGATGATGATCCGAGAGCGGTATATTTCAAACAGGTGCAGTACGGTGTTTATGTAAGACAGGCTCTGATAGTTACACTTTTGGGATTAGTATAAGGAGGCGGATCAAATATGCTTAATGTCGGAAAGATCGAAGAAGGATTTGTATTGGATCATATTCCCGCGGGAAAGGGTATGTCCGTGTTTTATCATCTGGGGTTGGATCATATGGACTGCATGGTGGCTATAATAAAGAATGCCCGCAGCGGAAGGCTTGGACGTAAGGATATCATAAAGGTTGAATGCGACATAGATCTGCTTAATCTGGATGTGCTTGCTGTTATAGACCATACCATTACCGTAAATGTGGTAAAGGATGGCGAGATACTTGAAAAGCGTACACTGGTGCTGCCTAAAGAATTAAAGGGAGTGATGCATTGTAAGAATCCGCGCTGCATCACATCCATAGAGCAGGAGCTTCCCCATATCTTTTATCTTGCAGATCCCGAAAAGGAAATTTACAGATGCAAGTATTGTGATGAAAAGAATTCGGAGAAAATGTGATGGAACTTTCGAAAATAAGGGAAAGACTTGATAAGCTTGATTCGGAGATTGTTAAGCTCTATGTGGAAAGAATGAAGCTTTCCGAAGAAGTGGCCAAAAGCAAGAAAGAAAGCGGAAGTAATGTATATGACCGGAGCAGGGAGGACCTTAAGATTAAGGCTGTAGCCGGACAGATCGATGAAAAGGAGTACAGACAGGGTGCGGTGGAACTTTTCGGACAGCTGATGAGCAGTTCAAGAAAGCTCCAGTACAAAAGGCTTTCCGAGACTCTGACCGGCAGCCTTCCCTTTGAGCCTGTAAAGGGACTTAATAAAAAAGCAAGGGTAGTATATCAGGGCGCCGAGGGTTCATATTCCGAAGCGGCTGCCAGAGCATTTTTTAATGAGAGCACAGAGCTCTTCCATCTGGATACCTTCAGGAATGCGATGCTTGCCCTTGATGAGGGCTCGGCGGAATATGCTGTGCTCCCGATAGAAAATTCAACTGCCGGCATTGTAAGCGAGATTTACGATCTCTTATCCGAATTTGAGCATTATATAGTCGGTGAGCAGATGGTAAAGATAGAGCACTGTCTCTTAGGTATAACAGGGACTACCGAGGCAAGCATAAAGCGTATATATTCGCATGCCCAGTCTCTTATGCAGTCGGAACATTACCTTCGCGAACATCCGGAATGGGAACTTATCCCCATAAAAAATAATGCTTTTGCCGCACGAAAAGTGGCGGAGGATATGGATATAAGCGAGGCCGCGATAGCAGGGGCGCATGCAGCCGAGGTATACGGGCTTAATATATTAAAAAGGGGTATAAACCAGTCGGATACCAATACCACCCGCTTTATAGTGGTAAGCAACAGAAAGATATTTACAGAGAATGCCGATAAGGTTAGCCTTTGTTTTGAACTCCCCGATGAGCAGGGCTCGCTTTACGGCATACTTTCCAATTTTATCCATAACGGACTTAATATGAAAAAGATAGAGAGCCGTCCTATAGAGGGTCGAAACTGGGAGTACAGGTTCTTTGTGGATTTTGAAGGTAATCTTGCCGATCCTGCAGTGAAGAACGCTCTCTGCGGGATAAGAGAGGAAGCAAGGAATTTAAGGATACTGGGAAACTATCTGGGAGATAAGTAAATGTCAGCTTTTATTTTTTTTGATCATTCCAAAGCAGCGCAGCTTACGGAATATTTTTATAATATGACAGAGGATGATAAAAAGAGCGGTGAATATACGAAAGCTCTTTCGAGACTCTTTGAGATAGCATCAGCGGCAGGGTTTAAGGGAAATCTCTGGCACAGACTCATAACCGAGATGCTTGTCTGTGATGAAAATCCCTACACAAAGGCGGCAGAAAGAAAAGGAAAGGTTTTAATATCCTTAAGGGAGGCTGTTCTTTCGGATCTGTCTGTCATCATTAAATTCTATGAAAAGGATGTATTTAAGGACGCAGGCTTTACAAAGGATATATATGAGTTTACTTCTGACGGGAAGAACTGTATATATGAGCCTGAGATACGGGATGCAATAAATGCCCTTTCTAAAAAGCTTTCCCTTTGCCGCACTGCAGAGGAACTAAGGGATCTGCTGGAAGATTTTTATCTGGAATACGGAGCGGGAAAGTTCGGGCTTTATAAAGCTTTCAGACTGGATCGCAGGGCTGATGATAAGATAGAGCTTAAACCGGTGCAGAATATCGCTGTCACTTCCTTTGATGATCTTGTGGGATATGAGGATCAGAAGAGGCGCTTAAGGGAGAATACGGAAAGTTTCTTAAACGGAAAGAGCGCCAATAACTGTCTGCTTTACGGGGAATCCGGCACGGGAAAATCCTCGAGCATAAGGGCGCTTTTAAATGAGTACAGTAAAAATGGACTCCGCATCATAGAAGTCTATAAACATCAATACAGGGAGATAAACGATCTTATTGACAGCTTAAAGGACAGAAACTATCGCTTTATCATATATATGGACGATCTTTCCTTTGAGGAATTTGAAGTGGAATACAAGTATTTAAAAGCCGTGCTGGAAGGCGGGCTGGAGAGCAGACCGGAAAATGTCCTCATATATGCCACATCAAACAGAAGGCATCTTGTCAGGGAAAAATTCTCCGACAGGGAAGAAAGGGATAATGATAAGCACATAAATGAAACCGTCCAGGAAAAGATATCACTTTATGCACGCTTTGGACTGACTATATATTACGGTACGCCGGAACAGGACGGATACATGCATATTGTAAAAGAACTGGCGGAAAGAAAGGGTATCCTGATGCCGGAAGAGGAACTGTATCTGGAGGCTAATAAATGGGAAGTCTCACACAGCGGTTTTTCCGGAAGAACAGCGGCACAGTTTATTGACGATCTGCTTCAGAAAAAGGGAATGCGGAGTTAAGCTATGGCGGAAAAAAACAGAAAAACAAAGCTTTTTGCTGCTATCGATGTGGGCAGCTATGAGATGACCTTAAAGATATTCGAGATATCTCCGGGGGCGAGACTTAAGGCGATAGATACTTTAAAGCACCGTCTTGCGCTGGGAAGCGACAGCTATACTTCAAAAAAGATCAGCTATCGCAAAATGGAAGAGCTCTTTAAGACACTTGAGAGCTTTAAGGCCGTCATGAAGGAATACGGCGTAAATGCCTACAGGGCATACGGTACCAGTGCTTTCAGGGAAATTGAAAATGCGGATATACTGCTTGAACAGATAAGGAGCCGTACCGGGATAGAGCTGGCTGTCCTTTCAAATTCCGAACAGCGTTTTCTGGATTACAAAGCAGCTGCTGCAAGAGAGAAGATCTTTGACAGGGCGATAGAAAGCGGCACGGCGTTTGTAGATGTGGGCGGAGGAAGCATACAGCTTTCGCTGTTTGATGACGATACCCTTGTGCAGACACAGTCTTTAAAGCTTGGAGTATTAAGGCTTCACGAAAGGATCTCGGAGATGAGGCCACGTTCCTCCCAGACAGAAGAGCTTTTAGATGAGATGATAGGCAGCCAGATGCGTATCTATCATAAGCTCTACATGAAAGACAGAGAGATAAAGAACCTCATAATAATGGATGAATATGTATCGCCGCGTTTTAAGAAAGCCGTGGAAAATGCGGATGAGGACGGAAGGGCATCCGCCTTATCCTTTATCGGTTTTTATGAAAGGCTGCTCAATCTAAGGGATGAGGAGGCAGCGGAGCTTTTGGATCTTCCGGAGGAAAACGTTCCTTTATTCAGGATAGCTGCAGGCATATTCTATAGAATAATAAATGCACTTGGTGCCGTGGCAGTATGGGCACCGGGGGCCGAGATCTGTGACGGCATAGCTTATGAATATGCCCAGGATAAGAAGCTTATAAGCTTAAAGCATGATTTTGAAGAGGATATTCTTGACAGCGCCCGCATGATAAGCAGGAGATATCAGGGAAGCCTTAAACACGGAGAGATAGTGGAAACGGCAGCCCTGTGCATTTTCGATGCCTTAAAGGGCGCCCACGGCATGGGTGAGAGGGAACGGCTCCTGCTTTCTTTATCCTGCATACTCCATGACTGCGGTAAGTACATAAACATGATGAATGTGGGAGAATGTTCTTTTGCCGTGATAGAGAATACGGAGATAATCGGTCTGTCACACAGGGAACGCATGATGATAGCATATGCGGTGAAATATCTCCATGTCCCTTTTGAATATTATGATGAGCTTCCGTCTGTGCCGGATATGGACAGCCGATCCTATCTAACTGTCGCTAAGCTTACGGCAATACTCAGACTTGCGAATGCCTTCGGAAAGGGAAAGCGGGATAAGATAAAAAAATTAAAAGCTTCGCTTAAGGAAGATACGCTGATCATCTCCGTGGATGCAAGGCAGGAGCTGCTTTATGAGAAGGAGCGTTTTGAAAAAAAGACCGCTTTCTTTGAGGAAGTCTTTGGCATCCATCCGGTCATAAAGGGCGGGAAGGGAGTTTAAATAATGGATTTTACAAAGAAGGAATATTATACGAACAGGGAAAGATCATGGCTGCGTTTTAATGAACGCTGTCTTTCGGAGGCAAGGGATGAAGGACTGCCTCTTTTTGAACGCCTTAAATTCTTAAGTATCACGGCGTCGAACCTGGATGAATTTTTTATGGTACGTATCGCATCACTTAAGGATATGGTACATGCGGGTTATAAGAAAACGGATATAGCAGGGCTTAAAGCAGGGGAGCAGTTAGAGCTGCTCTATCCGGCGCTTCATGAATTTGTAGAGCTTCAGTATGATACCTATAAAAAGCTTGATAAGGAATGTCTGGAAAGAAAGCTTGTGATGCTTGAACATCATGAAGATATGGACAAGGCTCAGGCGGCATTTGCAGACAGATATTTCGAGGAAGAAGTATATCCCGTGCTTACGCCCATGGCGGTGGATCAGTCAAGGCCGTTTCCGCTCATAAAGAACAGATCGCTTAATATCTGCGCTTTTCTTAAAAGGGAGGGGCAGAAGGATGCGTTTGCTGTGGTGCAGGTTCCTTCTGTTTTAAGCAGGCTTGTAAGGCTGCCGGGAAGTGAAGCGGGAGAAGAAAACGTCATCAGGCTTGAAGAGATAATAGAGCGAAATCTCTCAAAGCTGTTCTTAAATCATGAAGTGCTTTCTGCAGCGCCTTTCAGGATAATGAGAAATGCGGATCTCGATATCGAGGAAGAGGAAGCCGAGGATCTGCTCATAGAGATAGAAAGGCAGATAAAGAAAAGACAGAGAGGCGAGGCTATCAGGCTTGAAATACAGAAGGGGATGGATAAAAAACTCCTCGATATACTTAAGGATGAGTTAAAGATTTCAGGTGATGATATATATGAGATAGACGGACCTTTGGATCTGACCTTCCTTATGAAGATATACGGATTAGAGGGGTATGAAAAATATAAGAGAAAGGCACCTGCTCCCGAACCTGTTCCCGAGCTCCCCGAAGGAAGTGATATCTTTAAGGAAATAAGAAAAGGTGACATACTCTTACACCATCCATATCAGAGCTTTGATCCGGTGGTGCGCTTTGTAAGAAGTGCAGCCGAGGACAGTGATGTGCTTGCAATAAAGCAGACACTGTATCGTGTAAGCGGTAATTCGCCTATAGTAAGAGCCCTTGCGCAGGCTGCGGAAAACGGCAAGCAGGTAACGGTGCTTGTAGAGCTTAAAGCCCGCTTTGATGAGGAGAATAATATCGGATGGGCAAGGATGCTTGAGAAGGCAGGCTGCCACGTAATATACGGTCTTGTGGGATTAAAGACACACTGCAAGATCTGTCTGATAGTAAGGCGGGATGAGGACTGCATAAGGCGTTATGTACATCTTGCCACCGGTAATTACAACGATTCCACTGCAAGGCTTTATACGGATTTCGGTATGTTTACCTGTTCTGAACCCGTAGGTGAAGATGCGACAGCTGTCTTTAACATGCTTTCGGGCTACTCCGAGCCTGCTTCATGGAACAGGCTGGCATTGGCACCGTTATGGTTAAAGAAACGTCTCCTTAAGCTTATAAAGAGGGAAACAGAGCATGCGCGTGAAGGCAGGAGCTCGGGGATAATGGCAAAGATGAATTCATTATGCGACCCCGATGTGATATCGGCTCTTTATGAAGCTTCTTCCGCCGGAGTGGAGATAAAACTTCTTGTAAGGGGAATCTGCTGTCTGAAAGTCGGGATAAAAGATGTCAGCGAAAACATAGAAGTATATTCCATAGTGGGAGATTATCTTGAGCATGGAAGATTATTCATTTTTGATAATGACTGTGAGCCTGAGGTGTTCTTATCCAGTGCCGACTGGATGCCCAGAAACCTTGAGCGGCGCGTCGAGATAATGTTTCCGGTGGAGGATGAACTGCTTAAGGAAAGACTGATACGGATTCTTACGCTGCAGTTTTCGGATAATGTTAAGAAACACAGGCTGATGCCTGACGGGACGTATAAAAAAGAAAAGTGTGGGGATAATGAAAGATATTCCTGCCAGCAGGATTTCTGTGAAAGAGCGGCAGAGCTTGTAAAAGATTCAAAGAAGGATGTAAGGAACAGCAGGGTTTTCACCCCGCTTACAAATCCGGAAAGAAAAGAGGTATAAGATATGATAAGTGAAAAGTTTGACAAAAAGGTGCTTGAAGTTTTTTTGAGGGATCAGAAGAAGCTGTTTGATGAAAATGTGGCAGAGACTGAGGAGGAAGCAGAGGAATTCCTTACAGAGCTTCTTGCCGTGGTGGCGGACAGCCTTGATGATGTAAAGGAATACATGGATCAGTCAGGTATGGATATAAGCGGATTAAAGGATGAGGACGTGATTTCCTCTTCCGAAGTGTTTGATATAGGGGATGGAAGGTTCCTTATCGTTTATGGCTAAGCCTGCCGGCTTAATTTTATAAAGAATTATTAATAAAGAACTCCGCAAGACCGTCGTTGTTATTATCTTTCAGGGTGATGACATCGGCGGCTTTTTTTACACTTTCTTCGGCATTAAACATTGCTATGCCTGTCCCTGCTGCTTCCAACATGGAAATATCATTTTCGGCATCGCCTGCCGCAAGGGTATCTTTTATATCGACAGAGAGAAGCTTTGCCAGATCATGCACGGCTTCTCCTTTTCCGGCATCTGCGGGAAAGATTTCCATAAAATAAGGATTTGATTTAAGCGCTGACACACGTCCGGCATATTCCGTATTTACTGTATCGGCCAGTTCCTTAAGAATATCCGGAAGGGGAGTATCTTCATAATGAGCCCCGGGGCGTTTTAATTTTTTCTCGGGGTGGATCCCCATGGCTTCGAGATAAAGTTCATGGCCTATATCGGCAGCTTCCCCGAAAAGCTTTATGGTAAGCAGCTTGCAGGGCGCTTCAGTGATCCCTTCGGGAAAAGAAGGAAGTATCTTATAGGGGAGCTTTACGGTACGCTTGTAATAAAAAAGCTCATCATCCTCTGCAGAGGAGAGGATGTGATCTTCGGAATAGGTCTGACAGTGCAGTCCTTTTGCTCTGGCAAGACCTGCTATTTTTAAGGTATCTTCAAGAGATACGGTTTTCTTTAATATATCTTCACCTGTCTTTACATTTCTTATCCAGGCACCGTTAAAGGCTATGGCATAAGCCTCTTTAAAAATATCCAGCTTAAGAGCTTTCATGGTATCCGTAATGCTCTTCATGGGACGGCCTGAATTAACTGCTATGACATTTCCCGCTTCGCAGAATTTTTTTAATGCGCTGTAGGTATCGGCCGAGATGAGCTTTTCATCCGTGAGCAGGGTACCGTCAAGATCCAAGAAAAATATCTTCCTGCCCATCAGTTCTCGTCGTCCTCGATCTGTGCCTGATATACTGTACGCTTTCTTGCCATTTCGTCATTTGCAAGGTATTCGTCATATGTGGTGATCTTGTCTATCATCGTGCCGTCGGGAAGTATTTCCATGATACGGTTTGCCGTGGTCTCGGTAAACTGGTGGTCATGGCAGGAAAAGAGAACCACTCCGGGGAATTTTATTACACCTGTATTAAGAGAGCTTATGGATTCCATATCCAGATGGTTTGTGGGCTCATCAAATATGAGGCAGTTTGCGCCGCTTATCATCATCTTTGAAAGCAGGCAGCGAACCTTTTCACCACCGGATAATACTTTGACTTTTTTGACTCCGTCTTCGCCGGGGAAAAGCATTCGTCCAAGGAACCCACGTACGTAAGTCACATCCTTAACCGGAGAATAGCCCATGAGCCATTCGGTGATGGTATAGTCATTATTAAATTCCTTTGTATTATCGCGGGGAAAATAAGCCTGAGATGTGGTAACGCCCCACTTATAGCTTCCGGAATCGGGCTCCCTTTCACCTGTAAGGACCTGGAAAAGGGCTGTCTTTGCCTGTTCGTTGGAACCTACAAAGGCCACCTTGTCATCATGCCCGAGCGTAAAGGATATATGGTCAAGAAGGGGAGTACCGTCTTCTGCATTGAGGCAGAGATCCTCCACCATGAGAACCTCGTTTCCTATCTCGCGGTCGGGTCTGAAATCGATATAGGGATACTTCCTGCTGGAAGGCTTTATTTCATCAAGCTGTATCTTTTCAAGAGCGCGCTTTCTGGAAGTTGCCTGCTTTGATTTCGATGCATTTGCGGAGAAGCGGGAAATGAATTCCTGTAATTCCTTTATCTTCTCTTCCTTCTTTTTATTCGCTTCCTTCATCTGCTTTATGAGCAGCTGGCTGGATTCATACCAGAAATCATAATTTCCTGCGTAGAGCTGGATCTTACCGTAATCGATATCGGCAGTCTGTGTGCAGACCTTATTAAGGAAATAGCGGTCGTGGCTGACTACTATAACGGTATGATCGAAATTAATGAGGAACTCTTCAAGCCATTCGATGGCATCAAGATCCAGATGGTTTGTGGGCTCGTCGAGAAGGAGTATATCGGGATCACCAAAAAGAGCTCTTGCAAGGAGAACCTTCACTTTATCATTACCGTCAAGATCCTTCATGAGTATGCTGTGAAGCTCTGTGGGAACCCCCAGACCGTTTAAGAGTGCAGCGGCATCCGATTCGGCTTCCCAGCCGTTCATTTCCGCAAATTCACCCTCAAGCTCGGAAGCCCTGATACCGTCTTCATCTGAAAAATCGGGCTTGGCATAGATGGCTTCCTTTTCCTTCATTACCTCATATAATCTTGCATTGCCTGCAATAACCGTATCCAGTACGGGGAATTCGTCATATTTGAAATGGTCCTGTTCAAGGACTGAAAGACGCTCGCCGGGGCTGATGATGATCTCGCCGTTTGTGGTATCGAGCTCTCCGGAGAGGATCTTTAAGAATGTTGATTTTCCTGCGCCGTTTGCGCCAATAAGACCATAGCAGTTGCCTTCGGTGAACTTGATGTTTACGTCTTCAAAAAGTGCTTTCTTTCCTACGCGGTATGTTACGTTTGATGCTTCTATCATGTCTTTCCTGCCTTTACTTTATTTATTATCGTCTGTTTTAAAACCCTCGGGGAGTTTTGTGATGACCACGTTCTTCCCGCTCTTCTTGCCGCAGTAGAGGCGTTCATCAGCCTGCTGTATGAGATGCTCGATCCTGTAGCCGGGAATCGATTCGGAAATACCGAAGGTCATGGAAACATGTATCTCGCTCCCTTCATGTGTTACAGGATTTTCATCGATACGCTTTCTGATCTTTTCAGTGATACTGTAAGCGGCTTCCATGGGCTCATGTACTAATATGAGTATTTCTTCACCGCCCCAACGGCACACAAAATCGCCTGTTCCCACATTTGACATTATGGTATCGGCAACAGCAACGAGCACGGCATCGCCGGCATCATGTCCGTAAGTATCGTTTACTTTTTTAAAATCGTCAATATCTCCCAATACAAGAGTGAAACGTTTTCCGCTCTTTTTAAGCTCGCTTAGTGCCGTGTTAAGCTTTAAGTTCATGCATCTGCGGTTAAGCAGATGCGTAAGGGGATCCTTGTTTGCAAGTTCATCAAGCTGTTCATTCTGCAGAGTGAGTATCTTCTGCTTGCTTAGGAGCTCCCAGACGAAGAGATATGAAAAAACCGTCATGATCATAAAGACAAATATGACATTCACCACAAAGAGTATCTTAGTCCAGGTATCGGACACGGGGTCTATTGGTTTTATCATAAGATGGATCGCATAATTTAAAATATACATGCAAAGAGCAAGTATGCTTAAAGTAAGCGAAAGGGTATTGCGCTTTTCATTCTTGATCACGAAGGGAAAATAAAATGAAGCGGTGACACAGGCGATCAGATACAGCTGAAAACCGCTGTCATAGCCGAGTATGACATTTGAAACCGTGCTTATCAGCATGATCTCCGCCATGGTAAAGATCATGGCGGAAAAAAGATGTTCTTTCTTTATCATATTAAGGCAGTATGTGAGGAGAAGAACAGACATCACAACATTTGCCGCAAGCATTTTCATGCTGCCGGCAAAAAAGAAAAGCAATGCATTTACAATATGGACAGAAGCAAAAGCGATGATGGAAGACCGGTATATAATACTGCCGGAAAAGAAACTGTTTCCATTCATCAGGGCATCTACATAATGCCTGAAATTGTCCGAAGTTTTCCGCTTATCTACCATGAATAATATGATAACACGTGAAGTGATTATAGTAAACGGGAGCTTTTTATGTACGGATAGGAATACAATAAACGGGGAAAGATCACTTTGTCAATTTATACAATGTAAATATGGGTTATTTGTGAAAAATGCCTATTGAAAATAACGGGGGAAAATTTTATATTTACTTCATGTAGTTAGCACTCAAAGCGAGTGAGTGCTAGTAAAGGCAAAAGCAGAGAAAATAAAAGGAGGCAGTCATAATGAAATTAGTACCTTTAGGCGACAGAGTGGTTCTCAAGCAGCTTGAAGCTGAAGAGACAACAAAGAGCGGGATCGTTCTTCCCGGACAGAGCAAGGAAAAGCCCCAGCAGGCAGAAGTAATAGCTGTAGGCCCCGGCACAGAGGAAGTAAAGATGGAAGTAAAGAAGGGCGATCAGGTCATCTATTCCAAATATTCGGGAACAGATGTGAAGCTCGACGGAGATGAGTACATAATCGTAAAGCAGGGTGATATCCTTGCTATCGTTAAATAAGGAGGATAAGTAAAATGGCTAAACAGATCAAATATGGAGCTGAGGCGCGTGCAGCGCTTGAAGCAGGCGTAAACAAGCTTGCGGATACTGTAAGGGTAACACTTGGACCCAAGGGAAGGAATGTGGTCCTTTCCAAGAGCTACGGCACACCCCTTATCACAAATGACGGTGTGACCATCGCAAAGGAGATCGAGCTTAAGGATGAGTTCGAGAACATGGGAGCACAGCTGGTAAAGGAAGTTGCCACAAAGACAAATGATGTGGCAGGTGACGGAACCACAACAGCTACAGTTCTTGCACAGGCTATGATAAATGAGGGAATGAAGAACCTGGCAGCAGGCGCAAATCCCATCATATTAAGAAAAGGCATGAAGCAGGCTACCGACTGTGCTGTTGAAGCTATAAAGAAGATGAGCACAAAGGTAAAGGGCAAGGAGCAGATCGCAAGAGTTGCCGCTATCTCCGCAGGTGATGATGAAGAAGGCGAGATGGTTGCAGATGCTATGGAGAAGGTTTCCAAGAACGGTGTCATCACCATTGAGGAAAGCA
>JAFYBJ010000035.1 GCA_017540265.1 Lachnospiraceae bacterium
GCGCTCTTCGCCGTTTCAAGAGAAGTTGTGCTAAGGCCGGTATCCAGCAGGAAATCCGCAAGCGCGAGCATTATGAGAAGCCCAGCGTAAAGCGTAAGAAGAAATCCGAAGCTGCGAGAAAGCGTAAATATAGCTAAGCTTAAAGTATTTTGAAAACCGTTCGGAGTATTCCGGACGGTTTTTTTGTGCCGATTGTTTATGGTAAATTCTGATGTTATGTAATCTTTTCAAGAAACAATATCTTGTGATATAATCCACAAGCGTAGCTAAATATTGTGAGAGGTGAGAACGTTTGGGCCTTATATTATTTATTTTTTCAGCCTGCTTTGCTTTTTTTACGGGCGTGATCATAAGTGATGTGAATGATTTCTGCGTCACTGGGTACAGGCTGAAGTCCCCAAAAATAAAAAAACGGGTAAGATTCCTGCAGCTTACGGACCTTCACGGCAAGGAATTCGGACCGGATAATAAGCGGCTTGTGGCCGCAATAGACCGGCTTAAGCCGGACTTTGTGATCATGAGCGGCGATATTATGTCGGGGAAGAATCTGGGACGCACTTCGGAATCCACAGTGGATACGGCAGAAAGCCTGATAAGGAAACTTGCACTTAAATATCCTGTTTATTTTGCCCCGGGCAATCATGAGCAGAGGGTTGAATGGCTTCCGGAACTTTTTTCCTTTACATATGAAGAGATGATGGAAAGGTTTGCAAAGGCAGGAGCCGTGTTGCTGGATAATGCAGAGTATACCAGGATAGGAGACGGAATCTGCATAAAAGGACTGGCCCTGCATAAGGATTATTACTTAAAAAAGAGAAGGGGACGGCTGCCGGCAGCATATCTGGATTCTGCAGTCGGAGAGCTTAATGAAAAGTATTTCAATATCCTTATAGCCCATACTCCGGAATATATACAGGATTATGCAGGGTGGGGGGCTGATCTGACGCTTTCCGGTCATTATCACGGCGGAATCATGAAACTGCCTTTCGTAGGCGGTGTGATATCGCCTAAGTACAGGCTTTTTCCAAAATATACTTTCGGCATGTTTGATGAGTGTGGAAAGAAACAGATAGTAAGCTGTGGCCTGGGAACGCATACGCTGCCGGTGAGGGTATTTAATCCCGGAGAACTGGTATGTGTGGATCTTCTGCCGGACAGAAAATGAAAACGAACGAATCCTGTTCCGGACAGGAAAGCGAATACTGATTTATAAAATATTAGATTTAGTAAGGAGTCACCATAATGTCATTATCGATCAAGCTTGAAGTTTTTGAGGGGCCTCTTGACCTTCTCCTGCATCTGATAGAAAAGAATAAGGTGGATATTTACGATATCCCTATAGTGGACATAACAGACCAGTATCTGGAATATCTTCATGCCATGGAGAAGAGCGATATGAATGTTATGAGTGAGTTTATCGTCATGGCGGCGACACTCATAGACATAAAGTGCCGCATGCTTCTGCCAAAGGAAGTCAATGAGGAAGGCGAAGAGGAAGATCCAAGAGCGGAGCTGGTGGAAAAACTGCTTGAGTATAAGATGTATAAATACATGGCCTACGAGCTTAAGGACAGGTATGTTGACGCCGGCAAGAGCGTTTTCAAGGAACCGACACTTCCAAAGGAAGTGGAAGAGTACAGGGCTCCGCTTGATTATGATGATCTGCTGCGTGATGTTAACCTTATGAAGCTTACTGAGATTTATAACGGGATACTTAAACGAGCGGAAGACAGGATAGACCCCATAAGGAGCAAGTTCGGCAATATCACAAAAGATGAGGTTTCGCTGGAGGGAAAGCAGACTCAGATCATCAGGTATCTTAACGAACATGAGATCTGTTCCTTCAGAGAACTGCTTGAGGGACAGTACAGCAAGCTGGATATAATCGTAAGCTTCCTGGTTGTGCTCGAGCTGATAAAGATCGGACAGATAGTCATAAAGCAGGATAATATCTTTGATGA
>JAFYBJ010000004.1 GCA_017540265.1 Lachnospiraceae bacterium
ATCTGCTATATTTAGTCCCTTATGATTCTTTCTGTTTTCAGTCCTGAGATTCCTTAACTGCTTTATCATATTGGAGATCTTGAAATTATCTCCGGATTTAAGGATGGCATCACACTTTTCCTTTTCAGGCACCTTCCCCGAACATTTCTTTTCCTGTATGGATGCAATGATCTCTTCTGCTTCCTTTTTGCCTATAACCTTTCTTGGTATATCGGCCTCCTTGTCGACCGGAACATATATCGTATCCCTGCAGTCATAAACAGGCTTAAGTGAATAATATTTCCTGTCGGGCCCTCCGAAGGATAACGGACCTATCTCCGCCACCTCACATGCTCCGGAAAAGCCATAAAGAACAAAATCTCCGGTCTTGTATTTTAGCATTGCATCCTCCATTTCAATATGCTACAATTATAAATTTTTTCCGGAGGAAATTCAAGTTGTAATTGGCTCAAACGGCTTTGTCCCTGTCTCAAAATCTGTTTTTTATTAAATACAAAAAACAACCGGTCTTATAAGACCGGTTGTCTGTACGGATATATCACCCGCTATGTATTATTTCTTCTTTACGCCGTTTACAGCATCCTTGAATGCCTTACCAGCCTTGAACTTAGGAGACTTTGCAGCTTTGATCTTGATGGTCTCGCCTGTCTGAGGATTGCGGCCTGTGCGAGCCTTTCTCTCGGAAACTTCGAAAGTACCGAAACCAACAAGTGAAACCTTCTTTTCACCCTTCTTGCTTGCAAGTTCCTTCTTAACAACTTCGATGAATGCGTTTAATCCTGCTTCAGCCTGCTTTGCGCTTAAACCGGACTCTTTTGCCATTGCTGCAACTAATTCCTGCTTGTTCATTTCTAAATCTCCTCTCAGATTCTTATTTTAAGGGCTTTTATGACTGCCCTTCACAAAGAATAGCACTATTTACGGGCACTTGCAAGCTTTTTTCTTAAAAAAACTCAATATTTTGTGTGTTTTTCAGGCTTTTTAGAGAAGATATTGTGGAAAAAACCGTTTTTGAGCCATCTTTTATATAACAAAGCAGCCGGGCAGATACTTCACGCAAGCTCATTTAAGCATTTTTCTATCCTGTCAAGACCCTTTTCTATCTGTTCCATGCTTATCGCATAGGAAAGTCTTATGTGATCGGGATAGCCGAAATCCGCACAGGGAACCACGGCTGTATCAAATTCGTTGAGCAGTATTTCCGCAAGCACCGCTGCCGTTTCTATCTTCTTTCCCTTATAGGAGAGAGCACATGCCTTGTTTACATCCACAAATACATAGAAAGCACCCTCAGGCTCAAGGCAGGAAACATGCTTCATTTCCTTCACGCGTGAATACATATACTGCCTGCGTCTGTCGAATTCAAGCCTCATCTTTTCCATTTCATCCACAGGACCGGTAAGAGCTTCATAAGCTGCCTTCTGGGCTATGGAATTGACATTGCTGGTCGCATGTGACTGCATGGCGTTCATGCGCTTTGTAATATCAACAGGAGCACCTGCATATCCTACCCTCCAGCCGGTCATGGCATAGCTCTTTGAAAGTCCCGAGCAGGTTATGGTCCTCTTGTATATCTCCTCTCCAAGAGATGCTATGCTCACATGCTCTTCTCCGGTATAGATAAGTGCCTCATACATTTCATCTGCAACTACATAAAAGTCTTTTTCAACGGCAAGCTTTGCAATATCCTCAAGCTCCTTCTTTGAATAGACCATACCTGTGGGATTATTGGGCGTATTGAGCACCAGTGCTTTTGTCTTATCCGTAACTTTTTCCGCGATCTGCGCAGCACTTACCTTGTAGCCGGTCGCAGCAGTGCTGTAAACGAAAACAGGCTTTCCGTCCGAAAGCTTTACCATTTCAGGGTAGCTTAACCAGTACGGGGCGGGTATTATCACTTCATCGCCCGGATCGAGCAGAGCATCAAAAATATTAGTAAGAGCATGCTTGCCCCCGTTGCTTATGATTATCTGTTCGGGAGAATAGTCAAGATGATTGAAATTCCTGAATTTTTCGCTGACAGCCTTTTTAAGCTCGATGGTTCCGCCTGCGGGCGTGTACTTTGTGAAGCCGTCATTTATCGCCTTAATAGCGGCATCACATATATTTGCAGGGGTGTTAAAATCAGGCTCCCCTGCTCCGAAACCTACCACATCCCTGCCGGCAGCCTTAAGCTCCTTAGCCTTGGCTGTAATGGCAAGGGTGGATGAAGGTTTTACATTTGCTGATCTTTCAGAAAGTTTAAGTGACATTATATTACCTCCGGTGTTAAAAAAAAAAACTATAAAACTTTGTTAACTATACAACACCGGAGAAAAATCCTCAAGGATTTTATACAAAAATTTACAGCTTTGCTCCACAGTTTACACAAAAACTCTGCCCTTCAACAAGCGGAGCTCCGCAATTGGTGCAGAAGCGGTTTCCGGGCTTTGCCCCTTTGAATTCGCCGTATCCCGTGCCGGCCTCTGCCTTAAAGGATACCGATTCCATGGCCTGCCTTATCTCGGCTGCCTGCTTTTCAAGCTCTAAAACCTTCTGCTCATGAAAGCGTATGTTCGCTATCATATCGTTAAGCTCTGCCTCAGGCAGTTCCCTGTCTTTATAAAGCTCGTAGAAACGTCCGCCAAGCTTTTCCTTAAACTGAACAAGCTGCTTCTGTTCATCGGCGATCTGGTTCCTTATGCTTATAACTTCGGCATTTCCCTTCATCTTTCCGCCGACACCTTTTGTAAATGCGGATATGCTTTCACTTAATCCCATCATCCACCTCCTTATCCTCTGATTTTATCACTCTTCCCCCTTTGTGAGAACCCGTCTTTGGACGGCTTCACCGTCATCGAATAATTTGTATGATAAATAACGAAACCCGGCGGTGATCCCGGGGGCTTTTTTAAATTCTTCCTCAACGTATAATCCACTTCCACCTTTGCCTGATCCGATGCCGAAGAATAATATGCCGCCAGGGCAGCAGCCTTTTCATATACGGTATCCGGCAATTCTTTTCCCTCTGTCTTAACTATCACATGGGACCCGGGTATCTTCTTTGCATGAAACCACATATCGGAGTTTCCTGCAAGCTTAAAAGAAACATACTCATTCTGGAGATTGTTTTTCCCCACAAATATACGGAAACCCTCATCACAGACAAATTCAAGCGGCTCTGTCTTTATATTCTTCTTTTTTGCATAAAGCCTTTTCCTTACATACCCGGCCTTCTGCATCTCCTCCGCAACCTGCATAAGATCCGCCTCATTTTCGGATGTATCAAGGGATGATAACATGCTCTCGATATGATACAGCTCCATCCTTGAATTTGCGGTCTGTTCCGTGAGGGCGCCGGCAGTACGCTTTAACTTTGTATATCTGTCATAGAAACGCTTTGCATTTTCGGAGGCTGTGAGATCTTTTTCAAGCGGTATCTTTACGATGCTTCCGTCGTAATAATTCTCGGCATCATAATGATCTGCCCCTTCCGGTATCTTATAGGCATAAGCCGTTATAAGCTCGCCAAAAAGCCTGTAACGGTCCATCTTTCCGGTATCATTAAGCTGCTTTTCCTGAAGCTCCAGCTTTCTTGCTGTCCTCTCCCTGCAGGTTAGGAGGCTCTTCCTTAAGCCGGCGCTTTTTTCCTTCTTTTTCAGCGCCTCATCCCTTCTTGCAAAAAACTGTTCAAGCATGGCCGAAGCAGAATCAAAGCATTCCTTTTCCTCATACATGCCCGTATCTATGGCCGCAAAGTCTGCGGCACTTCCGCCTTCCATATAGATGACAGGGGTAAAGTTTCCGTCTTTTACGGCTTTCGTAATACGTTCAAAGCTCTCATAAAGAGCCTTTAACAGATCCTCATTTTCCGCCACATCGCCTGCGCAAAGCTGCAGATCCGTGCCCGAAAGCCTTACGATCTCCGAAGATACCTGGTAAGAAAAGCCCGTAAAGCTCTCCTGAAGAGCCCTGCTTATTTCCATTCCTTTTCCCGAAAGCGCTTTCTTTAACTGCAGGATGCTTACATCAAGGGGAGAAATCTTTTCCCTTGCATCCGGTATGAAATAAGATCTTCCCGGAAGCACCTCGCGCACGGAGCTTACAAGCATGGATACCCTTTTTATGGCATCCACAACAATCTCTTCTCCACCCTCTTCTTTGGTAAGTATGATATTACTGTATTTTCCCATGAGCTCTATTACAAGAGTATTACGTTCAGGATCACCTAACTCATTTAAGTGCTCGGTTTCCATCCTCACAACCCGTTCAAGCGAAGGCTGCTTAAAAGAGATTATCCTGCCGTTTAAAAGATGCTTTCTTAAGAGCATGCAGAAGGAAGGCGCTGTAAGTGGCGCTTCCTTTTCCCTGTTTGTGAGACATATCATGGGAAGAGACGGATTGGCCGATAAAAGAAGCCTATGCTTCCCACCGCCTGCGGCGATGGTAAACATAAGCTCATCTTTTCCCGGCTGGGATATCTTCATTATCCTTCCGCCCTGAAGTTTTTTGTCAAGTTCATCCGTGACCGCAGCCACGGCAAATCCGTCAAAAGCCATTTAAACCTCTGTAAGAGCGTACTCCTCGGCGTATTTCCTTATCTTTGCGGCACCGGCATATTTCTTCACCTTTCCGTCCTTTATCTCCACAAGCGTGGGAGCCTGGCGTATACCGTAGCGCTCCGAGAGTTCCGCATTTTCCTCCGCATCTATCACCATGTAGTCAACCGCCCCGAGATAGGTCTTTGCTACCTTGCAGTTGGGGCAGGTCTTTGTGGTGAAGAGATAACGGGCATTATAAACTTCCTCAACCTTTACCTCTGATGTATCATCAAACACATCACCCATTGTGATCACAGCGCTGCTGGGTCTCTTTAAGGAAGACGAATTTATATCGTAATTAAGCCTGTCTGCATATTCCTGAAGCTTGCCGTCATTCCAGTTCTGTACCGGGCGGTAATAACCGGTGATCCTTGAATATACCTCCGTGGGCTTTCCGCAGTGAGGGCAGCTCTTCTGCTCACCGTTTATATATCCGTGCTCCCTGCATATCGAATATACGGGAGACAGGGTATAGTACGGAAGCTTGTAGTTCTCGGCTATTGTCCTTACGAGCTTTGCCGCAGCCTTCCAGTCGGGAAGCTTCTCTCCAAGGAAAGCATGGAATACGGTGCCTGAAGTATAAAGAGTCTGGAGGTCATCCTGTATATCCAGCGCATCAAATATATCCGCCGTATATCCTACGGGCAGATGGGAAGAATTTGTATAGTAAGGAACCGCACCGGGGGCACCTGCTGTCTTTATCGCAGGCCACTTTGCCCTGTCATGCTTTGCAAGACGATATGAAGTGCTTTCTGCGGGAGTAGCTTCAAGATTGTAAAGATCCCCGTAAAGCTCCTGATAATCGGAAAGCCTTCTTCTCATATGATCAAGGACTTCCTTTGTGAAATCCTGTGTGCGCTTATCCGTCATATCGGCACGCAGCCAGCTTGCATTAAGTCCCACCTCGTTCATGCCCACAAGGCCGATGGTTGAGAAATGATTATCAAAGGTTCCGAGGTATCTTCTGGTGTAAGGATAAAGACCTTCATCCAGAAGCTTTGTTATAACGCCCCTCTTTACCTTAAGGCTTCTTGCGGCCACATCAAGCAGATGATCGAGACGCTTGTAGAATTCCGACTTATTTGCCGAAAGATAAGCTATCCTCGGCATATTTATAGTTACAACGCCCACAGAGCCTGTGCTCTCTCCGGAGCCGAAGAAACCGCCGGATTTCTTTCTGAGTTCCCTCAGATCCAGACGGAGCCTGCAGCACATACTCCTTACATCGCTGGGTTCCATATCGGAATTAATGTAATTTGAAAAATAAGGTGTACCGTATTTTGCAGCCATCTCAAAGAGCAGCCTGTTGTTTTCCGTATCGGACCAGTCAAAATCCCTTGTTATGGAATATGTGGGGATGGGATACTGGAAGCCTCTTCCCTCGGCATCACCTTCTATCATAACCTCAAGGAAGGCCTTATTGACCATATCCATTTCTTTTTTGCAGTCCTTGTAGCAGAAATCCATTTCCTTTCCGCCTACTATGGCAGGAAGCTCCGCAAGATCCGCAGGAACAGTCCAGTCAAGAGTGATATTGGAGAAAGGCGACTGTGTTCCCCAGCGGCTGGGCGTATTTACACCGTAAACGAAAGTCTCGATGCACTTCTTGACTTCCATATAGCTTAATCCGTCTGCCTTTACAAAAGGAGCAAGATAAGTATCAAAGGATGAGAAAGCCTGCGCGCCGGCCCATTCATTCTGCATTATGCCTAAGAAATTCACCATCTGGTTGCAGAGCACTGAAAGATGCTTTGCTGGAGCGGATGTGATCTTTCCGGGTATACCGCCTAATCCCTCTTTTATAAGCTGTTTTAAGGACCAGCCTGCACAGTATCCGGTGAGCATGGAAAGATCATGTATATGGATATCCGCATTTCTGTGGGCCTCGGCGATCTCCTCGTCATAGATTTCCGAGAGCCAGTAATTTGCGGTAACCGCACCTGAGTTTGAAAGGATAAGACCGCCTACGGAATATGTTACGGTAGAATTCTCCTTTACGCGCCAGTCTTCAACCTTGACATAGCTGTTGACCACATCCTTGTAATCAAGGATGGTGGACTTCATGGCACGCATTTTCTCATGCTGTTTTCTGTAAAGGATGAAGGACTTTGCAACCTGCGTATAGCCGCTGGTCTCAAGGACCTTTTCCACGCTGTCCTGTATATCTTCCACATGAACAGCATTATCCCTTACTTTATCCTGAAAATCCGCCGAAACCTTAAGTGAAAGCAGATCTATGATATCGTTCGTATATATTGTATCGGTTGCATCAAAGGCTTTCCTCATCGCATCACCGATTTTGGTTAACATAAAATCTGTCTTCTGACCATCCCTCTTTAAGACGCTTAACATTGATCTTTCCTTTCTTTTATGTGATTTTATTAATGGGAAAACAATGTGATTGTATCAGATGATTTTTTTTATGTCAACAAGAAAACACAAGATATTCTGTATACATTGATCAGTATACACCACATCTTGTCACTAAGAAAGCGTATTCCTTTTCCATTTCCTCATCGGTACCGTAGGTTTCAAGATAAGCCTTTGCAAGCTCTGCAGCCTCTTTGTATTCATGAAGATTCTCAAGGCAGACTATCTCATTGGCTTTAAGCTCCTGCATACAGGTATTGTTCTCTGGTATCTTTATCCCCCGTCTGAAGGCTTCCAGAGCCTGTGAATA
Organism: Lachnospiraceae bacterium; assembly: GCA_017540265.1. Taxonomy (GTDB): domain Bacteria; phylum Bacillota; class Clostridia; order Lachnospirales; family Lachnospiraceae; genus NK4A136. The sequence goes on from JAFYBJ010000004.1 coordinate 7,261, forward strand.
AGAACCTGTCTCGGAATATGATATTCCCAGTTCATTGCATATGCCGGGATCCGGTTTTTCCTCAAGAAAACCCAGATATATAGCCGTGGCATTCTCATATTTTGACAGCTCCCTGTAGCAGCGCCCGAGAAGCTTGATCATATCCGTATCGGCCTTGTCTATGCTCCTGGCATATTCAAGATAGTTGCAGGCTCCTTCCAGATCCCCGGTATAATAGCAGAGCCTTGCCTTGTCATAGTCGTTTAAATCCGCGGGATCGGCCGCTTTTGCCGAATTAAGATACGAGGCACCCTCTTTTACCATTTTTCTTGACATGAAGATATCATAGATATCCAGATATACACCCGCATTTTTTTTATCCGTTCCGGCCGCCATATCAAAATCAGCCATCGCTCCTGAGACATCCTTCATGGAAAGCTTTAATTTGCCCCTTTCAAGGGCCGCAGTGACATTTGAAGGTTCAGATGAAAGCACGGCATCCAGACGCTCCATAGCACTCTCATTATCGGATAATTTAATATAACAGGTGGAAAGATAGAAATTGATATCACGTTCAAGGCTGCCGCAGGATGTGCCGGCAAGACTTAATGCATCCGTGAAAGCACTGACAGCCTGGTCATATTCGCCAAGCCCCATATACGCAAGTCCCTTTGCCCTAAGGAGCTCTTCCGATACGCCTTCCGACACCTCTGCTTCAAGAAGTATCTCAAGAGCCTGGTCATATTCCTGCAAAGTAACAAAAGACAGCCCTCTTTCGAGCGCTGTTTCTTTCTTCCCGCAGGAGGCGGCCATTAGGAGCATGACGGCTGTAAGAACTGCTGCATATCTTCTGTGCATGGCTTTTCTCCTGTCCTTCTTAGTTGCAAGAACTTTTGCCTTATAAAAGCCTGTATGACTCAGGAATGAACCTTAAACTGGGCCGGCCGGATTCGAACCGGCGCAGTGCAGGGATCAAAACCCTGTGCCTTACCGCTTGGCGACAGCCCAAAAGGGTGGGTAGAGGGACTCGAACCCTCGGTCTCCAGAACCACAATCTGGCGCGTTAACCAACTACGCCATACCCACCATATAATACAAGAAAGGGGCTGCAGGCAATGTGCCCAAAGGGATTCGAACCCCCGACCCACGGCTTAGAAGGCCGTTGCTCTATCCAGCTGAGCTATGGACACGCAGATGACACCGCAATATTATGTCAAAAAAAAACAGGACTGTCAAGTCCTGTTTTTAATATTTTAAAAATTTCTTTATTTCATCATCCGCGGAACATAAAGTTGCCGCCCGGATTCTTAACAAACTTCTGAAGCCAGAGCTTTGCCTTATCATTGCCGTGATTTGCCGCTTTAGCAAAATGAGTATAGCTCTCGTTATAATCCGGCCCTCCGTTTACCGGAAGGGTAAGGAGATAGCCCAAAACGAACTCTGCATCATGCTCCCCGTCCGCAACAGCATCTGAGGCATATTTATATGCCTCGGCAAGCATAGCCTCATCCGGCTTAACACCTATGAGCTTATCCGGATTTGAAAGGCAGTAAGAGATCCTGTATTTTGCAAAACGGTCATTAGGCACAAGCTCCAAAAGCTTCTTGTACCACTCAACAGCCTTAAGCGCATCTCTCTTTACGCCTGTACCGTAATCGAGGGCAACAGCAGTATTTCTGATACCTTTTTCCTCTCCGAGAGCAGCAGCCTTTTCATTCCATGCAAAGGCTTCCTTTGCATCTCTCTTTACACCCTCGCCGTAGAGAAGGCACTGGCCCACTCTCGCTATTCCTTCGGGATCATCTAAATTAGCCGCTTCCATGCAATATCTGTACGCTGCGGAAAGATCTCTTTTAACCGTAAGCCCTTCCCTGCATACCCTTGCATAAAGCAGATATATCTTTCTCTTAAGCATATCATCCGAAGCAGTCTCCTCATCCGCAAGAGCCTTATCAAGCATTGCGGGAAGGACACCCTCCTGCGCCGGGATCTCCGAACGGTTCCTGGTGATCCACTCCACATAATATACTCCTGACTTCGTCCTGCCATGAGCTGCCGCATCCTTTATGAGGGGAAGCGCAAGTTTATAGGCTTTTTCCTGATAATAATAAACTCCCAGCCTGTCTTCTATCTCAATGAAATCAGCATTGTCGTCAGCTTCGCTCATATTAACGCCGGACCTGTTTTCAAACTGCCTGTATTCATCAAGAGCAGCCTCCAGCTCCATCTTTGCTTCCAAAGCGCCGCTACGCGCACTCTTTAAAGCTGACTCACCGGCTTTCTTTGCACTTGCCTTAAGCTCTTCTATCTTCTTTCTTTCTTCTTCCTGCGCCTTTTTCCTTGCTTCTTCCTCAGCCTTTATACGCTCTTCTTCAGCCTTGCGCGCAGCTTCCTCTTCAGCTTTTCTTCTTTCTTCTTCCTCAGCCTTTCTCTTAGCCTCTTCCTCAGCAGCCTTACGTGCAGCTTCTTCTTCAGCCTTTCTTATTTCTTCTTCCTCGGCCTTTCTCTTAGCCTCTTCCTCAGCTGCCTTGCGCGCAGCTTCCTCTTTAGCCTTTCTTCTTTCTTCTTCCTCGGCCTTTCTCTTTGCTTCTTCCTCAGCAGCCTTGCGCACAGCTTCCTCTTCAGCCTTTTTCCTTGCCTCTTCCTCTGCTGCCTTGCGCGCTGCTTCTTCTTCAGCCGCCTTACGTGCAGCTTCCTCTTCTTCAGCCTTCTTCTTAGCCTCTTCCTCGGCTTTCTTTTTTGCTTCCTCTTCAGCCTTACGTGCCGCTTCTTCTGCCGCTTTCTTAGCCGCAGCTTCTTCCTCGGCCTTACGCGCTGCTTCTTCTTCAGCCTTCTTTTTAGCCTCTTCCTCAGCTTTCTTTGCAGCCTCTTCCTCTTCAGCCTTACGCGCTGCTTCCTCTGCAGCTTTCTTTGCCGCATCTTCAGCAGAGGGCTTATCATCCTTTATCTTTGCAGGTATTGCCGCCATCCTTTCGGGAAAACCTGCCGAAAATCTGGGTGCCGCATGCGCTGTGGGTACAGCTGCATTCATTACGGGCACTGAAGGCTTCGCAGGCTCTGCCATTACAGGACCCGCCATTACAGGCTTTGCAGGCTCTTCCATTACCGGCTTTTCTTCCGCAGGCTTTTCTTCCATAGCCTTTGCAGGCTCTTCCTTCAAAGGTGCGGGAATAGCTGCCATCCTCTCAGGGAAGCCTGCCGAAACCTTGGGCGGCTCCTGCTTTTCTGCCGGACCGGCCAGGGGCACGGAAGCATTGTTGCTTTCATTTGCCAGCTTTTCCGAAAAGAAATCTGTAGCAACAGTCTCAGGCGCAGGAGTGCCTAATTGCACATTCCCCTCCTGAGGCATACTCCATGCAGCAGCCCTGGGTGCAGCATCATAAGCACTCTGCTCCTCTTCCTTCTTCTGCACGGCGCCTGCCATATGACTTGCAGGATTCTGTGATACTCCTGCATTTGAATTGTTTCCAAGTGATGATGAAAAATCTTCAGCAGATTTTAAGAAATCAAGTTCGGGAAGCGGCTCCGAAGAAGCCTGCTCCGCTCCCTGTGCGCCCGCCTCCGCAGGCTTTTCATCAAGAAATGAAAGTGATACGCCACCCTCGGTAGATTTTCCGCAGGACCAGCAGAATTTCGCTTTTCCATCAAGCATGGTCCCGCAATATATACATTTTTTGGTCTTCGGACCCAGATCAATTCCAAAAAGGGACGATGTCTCATTGATATCGGATGAACCGCATTTACCGCAGAATTTATCTTTCTTCCCCAGTTTGTTTCCGCAATTAGCACAGATCCTCATGTTGTATTACCCCCGGATTAAGATAAGATTTTTGTGAAAAAATCACATAAAAAACACGTAGCCGCGTCTGAAAATCATTATATTATACCGAAAGAAAATAGTAAAGGGGTGTTTAGTCAACAGTGACCAGAAGTTTCTTCCTTCCGAAGTTCACAGCCTCTTCGTGTGTCTCGAAGAATACATCTATGTGATCGCCGCATACTGCGCCGCCGCAATCTTCGGCAACAAAGGTACCAAGCCCCTCTATAGTCACATTTTTCCCAAAGGGTATTACAGACGGATCCACCGCAACAGTCCTTCCGGAAGCAGGGATCGTTCCCGTAGCGGTATGCTGTTCGCAGCCCGTAACCTCAGCGCTGAATTTTCCACAGCATATCCTGCAGGGACAATAAGCCGTCACTTCAAAAACCCTGGCTTCACCTGAATGAAGCGCTTCAGAGTGGTTTTTATTTGTATTCTTTCCGTCCGCTATACTCTTTGCCACGGCGCTCTCTGCCATCTCATACTGAAGCTCTGCGGGAACAGCGCCTCCAAGAAGCCCCGCAAGGCCGGAGATATTACCGCTTGTCTTAGCCTTTTCCTCCACAGGAGTCTCATGCATTGATGCAACACCGTCCCTTACGGCTGAAACAGTTTCGGCCATAGCCATATTATCCACGGAAGTCATGAGCTTTACCGCAGATTTATAATCCGAAACGGATATATTTTCCTGTACTGCAGGGTTGATGGAGGAAGCCGCCTGCTTCTTTCCGGATTCATCAAGACAGCCCGTGAAGATATACCCCTCAAAATCATCAAATCTTATATGTGAATATTCCGAGCCCGCATCGTCAAGCACCAATACCCTTGTGCCCTTCTTTACAGCCCCTATCTGTCTGCTGTCCTTTGCAGGGGCCTCACGCAGGCATGAATTCGCCAGTACTTCAGTGTAAAAAGATGTTCCTTCAGCGGCAACAGCCATATCTTTATCAAACATGAAAGCAGCAACAGCCGTAACAGTGATGAAAAGCAGTGTTATTAAATTTTTAATTTCTTTTTTACTCAAACCCTAAACCTCTTAACATTTGTGTAACAATTTGTAACAGGATGATAACTTAATGTTAAGAATATGTCAACCGCTATATATTGTGCTAATCAATGCTTTTCGGGATGCGATCATACAAAAATCGATCATAAAGAAAAATCCTCCCTTTTTCAGGAGGATTTCTTCTTATATGTTATATTGGAAATTAAACTTATGCAGAAATGATCTTATGCTCCGAAACATCCGGCTATCTCATTTACCGCCCTGGTCTCATCGGCACCATCGGCCTTAAGCTCAAAGATAGTCCCCTTCTTCAGATCAAGCACCGTCATTCCCATTATGCTCTTCATATTTATCTTTTTGTTTCCTTCACTTATAAGCAGGGAGCAGTCATAATGGCAGGCAGACTGTACAAGGTAAGGTATGATATCCACATCCATGTCTTTATCAACGGTGATTGTTCTGGTGATCATTTTCATCTTTCCTTTCATAGATAATATTATGATGTCAACACTAAATACTATTATGTAAACAATTCAGACACCAAAAATAAGAATAATCGTTTACGGGATTAAATTCAATATCAATTCTATCCAAAAAGCACAAAAAAAAGCGTTTTTTTATATAAAAAATGCCGAATGATTTCTCATTCGGCATCCATTATACGAGCGATAGACGGGACTCGAACCCGCGAGCTCAACCTTGGCAAGGTCGCGTGCTACCAACTGCGCCACTATCGCATCACCGCGCTTACCGCGACAAAAGCTATATTACTATATCCGGAAAATCTTGTCAACTACTTTTTTTATAAATTTATATTTCCTTCCTGACCTTCAGCAGTTCCGGAAGCTGAAGCACATTGTTCCTGTCATCCTGCTTATAATTCTTCTTCTTTCCGGTATATGCAGTATATTTTTCAGAAAGCTCATCCAGCTCATCCCAGGGTATGAGGCAGGCATGATAGCGCTTCGTGTAATCCTTCTGTATGATCACGGATGAAGTCTCCTTCTTCTTTATCTCCCTTTTGTATTGCTTTCCATTCTCCTCAAACACTTCAGGCGGCATGGGAGTATAGCCAAAGCTGTAATGAAATGCGCACCATCTTAAGTGCTCGGTCTTTGCCATATTTTCCAGCTGTTCCCCGTTTATATCAAATTTTTCCGATGCAAGTATCTCTTCCTCGCTCTTGCCGCTCATGCGCAGATAAGCCCCTGTAAATTCAGCCGAAGCCCTGCTGCTCATCTTGTCGAGATATCCGGCATTAACCCAGTGATCAACCGCTGCCTTCCCCGGATCCTCATCCTTATTGCTGCGGCAGTATATGTAGTTTAAGGCCATGGCAACCTTATCAGCCAGTATGATATCCAGGGAATCTCTGGTAAATACAGGCCATTCATCCACGCTGCCTTTCTTATACCTGTTATAGCTTATCCCCTCAAGTGTGCACTGCAGCACAGCCGCCTCGGTATTTATCCTGTGAACCACTGTCTGTATGATCGATGCGCAGGCGCTGTTCTTTATCGGATCCCCCATACATACGGCAAAGTATGAGATGGACCTGTCCTTTTCTATCTTCTCTACAAAGCTCTCGCTCCCTACCGCGTCGTCAAAGAATTCAATGTCATAGTTTTCAAGCATGGGAGCGCTTAAGAAACCGATATTCCCCCTCTTTCTTTCGAGATCCGGGTCGAATACGTATATCTTCATATTACTGCCTTCAAACTGCCCGTTTATCACAAGCTGCCTTAGTACAAACTGCCCCAGCTTTCCAAAACCGGCGATAACGGCATGGAAATCACTTTTAGCCACTGCCTTCGCAGTATCAAATTTTACAAAATCACAGGGGGGATAATGATCCGTAAGAGCTCTTGCGATGAGATAGGACCGCTCCGTTACCATTACGCTTCCGTAACCGTAAAGTTCCTTTCCGGGTTTCGCCTGGAAAAAGCTGCCGTAATTTAATTCCATATTGGCAAGAAGCGTAAGAGATACCCTTTCCTTGGGTATTTCAAGCTTATTCAGCATTATGCCAAACTTTGAAGCAAAAGCAACATTTTTGTTTTCATCTTCATGAAGGGTGTAAACAACTATTGTACGATGCCCCTTCTTACTTATGCCCGTGCGTTTGAAGAATTCCTCATCGGGATCTAAAGCCCAGCTTTCGGAATAGAGCATACCGCCGGTCCTTTCCAGTACTCTGGAAGCAAATCCCTCCCCGGTGCTTCCGCCCACAAAAACCACGGAATAACGCCCATCCTTATGAAGTTCCTCTCCGAAACGGAGGGAGGATTCATTTACTCCAAAGATGACCGCAAGCTCTCCTTTTCTGTTTAAGAGTTCCTTAAGCCTTGCCATCATACCGGAACCGAATACTGTAAGTATAGCCCTTGCAGTGACAGCCAGTGCAAGGAAGTGAATCAGCCTGAATATCAGGACAGCCACGGGCGGAAAACCGGCTATCACGGACTCATCCCTGAAGCCGGAAAACATTTTCACTGTGGATATGATCGTATCAAAGGCAGCGTTTAACATGAGCAGCCCTGCCCCGGCAGGCGCTCCTTCCTGTATCTGCGCAACAGCACGGGAAGTATATCCCATTCCGTAAAAGAACAGGCCTCCCACGCTTATGATGATAAGGATAGCAACAGTAAGTCCTTTGTTGTTCCTGTTTAACATGGTCACCGCCACGATCAGCATGAAAAGCGCTATCGCGATCAGTATGACAATTGCAACATATGCCACCAAATCAGATCCCCCGCTTTTAATCAAGATAAGGCGCTGCTTCCACCTTGCTTATCTGGCCGGCATCAACCATTTTTTGTATAGCTTCTTTGGCAGTAATATTTCCTGATTCCGCTGCCTTTCCATACCACTCAAGAGCCTTCTTGTAATCGGCGCTGCCCAGTTTCCCGTAAAAGTATATATTGCCAAGGCTATATGCTCAGGATGAATATTTCCCATCGGCAGCCTTTTCATACCACTTTGCCGCCTCCGCAGGATCCGATTTACCTGCCGCACCCATTCCATATTCAATTATCTGTCCTAAAAGCCACTGTGCTTCGGCATTTCCTGCCTCGGCAGCAGTCTTAATGTACGGTTCAGCCGCTTTGGGATCAGAAGGTCCGAGATCGATCTCATTCATCTTTGTATAATAATAGATCTTTCCCAGATTCAGATACAGGTTCGGACTTGCATTTGCATCCTTATACCCCAGCTCTATAGCTTTAAGGTAATACTGTTTTGCTTTTTCATAATCATAAGATCCGAGTTCTTTTTGGTAATAGATATCTCCCAGATATTTTGCGGCATAAGAGTATTTATCGGCAGCAAGCTCATAATATTCCTTTGCCTTTTGCGGATCCTTGGCCCCAAGCTGGCCGTAACGGTAAAGATTTCCCATAGCGACCATTGAATCCGTATTGCCTGCATCTATGCCCTTCTGATACCACTCCTGTGCTTTAGCATAATCCTTTTGACCGTCTGTTGTTATAGAACCGTTATCATACAGTAGTCCGGCATAAAAATATGCAATTTTCTGTCCTGCTGCTGCAGCTTTTTCAAAACATTCAAGAGCTTTATTGTAGTCTGTAATGCCATTATCCTTCTTTTTATATAAAAGCCCCAGACTTACCCAGGCATAGGAATACCCGGCATTTGCAGCATCTGTGTAATATTTGGCCGCTTTTTCAATATCCACCATGCCGTATTTTTCGTTACTGTACATATTTCCCAGGTTGTTCATTGAGGAGTTGTTCCCTTCGGCAGCGCCTTTAAGATACCACTCCTCGGCTTTAGCATAATCGGTAATGCCGTTTCCTTCAGTGCTGTAAAGAATTCCCAGATTATTCATAGCTGTGCTGTTTCCGTTCTCTGCAGCCAGCTCATACCATTCGACAGCCTTGGTATAGTCAGGCTGTCCATCCTCTGAGAAGCCACCTTTCTCATACCCATATCCTATACTATTCATCGCACTGCTGCTTCCTGCATCCACAGCCTTATCGTACCACTGCCTTGCAAGCTGATAGTCAGCACTTCCCGTTTCTTTTCCGTCATAGTACATCTTACCAAGTGAATACATGGCGTCGCTGTATCCAAGCTCCGCAGCCTTTTCATACCACTGCCTTGCAAGCTTATAATCCGGATTACCGTCATTTAATTTCCCGTCATAATACAGATCTCCCATCTTATCCATGGATGTTATATCGCCGGCATCCACAGCCATCTGATAATACTCTTCCGCTTTTTTGGGATTATTCTCATTATTAAGATAGTTCGAGGCAAGATTACGCATGGCAGCATATGATCCACCTTCTGCAGCTTTTTTATACCATTCCACCGCAGCCGGATAATCGGCTTCCACACCATATCCGTTCTTCAGATGCACGCCAACACTGCACATCGAATAGACATCGCCCTGCCCTGCTGATTCAAGGTAGAAATCATAAGCTTTCCTGTAATACTCATCACTTTTGACTTCCTCATCCCGGGTCTTGTACGCCGCGGCAATACGATAAGCGGATTCTCCGCCATAATAAGGGTCTGCCTCAGCCATTTTTCCATACCATTCTATGGCCTTATCATAATCCTGCTCTGTATCTCCGGTTCCATTCTTATATATATGCCCGATCTCTAAACAAGCTTCACCTGAAAAATACGGATCTCCGGATTCTGCCGCTTCCATATAATATTCAAGAGCTTTATCAACATCCTTTTCAAGACCTGCCAGACCGTCTTCCGTCAACCACCCCATATCATATGCAGCCGCCCTGCATCCTGCATCATATGCCTCCTTTGCAAGAGCCAGTGCACCTTCCCTGTCGTACGCACCTCCTAATCCGCTCAGATACATATCCGCAAGAGCAGCCTTTGAAAGCTCACTCCCGGCTTCAATCCCCTTATTAAAATTCTCCCTTGCTTCAATATATTTATATTCTCTCTCATCGATCTGCCCAAGATAATAATACGCATCCGCCTCGCCTTTTTCCGCAGCCTTTTCAAAAGCAGCCCTTGCGGCAGCATTATCCTCAGTTCCGTGATATTTGCTGTTATAAGTAGCAATTCCCTGCTCCATATATTTCTTTCCGCCGCCGCCCGAAACAAGAACGGCGATAAGTGCCACCACGGCAAGCACAGCAGCAGCGATCCCGCCTATGATAAAAGGCTTTTTATCTTTATTTCCGGCAGAGGTTTTTTCTTTGAAAGTTTCAGGCTCACTCTTTGAGGCAGATCCTGACGCCCCCCCGCCTGTGCTTACAGGCTGTGCGCCCTCCCCGCCAAGTTTTGCCCTGTCGATACCCTTTGCAGAAAAGAGTTTTTCATAAGCCTCTTCAACATTTGAATATTTGTTCCACCATATAGCCTGTATGCGGTTCATGCGCATTGCCATGCCGCCGGGCAGTTCCACATCTTCCAGATAGACCAAAAGCTGTTCCTTATCCAGATCCCTGGAATAATTAAGCTCATCCTTGCAGTTCTTCGATGCGATATAATTTGCGCTTACAAAAGCAATAAAATAAGCACATCCCTGGACATGCTTAGCTATATTCTCATCCCATTCCGTACCGGGATCTATTCCGCCGTCGTACCAGACATTGTAGCCCGCGGACTTAAGGCGATCCATGATCTTAAGTACTTTATCGGAATCCCTGTGGGAATAGCTGATAAAGATATAGGGCTTTGACTCATCACAAACTGCCATTTTTGATTCCTCCGGTTATGTAAATGCAGATATTAATCAGATCCTTCGCTACAGCAAACGGATTTATCCGTTTCCTGTATGCTCAGGATGACATTTTTTAGATCACATGTATTTCTTCTTCATCGTAAATATCCTGACCAGGCAGTCATCCAGGCGTTCTCCCGTAACCGCGCCATCCTTAACCGCCGCAAGCATTGAAGTATATACGCTCTCCAGGTCACCGGAAACATATATCATATCCGCACCTGCATTTACGGCGCGAAGCGCTGCCTCGCCCACTGATATTCCGCTTTCCTCCGAAAGCTTATTTATATCATCCGTGATGACCACTCCCTTAAATCCCAGGCCATCTTTAAGCGTATTCACAGCCTGTTCTGAAATATATGCAGGCTCTTCCTCTCCGGCCTCATTTAACACCTTGCCTGCGCCTGTAAAAACAAAAGCTGCGCCCTTATCCACCCCGGCCTTAAAGACCGCACCTTCAGCATCCCCCTCTTCCGGGTAAACCGAAAGCATGCTCATCACGCCCTGATCGCTAAGTCCGGAAACCGCCGAAGCCACAAAAGCCGCTGCTGTTTCCGCATCTGATGAAAAACCGTCATCCGAAATCTCACAGGAAGGTGCGCTTAACAGATCCAGATCATATTCATTTAATACACTTCCTCTGGATAAGAAATCCTGATAGGTATCTGCAGCCTCAGCTCCACCAAGATCCTTATAGGACTTTGACTTATCCTTTCCCGAAGCCTTTAAGAGAGCATCTAAACCATCTCCATCCTCTATGCCCCTTATAAGATATCTTAAAGGCGCATCCGAAGAATAAAGCTCTTTATACATCTCATCAGTCTTTAAGGACATTTCCTTGAACTGATCTTTGTTGAGCACATTCTTCTCATCATATAATATGCCGCTAACCGCATATTTTTCCAGTGCGCTCTTCGTACCGTCGCCGGCCTTCGTGGCAGCATCCACACCGGTAAGAGCCTCGGGGCTTACCATAAAGAGGGCTGCAGTCTTTTCTTCCACACTTAAAGAATCAATGAGAGCACGTATATCTTCATCCACAGGCTCTTCTTCAACTGCATCGTCCTCACTTAAGCTTTCCTGAAGCGCAGCTATATCCTCGGAAACCGTCTCCGGAGAGGATATGGTATCCGGAAGACCGTCATTTTCGGAAGCACTTTCGTTTGATGAATTTGAAGAAACCACCTCCGGATATCTCTCGGCATTACTCTTTATATAGCCCGAAAATTTTTTAAGCGCCATAAACAAAGGTATCACAACAAGAATAAAAAGTATTATAAGAAGCAGATAGGCAAGAACCTGATTTCTGATCCTGCGCTTTCGCCTGTACTGCCTGCGATCCATTTCAGAATCCTGCATGATAGGATATCCTCCAAAAATAATAAAATATATAATCCAAAATATTTTACCATTTTTTATTTCCGAATAACAGTATATTTTTCACCGTCTGTGATTTATCACAATAAAATTTAACAGCCCTTACAGATCCATGATTTAAATCCGTAAGGGCTGTCATACTGACTCACTGTCCAAGGGACCGTACCTCCTTGATAGTTTGAAAACCTCTTGTCTGTTCCCGGCTCGTCACCGCAGACACTTCCGATATTCAATTGACCTTCTGTCCGGCTTTAAGCTCCTCCGTCATCCTTCACCCTCTGTTCTATGGAACCGCGTTTTCTTTACTTACGCTTTCTCCTTTGATGAAACCTAAACGGCGCCTTGCCTTTCTCCCTGCAGTACTGAAATGTGTTCCCTGTCTCTATTCATCCGCTGCTTTCTCGTCACAGCTTGCTGATCGTCTGACTTTTCGTTCCTCAAAACAGCCTGCATTACTTAATTACCCTTTGGACCTTACCTCCTTCTTTAAGTGATCCGAGACAACCTTTCTGCTGTCATCCGTTTCATTGATCCTGCCTTTCTGATCTATGTGATCAACAACTTGTGTTGTTGTTATGTTCTTATCTTACCATATTATTTTATTTTGTCAACACTTTTTTATAATATTTTTTATATTTTTTATTCTTTTGCGTCTTTTACAATATTTTTGTGGGAGCTTTATTTTTGAGCGCGAAGATATTGTAAAAGCTTTTATAGTGTTCCTTCACTGCGCTCAGAATGACCGGGGCGCGGCCAGAAAAAAAAGAGGCTGTCACACTTACCTGTGCGACAGCCCCCTTTTTAAGTCATACGTATAAAGTCATCAGTTATTTTTAAGTGTCATGGTCTTGGCATTGATCTTGAATTTCACAAGCTTCATTCCGCTGTAATCGCCGATTCCGGAGATATATGCGGTAGCCGTGCCCTTCTTTACGTTATTGCTGTAGCCCGTGATCACATAGTCCTTACCATATGTAAGCTTTGTCTTCTTTATGCTTACCCTGAGAGCATTTTTTACCTCCTCATCGGTAAGCGTTACAGCAGAACCTGTATAGGTCTTGCTTAAGCCGACTATCTTTGCATTTGCGAAATTGATGGAATTTCCCGCCTTTACGGTACAGCTTATAAAGCATCCTGCCTTAAGTATTTCCATATCCTTTGCATTGACAGTCACTATATATGTCTTGCCTGCTTCAATTATCGCTCCTGCATCCAGTGCCTCTCCGTCTGCAGCCTTAACGCTTATGCTGTATTTGCCGGCCTTTATCACATTGCCTGAAGCATCGGACACAACAGCCTTTACCTTTGACGCCCTCATGCCTGCTGCAAGATTTACGGCATTTATGCTGGCATCCTTAAGGTCATATACGGTAACATTAAAGCTTTTCTCAAGCTTCTTTGAGAAGTTTCCTTTCCCCGTGATTACAAGCTTTGCCGTGCCGGTCTTCTTATTTCCGGAAGCCTTTAATACATAATCCCTTCCTTCAACAAGCTGCTCTCCGTTAAACGAAAGCTCTGCGGAAGGAAGCGCTCCCTTTGCTGACCATACAGCTGAGGATGCTGTCTTTACGCTTAAGTTCTTTGCAGCAATGCTGATATCATAAGGTATTATCTTAAAAGTCTTCTTAAGGCTCTTATCCTTTCCGGTAAGAAGGATAGTAGCGGTTCCCTTATTGATATTGTTCGAAAATGCCGCATTGAGCTTTAAGATATTGCCGTCTGCTGTCTTGTAGAGCTTCGCATCACTGTCATAGCTGTAAACTGTTTCGCTTCCGTCCTTTGCCTTAAAGCTGATATCAGGACAGATGGCGCTTCCCGTATAGCTTACAGCCTCGATCTTTCCAAGCTTCGCGCCGCCAACCTCCATCAGTGCATCTGCGGAAAGCGTCTGCACTTCCTTTATGACAAAGCTGCCTGTGGTATCCTTGCCTGCATAATTTCCTTTACCTTTAACCGTTACCGAAGCCCTGCCCTTAACATTATCTGCATATTTGACGGTATAATCCCTGCCCTCTACGAGCACTTTCTCGCCGTTTACATCATAATCCACAACCTTTATTACAGGGATCACCTTTGCTCCTGTATAATCAAAGCTGCCATCAAGACCTTCTATGACTATGCCGGTTTTCTTTACCTCAGGCTTATCGGGAACCGTGGGAGCAGGCTTCTCTTCCTCTCCCGCTTCCTTTGTTACAGTTACGGCAATATCCGCACTTATTTCAGTCCCGTCTGTAAGTGTGAGTGTAAATGTAACTTTTGTACTTCCTTCCGCAACTGCTGTGATATTTGCGCTTAAGCTTCCGCCGCTTACAGTCGCAACCTTTTTATCGGCAGATGACCAGGAAACGCTCTTATACTCAGCATCCACAGGATCAAGTACAGCGTTTACGGAAAGGGTTTCCTCCGGTTTAAGTGTGCATGAGCTTACGGAAAGATTAACGCTTACGCTGCTATTCTCTTCAGGCTCGGTCACAGGCTCCTCTTCCTTTACAACTTTTACCGTAATGGAATCGGTTACTGCTTTCCCTTCGGTCCCCTTTACTGTAACAGTGATGACTGCAGTGCCTTCAGCTACAGCTGTAAGTGTTCCATCCTGAGCAATCTTTGCAACTTCTTCCTTATCCGCAGACCATACTGCAGAGGATACGGTGGATGCAACAGGAACCACTGCCACCGTAAGCTTTGTGCTCTCGCCTTCCTTAAGTGTAAGCGTATCAATGCTGCTGCCGTAGTTTCTGATATCAGCCTGTGTGGGCTGAACAGCGGTGAGCTTCACATTAAGGCTTACGCTTGCATCGTCTGCTGTCGCGGTCACTTTAACAGTTCCGGTATCGCTCTTTGCTGTGATACGTCCTTTGTTTACGGTAAGTTTTGACTCATCTCCAGATGTCCACCCGATCAGCGCTGTGGCATCCAAGGGAGAAAGAACCGCTTCAAGGGTAAGGCTCTTACCGTTACCGAGGGTGATCTCACGGATGGAAGTATCGCTTGAAGATGCAACAATCTCACCGCCTGCCTTAAGACTGATTCCCGTTACAGGTTTCTTTTCCGCAAGAATCAAAACCTCGATATCATCTGAGCCAACGGTAAGAGTATAGGATCCGTTTCCGTTATCCTTTATAGCATTTACGCTGGCGTCATCCATGCTGTTTGTTTTAAATACTTCTACAAGAAGATCCTCTTCATATCCCTCTATTGCCGAAGCCGTAAAATCTATCACCGTACCTGCGGCATATCTTCCGGCAGTAAGCGAAGTATTTACACCCCATGCATTTACATTAACGTTATGATACTCAGCGACATCCTTCTCTGCGATCATGTTGACAGAAGCATCTGCATTCATGGTGATGGAATACAGACCGTCTTCACCGGGTTCAAGAGTGGCATCTCCCTTTTTGACCACCATATTAACGGATCCGTCCATGGGCTTTGCGCTGAATTTGATATTGCTGCCCTCGTAATACTTACCAGACTTTAAGGATGTTTCCACACCGGTAGTGTTTACGGTGAGGGTGTACTCGGTTTTGGAGGAATTGTCGGGAGCTATTACATAAACCGCATAGGCCCTTACTTCGCCATCTCCCTGTTTAAGTGTATGGTCGCCTGCAGC
Organism: Lachnospiraceae bacterium; assembly: GCA_017540265.1. GTDB lineage: Bacteria > Bacillota > Clostridia > Lachnospirales > Lachnospiraceae > NK4A136. The sequence continues at coordinate 22,772 of JAFYBJ010000004.1, forward strand.
AACATTATCAAACGTGTAAATAGAAGATACCGGACTAACCTCCGTGGTATCCAGCTTCATTGTTTTACTTACACCACTTTGTCCAATAACATAAAGAGTGTATCCTGCTTCAGCTGTTGTAAATGTAATTGTCGTCTTAGAATTAAATTTAATTCCACCTTTTTTTATAGTTGCAGCCCCGTATTTTTTACCATCAATGTTGCAGGGAACTGCCGCATCTGTATCTTTAATATCATATGTATCGCCGGAAAAGACAAAATACGCCGGTGAATTCTTTGTCACTGCACCAGTTGTCAGATTCAGCGTTACATCCTTATCTTCGTAATTTGCTCCCGTAGCATCATAGATATAAGCCACTTCACCGCCTGCCGCATTTTCAAATACCGCATACAGATCCTTATCCGCACTTACCGTAAGTGCTGCAAGTGCTGCTGCAGTAAGCACAGTACCGCCTTCAGTCTCGCTCCATCCGTTAAACTTCTTTCCTGCAGGAGCCGTAACTGCGGGTATATCGGAAAGCATCTCACCTGCCTTTACGCTTTCGGTATATTCGGTGCTTCCTATGTGATAGGTCACTGTATAAAGTTCAGCCGCATCAGCCCCTGTTTCCTCTATTATTGCAGTCCAGGTCTGATCACTCAGCACATTGGATGCGAGTATCTTATCCGTATCTGCTATATCAGCTTCATCAGTCGTAGAAGACCAGCCAAGGAATTCCTGATTTGCCGTAAGCGAAGGCGAAGGGATCGCATTGGCAGGAATAAAGCCGCCGTGAGCAACTGTAAATTCCGTAATAGGATCACCATACTGTAAAAATCTGACTTCATGAGTAGGATCAGCTTCCTCATCAACAACACCCTTTAAGTGGATCTCATAGAATCTGAGTTCGCCGGAATTCGTATCAGCTTTCTGCTTATCTATATCAAGAGCTATCGTATAAACTCCTGCTACGCCAAGCTTATATGTAAGAGTGGTCTTTCCGCTTCCGGACACCTTGTTGCTTCCCGCTGTAGGTTCATAAACCCTTCCATCGGGACCTGTGAGCGTAAAATAGGATGTCTTGTCGCTTCCTGCCGCACGCGCAACTATGGTCAGGCTTGCAGCTGCAGGAGCATCTATCTCGACATATCCGCAGGTTTCAGCAGTATTACCTGATACTATACCCACTGTATCCGTATTCTTTGAAGGGATTTTCCAACTGTGAAGGGTAAATCTCTTATAAACCAGAGGATCATAGCCTTCATGCGCTGATGCAAGCCAGGCGTTTGCAAGACCATTTTTCGCACTACCATTCGAAAGAGCGCCAAACGGCAGGGTAAACGCCCCTATATCCGAAAGGAAGGTCTTAGCCACGAAATCGTCATCAACCTCGTATAAGCTTTCCTTTATAACCGCGATAAGTGTAACATCCGCCGTTATCTTAAGCTCCTCGGGAACCACATAGCCTGATTCCGTGCCGTCTGTTGACCAGCATACGAAATTTGTATAAGCTGACATATCCGGCACATCCGAAGAAGCCACACTCTTTCCTTCTTCCACGCTTACACGCTTTGTATTTCCGTCATATTCAAATGTGACATCATAATAGTTTACATCGGGTTCCACGACCTCAGCCGTTTTTTCAACAGCTGCAAGTGTCACCGTCACGTCGCTTGCAGGCATGGTGAATCTGTAATTATTTCCGGTATAGGAATAGCTTACAGCTGCGCCTGAGTTTTCACCTGTTCCCTTCCTTATGCTTACTGAAAGCTTATATTTTTCAGCATCGGTAACGGAAGCTGTAAAAGTCACGGCATCCTTCTTCTTATGTGTGGTATTAGCAAGATCCGTGGTAACATTTGCGCCCTTTACCACTTTAAGTGCATAATCCGTATTGTCCGGCTCAGCGCCTCCGCTTATCACTTCCACAGTATCCACCTCAGCGGAAATGATACGTATGGAACCTGAATTTGCAAGATTATCCGCATCATATATCAGGCTGTAATCTCCATCTCCTTTTCCGTCTATGTCTGCTTCAACGGTCTGGGCAGCGGTTCCTGTAACAGAGCCTGTCGTTAATACCGTGTCGCCCTTTACCACTTTGTAATATGCAGTCTTTGCTTCTCCATCAGCTGTAAGGACGAATCTTATCGCCTTTTTTGCCGCCGTAACATTCTTGATGGTAAAGCTTCCGCAACTTCCTATAGCCGAAGATTTTGCAAGAGCTATACGGTCAGTCTTTCCGCTTACAGTTCTCGGTGATACAAGTCCGAAATTCGCATAAACCGCCACATCGGGATTCTCAATAGTATACGAAGCAGCAGTCGTATCTGCGCCTACCGCAGTAAGATAAGTTGCAGCATTAAAGGAATAACCATCCACCGGGGTGTAGGTCTTTACTTCAACATCAGTGCTAAGCTCTACTTCATGAAGAGTATGCGACTTCCCTGCTTTATACCTTTCAGAAGCCGCCGTTCTGTCACCTGTCACCCTTACATAGTTTTCATCACGAATGGATGCAGGTATCACGGTTCCGGAAAAACCGCCTATGGTCTTAAGAGCTGTCTTATAAGCAACTACCTTTGCCTTAAGGGCAGAATTGACCTCATAGGAAACATCATCTGCGGCATCATCAAATTCCCACCAGAGATCGCCGCCGCCCACACGGCCTGCATGAGCCATTACGTATGAAGGCACATCAACTGCCTCCTGTATGGAGCCTTCATCCACACCCAAATCTTCTATGGTATCGAAATTGGTATAGGTTGAGCCGCCCTGATATGCTTTGACATATTCAGGAACTTCCATTGTCCTGTCACTTACGAAATAAGCATCGAAATGCTCTGTTGAGGAAGCGCCGGAAAGATCATAAGCCCTCTCTGCTCCCTTGTAGATATAATTATTTGCACCGTAAGGGATTATTGAAACAATTCCCTCAAAGGAATTTCCATATGCCTTTATTATGCCGCCGTCTTCGCTTGAAAAAGTACCGCTGTCCTTTGTAGAAGCGCCGTCATAGATATCACTTCCCTGCATGGAGCTGAGCATGGGATATTTCGCATTCCTGAAATAGTTGCTGTCCATGAAGATGGATGACTTGTAGGCCGCACCTGCGCCGTACTTTGCCACACCGTCATAGAAATTATTGTAGGCATGGACTGACATGGTACGTACTCTGGGATGCCTTGAGTCGGAATGATCGAACCAGTTGTGATGGTAGGTTATGAAATTCTCCCCTGTCTCGGACTTCATTCCGCAAAGGGATGCCTTTCCGCTGTCCCAGAAATGATTGTAGCTGTAGGTCTGATATTTTGAATCGCCCTTTACGTCAATGGTTCCGTCACCCTTCGCCTGATCCGCATCGCCGCCGGTGCTTCCGTAGAAGATATCGCAGTTATGCACCCAGGTATAAATATTATCCGTATCAAGGGATATGCCATCATCCGCAAAGCACATAACACCCAGGTTTGAGATCTCCACATGCCGTGAGGAACGCGCCAGTATGCCGAAACCGTAAAGAGTGGCATCATCGCCCACGCCCTCTATGGTGATGGCTGTATCGGTCTTGCCCGTTCCCTTTATCTGGAGTCCCTCGGAAGATGAACCCCAGCTGGAGTTCGGGAAGCCTGAAGTATTCACAAGGCCTATCACACGGATATCAAGAGCCTTGAAATCATTATATTCGGCATATTTCCAGAATCCGCTGTTATTTACTATGTTCTGGACACCGGTAAGCGTGAGCTCGGTACCCTTTGCATCCTTCTTTATGGTAAGGGGAACAGTGTCAAAATTGGTATTATCTACATAGATGACCTTTGCATCGCTCCTTAAGACGCCGTTTTTATCATATGCGCCGGGATACTGCCCTGAAGGATCCGTAAAAGCAAAGCCGTTACGGTCATGGGTAATTACACTTATAGTATCGGTAGAATATGTGGCAAGAGGAGACTCTGCGCTCCCGGATGCATATGCCTCCACCACTAATTTATAATCATCTCCGGCTGCGAGGCCTAAGGCATCCACACGCCAGATATTGTCCGGATACTGTCTTATAAGCTGGTCATCAAGAAGAGTTTTTGTGCTCCCCTTCTGGATATAAGCCTTATAACCGGCAGCGCCTGATACGGCTTTCCACTCTGCATAAGCGCCGTTCTCATAACCGCCTTTTTCCGTGAAGATCTCAGCATCCGCAGCCTTTGCAAAAAGCGGCGAAAGCGGAGCCCCCGTGTTTAAGATCATGGCAAAAGACAGGAAAACGGATAATATCCTCTCCCGCCATTTTCTTCGTTTACTGTGCTGCATTTTTTGTTACTCCTTTCCTTTTTGGATGAGATTATTTTCCCCGGACTCTTTGTCCCGGATAATAAACTGATCTGATTTTTATATGGAAAACTAAACTGCGGCCCCGTGAACCGGTACTGACTGATCTTCCAATATATTTTAAAAAATCCCCCGCATTATAAATATTACATTTTAGTGTAACCGCTTTCAATAAGCAGATTTTCACAAAAAAAGGACCTGTTTTTTTACAGATCCTTTTTGTAACCTTAGGTTATGATAAGTTCCTTAGCTTAGCAGATCTCGCAGATCCAGCCTTCGGGAGCCTCTATCCTTCCCATCTGTATGCCTGTAAGGGTCTCGTAAAGCTTCTTTGTAACAGGACCCATGTCGTTCATGCCTGCAGGGAAAGCGATCTCACCGCCCTTGTAAACGATCTTTCCTACAGGAGAGATCACAGCTGCAGTGCCGCAAAGACCTGCCTCCGCGAAATCCTTCACTTCATCAAAATACACTTCCCTGGTCTCTGTCTTAAGCCCCAGGATATGCTCCGCAACATACATGATGGACCTTCTGGTTATGGAAGGAAGTATGGAATCAGACTTTGGAGTTACCACAGTGCCGTCCTTTGTTACGAAAATGAAATTCGCACCGCCTGTCTCCTCTACCTTTGTACGTGTAGCCGCATCGAGATACATATTCTCATCAAAGCCGTTTTTATGAGCGGTAACAATGGGATGAAGGCTCATGGCATAATTAAGGCCGGCCTTTATATGACCCGTTCCGTGAGGCGCTGCCCTGTCGAAATCGGAAACGGTGATGGTCACGGGCTTTGCGCCGCCCTTGAAATAAGGACCCACGGGAGTCGTAAAGATCCTGAACTGATATTCATTGGCAGGCTTAACACCTATTACGGGATTTGAGCCGAACATATAGGGTCTGATATAAAGTGTAGCTCCTGAACCATAAGGAGGAACCCATGCGGCATTTGCCTTAACCACTTCCTTTACGGCTTCCACAAATCTTTCCTCGGGAAATATGGGCATCTCAAGCCTCTTTGCGGAATCACTCATACGTGCAGCATTGAGATCAGGTCTGAAGCAGACTATCTTTCCCTGCTCCGTGGTATAAGCCTTAAGACCTTCAAAACAGGTCTGTGCATACTGGAGCACGCCCGCGCACTCGCTAAGTACCACCTTATCATCATCCGTAAGCTTTCCCTCATCCCAGCTTCCGTTCTTAAAATCTGAAACATAACGCTTATCGGTCTTTACATAACCGAAGCCTAATGATGACCAGTCTATATCCTTCTTTTCCATGATAAATCGCTTCCTTTCTAATTTAGATCTCCGAAAGACACCGGAACAGAAATCAGTTTATACCCGCTTTTTTTACATGTCAAGAAAAAGAGAAAAAAATTCACTCCAACGTGTTACTGTGTTATAATCGTACCATATGAGACGTCTTAAGAAGACCTTTAAAAAATTCATAAATTTTCTTTTCATGGACGTAAAGAATGAGAAGGAGACAAAGGATCTCGCAATTCTCATTCGTCTCAACTGTCTTGTATTAGCCATGTACTTCTTTGTGATAGGCATTACCGTGGCTTATCAGTTCAGATACGGTACAGGGCTTTCAATGGCAGTTGCAGCCGGACTTACGATCGGAGCCTTCATACTCACCTATGAGGATCTGACACGCGCAGGGCTGGCATTGTTAAACACCGTCGTGATCATTTTCCCCGGGCTGCTCTCCCTTATGTGCACATATGAGTGCGGCTTTCAGTATATGATGTTCTTAAATATCCTCTATGTGTATTTCAATAAAGGAAACAAACCTTTGTTAAAGCGGATATTTGCCGTATCGCTGCTCATATGCATGATCTTTTTAAACATACTGGGGCCCGAGTTTCCCTATTTCCTGACCCCTTCCCACGAGGGCATGATCATCCTGCAGATACTGAACATATTAGGCTTCGGTTCCTGCATATCCGTAACGGCATACTGCTACAGTGTCAAATTCAACCAGTCCGAGGATAAGCTTCGCAGGATAAACGAGAATCTTGAGAAGATGGCTAATCTCGATACCTTAACAGGTCTTTCGAACCGCCGTCATATGAATGAATATCTTGCGGATACCGTTTTTGAATACAATCGTTCCGGCAAGATATTTACCATGGTCATCGGAGATATCGATTTTTTCAAGAAGGTAAACGATACCTACGGACACGATACCGGAGATTATGTGCTCACCACCATGGCGGATATATTCAAGAGATTCATGAAGGATAAAGGACATGTGGCACGCTGGGGCGGAGAAGAATTCCTCTTTGCCTTCGAAAATACAAAAGCCGATAAAGCCTTTGAAAAAATGGAAGAATTAAGAAAAGAGATAGAATCCACCCCCATACAGTTTAAGGACTATGATTTCTCCGTTACCATGACCTTCGGTCTGGAGGAATATAATCCGCGCCTTGGTATAGAAGCCACCATAAACAGAGCCGATTCAAAGCTCTATGAAGGAAAGACCGGCGGCCGTAACCGTGTGATCATGTAACAGCCGCCTTACTTCTTATTTCTTTTCATATCTTAAGAAACGATATTCGATATCAAAATAGGTCTGCTCTTCGCTTTCCCCTGTTAATACCCATTCGTCCATACTGTCCAGATCGGGAAAATACGCATCCGCCTCATAAGAGTGATCTATCTTTGTGATAACTGCTTTATCACAGTAAGATAAGAGCTCTTTATATACGCTTGCTCCCCCTATCACATACACATCATCCGTATCCGTTCCTTCGAGCATCTTAAAGAGTTCCTCTTTAGCATGTGCTATATCCGCACCCTGCACCTTATAATCCGGATTTCTTGACAGTATGATATTTCTCCTTCCGGGCAGAGGTTTTGCTCCCGGAAAAGTTTCCAGAGTCTTTCTTCCCAGTATCACTGTCCTGCCTATGGTCTCGTTTTTAAAGAATTTATGATCCGCCGGTATGCTCACCAAAAGAGCTCCCTTGTTTCCTATAGCCCAGTTTTTATCAACTGCCGCGATCGCTTTCATTTATTGTAGTCCGCCTTTCCTTTATTATTTTTTCCTTTTGTGTTATAATGCTATACGATTTTGTACAAAAACCCGAACAAGGAGTTTTAAAATGAATATACTCAAAGCATTATGCATTGCACTCTCAACCTACACAAACCTCCCGCTGCCTAAACTTAAGCTGGAAGGAAAGCCCATGAAGTATGCAGTCATCTTCTTCCCATTTGCAGGTCTTTTGGTGGGTGGAGCCGAATACCTCGTTTACCTGCTCTTTAAATACGTGGATCTTCCCGTATTTGCAATGACAGTCCTTATAAGCGTTGTTCCCATACTGCTTACAAGGGGCATACACTTAAACGGATACATGCATTCCCTCGATGCACTCAGTTTCGGCGGGAAGCAGGAAAAAAGGCTTGAGATAATGCGTGACCTTCATGTAGGCGCCTATTCTGTCATCAGGATGTTCGTATATGTTGGTCTCTTCCTTGCATCCGTGTATATGCTGCTCTTCTATTCTTATGATAATTCGCTGCTCACATATTCTCCCGATGAGCTCTTCGGCGGAGCAGCTCCGGATAATTCGCTTAATCAGTATACCATAAAGCAGTTAGTAACGGTATGGTGCTTAGGCTTCATGCTCGCAAGAGTTATGAGTGCCATCTCAACCGTAACTTTCTATTTCAAGGATAAGAGCGGTCTTGCATACCACTTCTCAGGAAGAGGCGAAGACGGAAAGATCAATAAGACCGCCCTTGGTTTCCTCCTTGTGGAGCTTGTCATAACGATCGCCGCAATGTTAAGCGTAAACTTCATGGCAGGCGGCGTTCTCATAGGGATCACTGCTCTTACCTTTGTATTTTACAGATTTTATTCATTGAATAAGTTCGGCGGATTTGCCGGAGATCTGGCAGGATGGTTTGTCTGCCTCTCCGAGCTTTTTATGACTCTCGCCGCTGCAGTGCTTGCGATAATCGCATAAGGCCTTTTTAGAACGAAGGAAAACATCTTATATCCCGGATAGCGTTCAGATCGCTACCGGGATATTTTCTATCTGGGGTTCTGTCTCATAACCTATGAGCTTCACATCATCCCTTGTAAATTCATAGAAATCATGGATATCCGGGTTGAGCCAGAATTCCGGCGCCGGATGTGTGGGTCGCTTTATAAGCTCTTTTACAATATCCACATGCCTGTCATATATATGTGCATCCGCTATAACATGCACCAGCTCTCCCACCTTCATATCACATACCTGTGCAAGCATATGGACCAGCACGGCGTACTGAGCCACATTCCAGTTGTTTGCAGTGAGCACATCCTGTGACCGCTGGTTTAATATGGCATTGAGAGTAAGCTTATCGTCTCCCTTTTTCTGTGTCACATTAAAGGTCATGCTGTAAGCGCAGGGATAAAGATGCATTTCGGAAAGATCTGCATGCACATACATATTAGTCATAATACGCCTGCTGAAAGGATTATTCTTAAGATCATAGATCACCCTGTCGGTCTGGTCCATCATACCTTCTTTATACTTGTGCTTAACCCCCATCTGATAGCCGTATGCCTTGCCTATGGAGCCTGTTTCATCAGCCCAGGAATCCCATATGTGGCTGTGGAGACCTGAGATGTTGTTTGACTTCTGCTGCCATATCCAGAGCATCTCCTCTGTGGCGGATTTGATGGCCGTACGCCTCAGTGTGATCACCGGAAATTCCTTTGAAAGGTCATAGCGGCTTACCACACCGAAACGCTTTATCGTATAGGCAGGTGTCCCGTCCTCCCAATGGGGACGCACCTTTTCACCTTCGGTACTGGTGCCGTTTTCAAGTATATCCGTGCACATCTCTATAAAGGTCTTATCAGCAAGACTCATGTTACGATCTCCTTTCATGATACAGTTTTATGTTTTATAGCAGGCGACATTGGAAAATGCGTTTTCTATACCATACCATCGTCCCTAACTTTATCATATTAAAGACATAAAAAAAAGCCCGTGCCATGACCGGCACGGACAATCAAAGCGTTCTTTATCATCCCCTGGGAAAATTCTTCGTATAAACCTCGCGAAGCTTGTTCTGGGTCATGTTTGCATATATCTGTGTGGTGGATATATCCGAATGACCGAGCATTTCCTGAACGGAACGGAGATCCGCACCGTTCTCCACCAGATGTGCAGCAAAGGAATGACGCAGCGTATGGGGCGTGATATCGGAGGTGATGCCTGCTTTCTTTGCGTAATATTTAACAAGCTTCCAGAAACCCTGCCTGCTCATGGGGGCCCCGGAACAATTGGTGAAGAGCTCACTGCAGCCGGTATCGGATACCATCACATCCCTTGCATTTTTAAGGTAATCCGTAAGCGCTCTCTTTGCGGGCATGCCGAAAGGTATCACTCTTTCCTTCTTTGCATCCCTGCAGATTATATAGCCAACCTGGAGATTAACATCCGTGACTTTTAAGCTTATCAGCTCGGAAACCCTTATACCTGTAGCATAAAGCAGCTCAAGCATTGCCCTGTCCCTAAGATCCTTGGGTGCCGACCCTGTGGGCTGGTCAAGAAGACGGTTTACTTCATCGGTAGAAAGTATCTCAGGCATCTTCTTCTCGATATGAGGAGCCTTTAAGCCCTCGGAAGGATCGTCACTTATATAATGATTTCTGAAAAGGAAATGATAAAAAGCCTTAATGGATGCGATATTCCTTGATACTGTGGCAGCAGCAAAATGCTCATGCTCAAGCTCAAGCACATAGCCCTGAAGCAGTGTGAGGTTTACAAGGCATACATCCTTTATGCCGTGAAGCTCCGCATATCTGGCAAATTTAACGAGATCCCTCTTGTAGGACTGCTCGGTATTTGCCGAGATCTTCTTTTCATTCCTCATGTAATCCAAAAACTGATCTTTGATGTCTGACATTGTCATGGTTATGTAAATCCCCGCCTTTAGTTATTTTTTATCGTACGTAAACCATTATAAAAGCGGTTTTTTTTAAAATCAAACGCTTTTTTTACTCTGTTTTGCTTAATTTTTCGGTGATTTCTGCCCCGGCACAAGATATCGGAGAATAAGAAATGAAGTTTACAAAATCTTGGAAAATAAAAATTTTATTGTTGACTTAATCAGTCAATTATATTTACATAATTATCTTTTCAGCCAAAGATATTATGTCCACTATGCAGGGCATGGCTGTATGCCATCACCGCAGCACAGGTTTTTGCGTCATTAAGCTTACCTGAATATATAAGATCTGCCAGTTCGTCTATGCTCCATGCCTCCACGTTTATGGCTTCATCTTCATCCAGATCCCTGTCTGTTTTCCTTAAGGAGCGTGCTGCAAAGATATCTATCTTTTCATTGCCGTATGCCACCACGGGATAAACAGAAAGCAGAAAAGCAACTTCACCCGCTTCAAGACCGCACTCTTCCCTAAGCTCCCTTAAGGCAGCTTCTTTTGCAGGTTCACCCTCATGGTCAAGGCCTCCTGCAGGTATCTCCAAAGTGAACCGGTCAATGGCGTTTCTGTACTGCCTTACCATCACTATCCTGCCGTCATCAAGCACCGGAAGCACTGCCGCCGCTCCCGGATGAAGTATCATGTCATAGACATCCTCATGCCCCTTGGGTGTAGTGAGATGATCATGACAATATGTGATTATATGCCCCGAGGCAATGACCTCACGGTCATGCCTCAGAGTCTTCATATCTTCTTCACTTCCCTGACGTATAAGGATGTCTGACATTATAAAACCTCCGGGTAAGATCCTTCGCTTCGCTTAAAGATGACAAAATTGAACGCTCAGGATGACAACCTAAAGCGCAGGTTGTCGCCCTGCATTTTATTTTACTACAAGATTTACTATCTTATTGGGCACATAGATCTCTTTTACTATGGTCTTTCCCTCTATTGCCGCAGCAACCGAAGGAAGCTCTTTTGCCTTTGCAAGCGCTGCGTCCTTATCGGAATCCACGGGAAGCATTATGGTGCCCTTTAACTTGCCCATAAGCTGCACGGCAACCTCTATCTCGGAGTCAACGCACTTTGCCTCATCATACTCGGGCCATGCCGCTAATGAAAGGAAGCCCTCGCCTCCAAGCTCTTCCCAGATCTCCTCACAGATATGAGGCGCTACGGGACATAAGAGCTTTATCATGATCACAAGCTCATCCTTTGTTATGGAGCCCTTTGCATATACCGCATTTAAAAGCTCCATGATAGCAGCTATCGCGGTATTGAACTTCATATCCTCAAGGTCATTTGATACCTTCTTTATCGTCTTATGGAAAAGGCTTTCCATATCGGAGCTCATGCCCTCGCCCTTTATCATATCCGTAAGCGCTGCCACCCTGTCTATGAAACGCTTGCAGCCGCGGACAGATGCATCATTCCAGGGCGCCGCATCGGAATAATTACCCATAAAGAGGATATAGGTCCTCAGCACATCGGCGCCATACTGCTCTACAACATCAAGGGGATCGATAACATTTCCTCTGGATTTACTCATCTTCTCGCCATCCGCGCCAAGTATCATTCCCTGTGCGGTACGCTTTGCATAAGGCTCCTTTACGGGCACCACGCCTATATCGTAAAGGAAACGGTGCCAGAAGCGGGAATAGATCATATGCCTTGTAACATGCTCCATACCGCCGTTGTACCAGTCAACCGGGAGCCAGTATTCAAGCTTCTTTTTGTCCGCAAGAGCCTCTGAGTTGTGAGGATCGATATAACGTAAGAAGTACCATGAGCTACCTGCCCACTGGGGCATGGTATCAGTCTCCCTCTTCGCATCGCCGCCGCACTTGGGACACTTGCAGTTTACAAAGCTCTCTATCTTTGCAAGAGGAGATTCACCGTCCTGACCCGGCTCATACTTCTCAACCTTGGGAAGCGTAAGGGGCAGTTCCTCGTAAGGAACCTGCACTATGCCGCAGTTCGGGCAGTGGATAAGAGGAATGGGCTCACCCCAGTAACGCTGCCTGTTGAAGGCCCAGTCCTTCATCTTGTACTGTATGCCGGCTTCACCGCAGCCAAGTTCGGAGAGCTTTTCAAGCATCGTATCTATAGCCTCTGCCTTCGTGGTGATGCCGTTTAAGAAATCGGAATTGATCATCTTTCCGTCACCGGTATAGGCTTCCTTTGTGATATCTCCGCCCTCGATAACAGGGGTGATCTCTATGCCGAATTTTTTAGCGAACTCATAGTCACGCTCATCATGTGCAGGCACTGCCATGATGGCGCCGGTGCCGTAGCCCATCATTACATAATCGGAGATATATATGGGTATCTCTTTTTTCGTAACAGGGTTTACCGCCTTTAAACCTTCTATGCATACGCCTGTCTTGTCCTTTACAAGCTGCGTACGCTCGAACTCTGTCTTCTTTGCGCATTCACTGCGGTATGCCTTTACGGCATCCATATTTGCTATCTCGTTTTCGTATTTGTCGATCAAGGGATGCTCCGGCGCTATTACCATGAAATTAGCGCCAAAAAGTGTATCCGGCCTTGTGGTATAGATCCTTATCTGATCATCCTTGCCGCTTATGCCGAAATTAACAAAAGCACCCTTTGACTTTCCTATCCAGTTCACCTGCTGCTGGCGGATATTCGGAAGATAATCCACCTCATCAAGCCCCTGTAAGAGCTTCTCGGCATATTCGGTGATCCTTAAGTACCATACGGGCTTTGTCTTCTGAACCACATCAGAACCACAGACATAACACTTTCCGCCCTGGGAATCTTCGTTTGAAAGCACCACCTTACAGGAAGGGCAGTAATTTACATTGGTCACATCCCTGAATACAAGGCCCTTTTCATTGAGCTTTAAGAATATCCACTGTGTCCATTTGTAATAATCCTCGGAAGTGGTATCCACCACCCTGTCCCAGTCAAAGGAAAAACCTACGCGCTTTAACTGGTTGCTGAACTTCTCTATATTATTGTCAGTGACCACCCTGGGGTGAACGCCTGTCTTTATTGCATAATTCTCCGCCGGAAGGCCGAAGGCATCAAAGCCTATGGGGAATAGCACGTTATAGCCCTGCATGCGGCGCTTCCTGCTTATTACCTCAAGTCCGGAATAAGCCTTTATATGTCCCACATGCATGCCCGCTCCCGAAGGATAAGGGAATTCCACAAGACCGTAAAACTTGGGCTTATCCGTGAAATCTTCGGCACTGAAGGTCCCCGCCTCAGCCCATTTTTTCTGCCATTTGGCTTCTGTTTCCTTAAAATCGTATTTCATGACTGTTTCCTTTCTGGATTTGATATTCGCATTATATCACTTTAAATCGATCTGAAAATATATTTATTTAACAGCTTCCGACCAGTAACTCTGATCGTATATATCCGTAAACTTATAAAGCGCCATATAAGAATCACCCACATAGGTATCCGATATCATAAGCTCACCGTCCACGACTATCTGCTCCCCGAGGTAATAGCTGTCATCATAATTTCCGTTATGATCGTAACGGTCACATATAAGATCTATCGTATCCCCGTCCTTTATCTCTATGAGTCCTCTCATCTCGGTTTCCGTGATATTCTCATCATAATCTCTTGCCGCTCCGGCCACATAACCGTAGGGATCCTCATTATCAAATTTAAGGATAAGCTTTACCTTCTCACCGTTTAAAAATGCGGGCACATATCCGGTTATCACATAATCATCACCGTTTTCAACGGTATCCACATGATAATATGCCGCCGGCGTATTGTTTATGGACAGCCATGTTCCGTCGGTGTCAGGTATAAGATTACCGTTATCATCGAAAGAAAAGATGTTGTCGAGACCTAAGTCTATATATCCGCTTCCGTCATCAATAAACATATTAAGATCTATCTGATGGACAAGCGCCCACTGCTCCTTTTCAAGGCTCATATAAAGGCTTCCGTCTTCTGCTCTCTGCCATTTAAGATCGCCTGAATTTAAGCTGTTTTCCATGATATATTCAGCTGTGGCTTCATCTGAAAGAGACCTTCCGGTAAATACGGATGAGCTTCCCGTAAGTGAGGTGAGCATTGAAAGCATGCCTTCCATATCCATACCGGATGAGACCGCAGTTCCGCCAAGTAAGCTTCCCATGGGAGATGCTGCGGATGCTCCCGCTCCCTGGCCCGCGCATTCAACTGCCGCAAATTCCCTTATGCAATCCGAATATTCATTCTCGACACCTATCTGGCCATAGGTATCTATAGCACTTCCCACCTTTCCTGCGCCGGCCTTCCTGTAAGGGAAATAAACCGAAAGCCCGAAGGCATTGGTCATGCTCTTTGATGTCCTGTTGTATTTGACAGCGGAAAGAAGTGTTGACGCAAGGGCATCTCCCTCGGCAGTCCCCATATTCTTTGCCAGATTTACCAGATCCACCTGATCTATCTTTGAAGAAGCCGCAAACTCACGGCTCAGACTCCTGGCATCCGAAACCCTCGAATATTCTTTATTTGTGATAAGCCCCTTCGTGGATGTCGAAAATGATTTAAAATCATCCGTAAGAGTTTCCGAAAGCTCCGAAAGATCCACAAGAGAAAGCGTGGTATCCTGGCCTCTGCATTCCCTTTCACATACATTAACGAAATCATCGATTATCTGCTTTCCGAGATCCAAAGTTGACATGGACGGATCAGCTGCAAGAGACGAAAGCCAGTCCGTATAATACCAGCCGACGCCTGGCTCGGTCTCTTCACTGGCGATAAGATAATCCGCATAATTTCCCGCCATCTTAGCCGTCTCCACACCTGCCATAAGGCAGGCATCAAAGCCTATGAAATCAAATTTCATATCAGCCTTTTTTAAAGCGCTGTTTATTCCCGCAAGGCTCATTGAACCGCTCATCTCATGCTTTTCATCATAGCCGAAACCGGAAAGCGAACCGCCGCCGTGATCCCAGAAGATAAGCATATTTCTGTTCGCGGGATAATTATTTTTACAATATGTGATGAAACCCGTAAGCGTTGCAGGATCTGTCATGCTCTTGTCATCTTCATAAGAAAGCTGTTTTAAGCCCCCGTCCGTAACCTGCCAGATCTGATTTTTGGAATTGCTTATGGCGCCGTTCTGCCACTGTTTGCAACCTCCGGTATATACGATGATATTAACCTGACCGGAATGGGCAGCCTTTGCCATTTCACTTAAGTCCTTTGACCCCATGCCGTATTTTCTCTCAAGGTCGGTACCGCACATATAGACCATGATCGTCACCTGATCGGCACCGCTTCCAATGATGGAGGTATATTTTGCCCTTGAACGGCTGTCCACATCACGGTTTAAGCTTCCGGTATTGGCTTCCATAACCCAGCCACGGGATGAACCGTCCACATTAGTTACATTTCCCATAAAGGATCCGAGAAGACTGCCTGCCATATCCATGGCTGCACTTCCCGTTCCGGCACTCTCTGTCTCCATGCTGTCGGAAACTTCACCGCTTCCTCCAAGGAAGGCACCGATACCGCCTCCGCCGCCAAGCAAAAGCACGGCAACGATCACGATCAGTTTAAGCAGACCGCCGCCTGAGCCGCCTGACCTGTCACCGCCGCCTGAACCGCTAGGGAAATGTGAGCCCGAACCCACCGGTCCCGTGCCCAGTCCCGAACCTCTCAAATGAACTCCGTTCCCTCCTCCGGTAACGTTTTTTAGCCTGCTCCGTGGTCTGTCCGCCATAATATTTCTCCTTATCCCGTCCGTTTTTCTTTATAACGTCCAATTTTTCTTTTCTTATCCGGACGTTCGGTATTTTAAAGAAAATTTTCAGGCATGTAAAGCATCGCTCCCGTAATGTACTGACAAACAGACAAAAAATCTTAAAATTTTCACAAATATCCCCTTTACAAAATTTCTTACAGGTGTAAAATGTAAGCGGTTACATTTTATAACCCGGACAGGATGATAAAGATCATCTCCTGTTTCCTGAATATCTTTAAATCATAAAAAGGAGAAGAAAGAAATGAGTGTGAGTGAATTTGGTTTCGGCGCGATGATCGACAAACTTAAGAAGAATCCCAAGACAATAGTCTTTACTGAGGGCACTGATGCACGTATCCTCGAGGCTTCTTCCCGCCTTCTTGCTTCAAGCTTCTTAAAGCCGATACTTGTAGGAAATGAAGAGGATATCTACGCTGCTGCAGAAGAAGCAGGCTACAATATCCGCGGCGCAAAGATCATAGATCCCAATAATTTCGAAGAAATGGATCAGTTAGTCGATGCCTTCGTTGAACTCAGAAAATCAAAGGGCGTTACACCCGAGCAGGCAAGAGAGATGCTTGCAAAGCCCAATTATTTCGGAACCATGCTCGTTAAGGCAGGGTATGCCGATGCACTTTTGGGAGGCGCTACATATTCAACAGCTGATACCGTTCGCCCCGCTCTCCAGCTTATAAAGACAAAGCCCGGCAATAAGATAGTTTCTTCCTGCTTCATACTCGTACGTCCCAGCGCTACGAACGGAAATGAAGTTCTTGCAATGGGTGACTGTGCTATCAATATCAAGCCCACTGAGGATGAGCTCGTGGAGATCGCAGAAGAGACCATCAAGTGTGCAAGGCTCTTCGGTGTTGATCCCGCTTGTGCATTCCTCTCCTACTCCACAGACGGCTCAGGCAAGGGTGAGGATGTTGATAAGATGAGAAATGCTGCAAGAAAGACAAAGCAGCGCAATCCGGATGTGCCCATCGACGGTGAGATGCAGTTCGATGCAGCAGTTTCATCCAGAGTTGCCCAGAAGAAATATCCTACATCAGAAGTTGCAGGCAAAGCAAATACCTTCATCTTCCCTGATATAAATGCAGGTAATATCGGTTACAAGATCGCACAGCGTCTCGGACGTTTCGATGCTTACGGTCCTATACTTTTAGGTCTTAACTCACCTATAAACGATCTTTCAAGAGGATGTAACGCTATCGAAGTTTACTCAATGGCTATCATCACAGCAGCACTTGCATAAATAATAAAGAATATACTTTTCATCTCACTCCTTTTATCGCTTCCCCGGCGATAAGAAAAATCCCGATGGTACGGATGCCATCGGGATTTTTCTTTTAAATTGTATTTTCAACTTTTTCTGCGCTCTATCTGCCGCGCTGCATCAGGGCATCTGCAAGGCCCTTGAAATCTCCGTTTTCCGGAATATCATGTACTCCTGCTTTTAGCTTTCTGTCGTAGCCGTTCTCACACAGATATTTATCAAATTCGGCTGCGGATGATATTATCCCTGCATCCTTAAGCCTCTTTGCCACTGCATAGGAACCCTCGCCGTTATATACGGTAAAGCTTACGTAACCAGATATCGTCGAAGCGGTGACCGGCGCAGGTGTGGGTGTTGCCGTAGGCTTGGGCGTAGGTGTCGCCGTGGGCTTTGGTGTGGGCGTCGCCGTAGGCTTTGGTGTTGCCGTAGGCTCTACTGTGGGTGTCGCCGTGGGCTTGGGCGTTGCCGTAGGCTTTGGTGTTGCCGTAGGCTCTACTGTAGGTGTCGCCGTAGGTTTTGGGGTTGCCGTAGGCTCCGGCGTAGTTGTCGCCGTGGGCTCTACTGTGGGTGTTACCTTAGACTTTTTAGCAGCGGCGGACTCTTCTTCAGCCTCAGATTCCGAAACTAATTCATCACCGGATACGCTGTCTTTGGATACAGCATCATCCGATAAACTGTTCTTTGAAACAGCTCCGCTCCTTACAGCCTCTTCCTCATCCTTCGGTTCTCCGGACATATCGGCAGAAAGACTCTTCCTTTCAAGATCTCCAAGCTTTACACTGCGAACCATGCCAAGAGCCTCTGCCCTCGCTATTATCTCGCTGTCAGTCAGTTCCCTTTTATCATTGTCAGGTGCAAAATGCAGGATAAGCGCTGTTACGGCCATTCCCACACCCAGACCTCTTATGTAATACTTAAGTTTCATATTGTTTCTGATTTAGTTCCTTTATAATAATACGTAAATGTTTTTCTTCTGTGATGCCCAGGATTGCTCCGCATCTACGATGCTCCCGCAATCCTGCGGGCATTCGCAATCCGCTGAAATATATTATCAATAATAAGAATTGCTCCGTTTCGTTCCGAAACTTCCGCAATTCTAAAAGCATTCGGAATCCGCATTCGGTCTTTGTCACTTTTTAAAGTTTTTGAGCGGATTCCGAATGCTTTTTGGGTCTCAAGGCTCCAAATCCGAATTCAGGCAAGCCTGATTCGGATTTGGAGCTTTGATCCCCTTATTATTGCATATTTTCAAACAGGTCGATCACCAGTTTTACTTCTCCGACGCCGAGGCCCAGTTCTCTTGCAATAGCCATATTGGACCTTCCAAGCTTATGCATGGCAAGTATCCTCTCGTTATTATTCCCCTTCTTATCTCCTGTCGGATCAAAGCGCATCGCTGCCGATGCCTTCTTAAAAAGCTCTTCCGCAGCCTTTGACTTAGGCTTTGCTGCCGTTTCATGCACTACATCCGCGGCATCTTGCTTATCCCCGTCTGAGGAAACCTTAACTTCCTTATCAACCTCATCCGGGACATTTTCCTGCAAAGGAACTGCTGCAACATCCTGCATATCAAGTATGCTAAGCTGCTTCTCCAAAACATCATCTTTGGGCAGCTGTTTCTTTTTCCTGGGTGAACTCTTTTTTAACGGAGTATCGGAGATTTCCCCGTCTTCCTCCTTTGCCTTTGAACGGCTGCGCGCCGGCTTTACAGTTTCGGCGCCTGACTCCACAAGACGTTTCTTTGCATCAAGAAGCCTTTCCTCGGCAACGCCTGCCCTGCTTTCCGCTTCCCTTACCCTCTCCATGGAAGACTCCGCAAGACGGCCTGCGTTTTCTGCCAGATCATAAGCTGCATTCGCGCTTTCCGTGGCTGTCCTGGATGTTTCCACGGCCCTTAAGAGAAGATTTGTAAGCTCCTTCTTGTTCTTGTTTAACATATCGGATAAAAAGACCACTTCATTGCGGTTCTTGTTTATCTCATCCATCACCTTGTCGGAATAATCACCTATGGCCAGGATCTTTTCGTTCGTAAGCTTGTCAACTGCACGCTCCGTCTTTTCCATCTGATATGTTACGGTCTCATCCGCCATATCTTCAAAGCGTCTCGAAGCTTCCTCCGCCCTGTCATCGATATCCGCAAGTATCGCTTCCTCGTCTATAAATGTTCCGTCTCCCGATGATTTCCTGTCGGGAATAAAAAAACTTGCTGTACAGGCCGCAATCCCGGCCAGGAGAAGTATTATCTCCAGAATACTCATTTCCTTATACCTTTATATCAAAAACCTTTCTGTTTTTTTCTATCACCCTGTCTGCAGGAGGCTTAAGCCTGTTAGCATTTCTCTTACTTCCACCGTCTCCCGCATAGCCGTTATTTCTGCCCTCTTTTGATTCTGCCTCAGTCTCGGCACCGGCATTTTCCTTGTCATGAACCTGATGCGTATCCTGATCTGCCTGCTTTTCCACCTGAATATTACTTTGGGACTGATAGATATTTATTTTATCATTTTCAAACTGCTGATGCAGCAGCATATCTCCGGTCCTGGGTATCGCACCCTGCATCTCAACCATTCCTATGCCCATAACACACCTCCCCGTATGATAGAGGATTAAAGAGTTCCCGGTCTCACATCTCCCTTAACGATGGCAAATCTGCAGTATCTGTATATCTCCCTTACCGCCATGGAAACATCCGAGATTGCTATAACGGTTCCGGGATAAACCTCGCCCATTACTTCCACGCAGGCGCCTTCGGCGCTGCTCATATTTTCCTTAAGCAACTTAAGCTCCTCGTTATCCGCCTCCATCTTTTCCTGTGAAAGCTTTACTGTAGCAGCAAGCTGCTGAAGATTCTTTATCTGATCGGGTGTCATCTTAACCCCGGCCGCCAGCTTCTTCTTTGCGGCATCAAGCACGGGCAGCATGGTCTTCATATTCTTCTGTATATCGGCGATTTCTTTTGAAAGCTCACCCGCACGTTCCGTAGCACTTGTATCAAGACCAACGGCAACTTTCGTATCGGCCCCCATCGGTGATCCGAGGGTCTTTACGCATATCTTGGATGTTGCCTGTACCGATCCCCCTGAAATGAAGCCCTTACGGCTCATAACATGGATCTCCGTTCCTGCTGTCACATTGGAATGAAGTATGGAATCCGCATCGATATATCCTTCTGCCTTTGCAGTGCAGTTCTCCATAAATTTCGCGATGATATTGCCTTTTGCGGAGATCTTTGCCTTTCCCATACCGTTTATTCCGCGGTTTAAGAGTATGTTTCCTCCCGCTTCGAGCACGGCACCTTCCACGGCGCCCTTGACCTCTATATCGCCTCTTGCCCTTACCTGGAAATTCGAATTAACATTTCCCTCCACCACAACAGAGCCTTCATAATCTATATTTCCGGTGGAATTATCCACGTTCACCACAGTAAGCACATCCGATACGAATACCTTGCCTCCGGTAAGGGTAACATGGCCGTCAACCTGGGATGTGAGCACACATTTATCTTCACTTATGTCTATGTTCAGCCCATACTGTAGGATCTTTTTTTTCACATCTCTCGGCCTTATGGGTGTGCCCTTTACGTCAATACCGGCGCTTCCTCTTACTGCAGGTGTAAGCCTTGCAAGCATATCACCTTTCTTACAGTGGTTTACCAGATTGAGATTAAAGAAATCCACCGTTCCGTCTTCATTAAGCGTAGGCCTTACCCTGTTGTCCGTATTAAAAAAGTATTCGATCACCGCATCACTGCCTTCCTTAACCGGAACGCCGTTTGCAAGCACATAATCAGTGCAATACTGCCTGTTCGAAAGGAAATCGTTTATTGCGTTTTCATCCGCTCCATAGCTTACACCGGCAAGTCGCAGCAAACTCATTATCTCACCGCTGTCAAGTTCCTTCCCCTGATTCGAAGGAGGGTAAAACCTTACCGTCGCCTTCATCCTGTCCTCTGAAACAGAGACTATACCAAATTCCCTTACGGGAAGCATGTGATCATAGTTGAGAAGTACCGGCTTTTCGGGATCATTTTCGTTGTATCCGTCATTTAAACGCTTAAGATCGAAATTGATCTTCATATCATTTAAATAACGTATTGTCTCCTGCATAGAAACAGGAATGCCTCCGTCTGTAGGAGGCACAAATTTTAAGAAATTTCCTTTCGATCCGACAACGATATTGAAATATCCGTTCATAAGCAGTCCTTTCTAAACTATTTAAGCAAGATTTCCAAGCAGATCCGCGTAAGGACCCATCACCTTTTTCATTTTATTAAGCGCCTTTGTATGAAGCTGCGAAACTCTGGATTCCGTAACCTCCATGATATTCGCTATCTCCTTGAGATTGAGTTCTTCATAGTAATAAAACAGAATGACACTTCTTTCCTTATCCGTAAGCGTATCGATCGCATCTTTGAGCATCTCTTTTAAAGTGAGTTTGTCTATATTTTCCTCGGGTGAATCAAACCTTTTCCCAAACCCCTTTTGATCGGATACTTCCATCCCACTGTCCATGAATTCATTTAAGGACACCACATTCGAGACATTCATCTGTGCCTGCCAGTCGGTAAGCTCATCATTGCTTATTCCCAAAGCCTCAGCCAGTTCATCATCGGTAGCGGGTCTTCCTTTTTCAGCCTCTATCTGCTTCATGGCAGCATCAAGCTGCTTCTGCTTCTGCCTGACAGTCCTTGGTATCCAGTCGTTCTTTCTTATCTGATCTAAGATCTCTCCTCTTATCCGCAATGAAGCATAGGTTTCGAATTTAATATTCTTCCTGGTATCGAACTTGTCAATGGCATCTATGAGCCCGAATATCCCGAATCCGACCAGATCATCATATTCCACATTGCATCCCAGGTACATGGAAAGACGACCGGCCACCAGCTTCACAAGAGGTGAATATTCAATTATTAACCTGTCCCGGAGCTCTTTTGATCCTGTCCTGACGTAATCGCTCCAGAGCATTGCCTTTTGCTCGTCTGTCATCTTTTAATCCAAATCCGTCCTTTTTTCAACCAGATCGCCGGCTTCCTCAAAATAATCGGAGTATTTCATTGTCATGTTGAACTTGTCCACTATGCTCTTAACAATAGTTCCCAGGATCGCAAAAGATAAAAGCGCCAGAAAAAGAACTATCAGCATGCGAAGAAGCGGCTGCCTCTGCACAAGACATACCGCAAGCGCCACAGTCCCTCCGCACATCATAAACAACGGCGGAAGTGTCTTGGTCTTAAGATTGTTGATCTTTGATTTATCTGTCATATCACTCTTACCGGTTTTCCAACCGCTTTTATCTCATAATCCCCGGTATCGGGATTGAATGTTACCGTACGTCCGTAATTTTCTCCCGTATCTTCGGCGATTATAGGTATTTTTAAAGCAGCAAGAGCCTGCTTTGTAGCACTGACATTTCTCTCCCCCACAGCCGCAAGCTCGTTCTTTGACTGGAAGGCAAACATCTTCGCTCCGCCCGCGATCTTTGCTACCATTCTTGACCTTACCGCGCCCTTTGCCTCCATGCGTCTTACCAGTTCGAGAATGCCCGTATCGGCAAATTTAGCCACATTTGAGCTGCTCTTAACTTCCTGTGAATTAGGGAGCATCACATGTACAAGTCCGCCCACTTTATTCTGCTTATCCCTTATCGCTATGCCTACACAGCTTCCAAGCCCGATAGTCATTATAGTATCAGGCGGAAGGCAGACATTCATGTCAGCGATACCTACTTTTAAGGTTTCAGCCATTATCTTCTCCCGTATTGCCCTTAAATGACTCCCAGCGCATGAAGTATCTTTTCATAAGACACAGCGTCAGGCACCAGTATAAAATAACCGGACATGTTCTTATCATCGTTAAAATCCGTCTCGATAAGAAGAAGCTTGTCCGCCACGGTACCAAATTCAATGGCAGGCACGGAAAGCACCGCACCCGCCATGTCTATACATACATCCGGTATGGAAGGATAGATCGTAAGGTTTGTAAGCTGCGCAAGAGAATTGAGATAGGCTCCCGTAATGATATTACCTATCTCCTTCAAAGCCGAGAGTTCCATTTCAGAGAAATTTTCCTCATCTTCCGAAGCCATACCCATAAGATGGCTTATCATATTCTTGGCGGATTCCCTTCGCTGGATAAACATGATGCTGCCGTTGATATCTCCCTGCACGACAAGGTATATCCCTGCAACTATCTGCTCCTCACCACCCATGGTGGTACCCACATCCTTAAATTCCATGAGCCTTACTTTCGGAACAGCCATATCAACCTTCTCGCCAAGCATCGTGGAAAGCGCCGTTGTGGCATTTCCCGCACCTATATTGCCTATCTCCTTGAGCACATCAAAATACTGGCTGGAAAGATCATCAATGTTAAGCTCTTCTGACATAAAAACCTCCGGACCTTCCGTTAAAATAATTCAGTGATCACATATCCTGAAGGACAAGCTCTGTATCCAGTATGGATATGAGTCCCTGATCCTGCTTGCCTACACCGGAAACATAACCGTTAGCTTCCGCTGAAGTCACTCTCTCAACTTCTGCAGCCGAAAGATTCACCACCTCTTTTACGGAATCCACCATAACTCCCACGGGTTCATGCTGGTCTATCTTTATGATGATGATCCTTGTATCCTTTGTCTCGCTGTCATTTTCCATACCCATCTTCACTCTTAAACTTAAAACGGGTATTACCTCACCGCGTAAGTTTATAACCCCCTTCCAGTAAGGAGAAACCTGCGGTACTCTGGTTATCTGCTGCATCCTGACGATATTATCGATAAATTTGATATCAATGCCATACTGCTCGGTGCCGAGTCGTATGACTATATACTGTGTCGAATCATTTAAGGTAGTGCTGAGTTCATTTGCCATTTTATTTGCCTCCCCTTCAGATAAGCGCATTTGCATCAATGATGAGTGCGATCTCGCCGTCACCTAAGATGGTCGCGCCGCTGATGAATTTGCATTTATTGATATATTTGCCCATGGACTTTATAACTATCTCCTGCTGGCCTATGAGCTCGTCAACCACAAGACCCGCAAGCTTGTCGCCCTTCTTTGCGATGAGCACCACCATGTTATCATCGGGCTGCCTGTTGCTCTCCACTCCCACAACCTCGTCAAGACGTATGAGGGGGATGACATTGCCACGCATATTTATAACTTCGCGTCCCTGAACCGTCTTTATATCAGCGGGAGAAATATCCTCTATAGTCTGTATGCTTCCGAGTGCTATAGCATATTTCTCGTTTCCTACAACTACCATGAGAGCCTGTATGATCGCCAGTGTAAGAGGAAGACGTATGCTGAATGTGGAGCCCTCTCCAAGCTTAGTCTTGACATCCACTTCACCGGAAAGAGATTCGATCTTGCTCTTTACAACATCAAGTCCCACGCCTCTTCCGGAAACATCAGTTACCTGCTTGGCTGTAGAGAAGCTGGGCTGGAAGAGAAGAGAGATGATCTCGTTTTCGTCTGCTGCCGCAGCCTGTTCTTCGGTAAGTACGCCTCTCTCGACAGCTTTTCTCCTTACTGCCTCTACATCGATTCCGTTACCGTCGTCCCTTACCTCAATGACAACATTGTTTCCGTCCTGATATGCATCAAGATAAATGCTTCCAAGCTCCGGCTTTCCTCTCTGGGCACGTACCTCGGGTTCTTCTATACCATGATCT
Organism: Lachnospiraceae bacterium; assembly: GCA_017540265.1. GTDB lineage: Bacteria > Bacillota > Clostridia > Lachnospirales > Lachnospiraceae > NK4A136. The sequence continues at coordinate 47,695 of JAFYBJ010000004.1, forward strand.
GCGGAATTACGTAACAGGTGCATAAGAGGATCGCCTATCTCATCAACCACAGTCCTGTCAAGCTCTGTCTCTTCACCTGACATATACAGTTCAAGAGGCTTGTTTAACTTCTTTGAAAGATCCCTTATCATGCGGGGGAACTTTGTCACAACAGACTCAATAGGTACCATTCGAACCTTCATAACGGATTCGTGAAGATTTGTGGTAACACTCTCCAGGTATTCTATATGATCATTTAACTGGTTGCTTCCGTTTCCAAGGCTGGTAGCGGAACTTACCAGGGAATTCTTTGCAATGATAAGCTCGCTCACCAGGTTCATGAGCGAATCCAGCTTTTCGATATCAACACGCACCGTGCGGTTTACGGCCGGCTTTCCTGCCGCCTTCTTTGCGGGCGGCTGTGACTGTGAACCGGAATGTGAAGCCTCTGCAGCCTTTACGGGAGCAGGAGCGGTCTGCACATGCTTTTCTTCCTTTGCAGGCTCTTCTTTCTTTTCCTCAGCCTCTGATTCTTCTTCCGCAGATTCTTCCGCAACTTCCTCTGCAGCCGTATTCTCACCTGCATCTTCGGAAACATCATCTCCGTTAAAAGGAACACCCACCGCATCCTCTATCTCGGATACGTTCTTTATTGCCGTGAGCATGGGAGCAACCTCGCCGTCAGAAGCAACGACAAGTCTGAATGTGAAATCAAATTTTTCATCTTCGATATCCTGGGTGGAAGGATCCGCGGCAATGATATCTCCGAATTCTTCTATAGCCTTGAACACAAGGAAAGCCCGTGCCGCCTTAAGGAGACAGTTTTCCTGAACCTTTACGGTGATAAGGTAAAGCTTTCTGTTCGCCAGCATGGCATCTTCAATGCCCTTGCGGTCCTCATCGCTTAACTTTAAAGGAGCAGCCTTTTCTTCAGACTTCTTCGGCTCTGCCTTTTTCTTCTTTGCCTTTGCCTTCTTCGCGGGAGCAGCTTTTTCGCTCTTTTCTTCCTTTGCTGCTTCATCCGCACCGCCCTTTGCATTAAGGCAGTCATTAAGGGCCTTGATTATGGGTTCATTGTCATTGTCACCTTCATCGGAAGTTTCCTGTATGGTGGTCACATACCCCTCAAGGGCATCAAGGCACTGGAAGAGGGTATCTATCATGTCGGAATTGACTTTGATATTTCCGTCCCTGACTTCCGAAAAGACATTTTCCATGTCATGGGTAAGTGTCTGCATGCGCTTATATCCCATGGTTCCGGCCATTCCCTTAAGGGTATGCGCCGCACGGAATATCTCGTTGATCGTGTCCATGTTCTCGGAATCCTGCTCCAATGCAAGCACATTGTTGTTCAGATTCTGAAGGTGTTCCCTGCTCTCATCAAGGAAAATGTCAAGATACTGGCTTACATCCATTTCATTTTACCCCCACTTTCGTTAGGATTTCTTCTGCTATATGATCAAGGCCTGCGACCTGATCCGCCAAACCTGCCTGGACTACGCTGCCGGGCATCCCGTTCACAACACAGTCCTTTCCGTCTTCCGCTATCACAAATACCTTCTTCTTTGCGGAGAGATTTTTTATCCCCTCGGTACCGTCACGTCCCATTCCTGTGAGTACCGCACAGACGATGGAATGGTAGCCGGTATCCGCCAGGGATTCAAACATGTAATTCGCGCAGGGCTTCACACCTTCCCTGTTCGGCTCATCCGTGTAGATGACCTTCACCCTGCCCCTTTCTTCAACAAGTTTCATGTGCATCCCGGCCCTGGCTATATAAACATGGCCCTTTTCAAGCACATCCCCTTCCTTTGCCTCCGTAACCTTCACGGCACTGGAACTGTCTAACCTTTCGGCAAGGGATTTTGTAAATCCCACGGGCATATGCTGGACTAAGACAACCGGCGCATCCAGACCCGCAGGGAGCCTTGGTATCACGCTCTGAAGAGCCCTGGGGCCTCCGGTGGATGAAGCTATGGCGACTATCTTATTGCCTTTTCCCTCTATCGGAGTCCTTGAAGGAACTGCCCTTAAAACTTCCGGAACAGATGCAGTGCTCTTTTTTATTCTTTTCGATGCCGGTCTTTTGGAATAAACAACCGCAGTAAGTGTTTCAAAAAAGGCGTTTTTAAAGTCTTCCGTCCTGATGCCTGCCGTTCCCTGGGGCTTTTGTATAAAATCAACCGCTCCCAGTTCCAGGGCTTCGAGTGTGACCTTTGCGCCTTCCACCGTATCCGAGGAGAGCACCATCACTCTTTCATCCCTGCCCTGCTTTTCAAGTTCTCTTAAAAAATCAAGGCCGTTCATACGGGGCATGTTTATGTCCGTCACTATGCCGTCAAAAGTACCCTGCTTAAGTAATTCCAACGCTTCCACACCATCCCGGGCAGTGGCTTCCACATGGAATCTGCTGTCGGAATTTATTATATCACATATCATCCTTCTCATGAGTGCAGAATCATCGATAAATAGTATTTTTTTCATAAATCCATCTCCTTTCGGAACACCCGTCATTCCTTCTGTCAGATCATCAGCTTCCTGTCTGACGCTGTCTTTCCTTTCTCTGCTCCTCGAATATGAAACGAACTATGTCTTCCCTTGCTCCTCCCTCAAGGAAAAGAAACTGCCCTCTGTATTCGGTATTTCTGGGATTACCCGGCGCAGGATCGGCAAAAAGTACCCGAAGTACCACATCATACCTTTTCTGCTCTTCCCGTACATTTAATACAAATCTGGCATGTACAAGACTTCCCTTGGCAAATTTTGCCGCGGATACAAAACGCATCCCGCCTCCGCTTATGTCCAGGATCACACATTTTTCTTCCGGATCCGCAAGGGGATTTAAAATCTTTTTCTCAATATATGCAGCTTCCTCCGCTTCGGGAAGTTCCCTTGCCGTCATTCCAACCACGCAGTTGAATCTGTAAAATTCCCTGCGCTGTACCTTCTCAAGCTTCGTAGTAAGGGAAAATTCGGCAATCGCGATGCTTCCCTCATTCCGCCTGTCCCGTACCTCCGCCTCACAGGAATATATGCCTTTTTTTCCAAAGAGGAAGAGATTGTATCTGCTGCCGGGCTCAAGCACTATAAGTTTCGTGCCTTCCATGGGCATCACAAGCTCTATGACATCCTCTTCGTCCGGAATATCAAAGATCTTTGTTATATAATATTCTTTTTCTTTTTCCTCCCGCCCTCTCTTAAATGTGCCGATAGTCTCGATATCGGCGCGTTCTCCGGGAAGTATCACGTCTCTTATGTTCATACGCTTTTCTTACCTGCCACTATATGCGAAAAGAATGCAGCCATTCCTCTCTTTTTTATCTTTCCTTCATCCTCAAGACCGATAAGTCTCTCGGTTATTGCCATATATGCCTTTGCGCTCTTTGCTTCCGGATGGGCAAGCGATACAGGCATCTGCTGCATGACCGCATCATTTAACCTGCTGTCCATCGGCACCGAACCTATATGTTCAAGCGTAAGCCCCAGATATCTTGTGACCACAAGATCGAGCTTTTTAAACAAAAGCTCTCCGTCCTTATCCGAGCCCACACGGTTCGTAAGAACCTTGATCTTTGAATTTTCCTTGGAAAACCTCGGGTGCCTGTCCAGTGCCTTTAACAGTGAATAGGAATCCGTGATGGATGTGGGTTCCGGAGTAGTCACAAGTATTATCTCTCCGCTTGCAACAAGAAATTCAAGCACCGCATCGGCTATTCCCGCTCCCGTATCTATGATAACGATATCCGCTATCGCATCAAGCTCCGCAAGGTTCCGTATTATGTATGTCAGATATTCACGGCCTAAATTCGAAAACCCGGCTATTCCGGAGCCTCCCGATATAAAGCCCACATCTCCGGGGCCCCAGGTGATCACATCCTTTATATTCTTCCCCTGATAAATAAGATCGCTTAAATTATGCTTCGGGACTGTTCCGAACATGATCTCTATATTTGCCAGGCCGAAATCCGCATCAAGTATGATCACGCGTTTCCCCAGTTTCTTAAACTGCAGCGCAAGATTGATGGCCGTGTTTGATTTTCCCACGCCGCCTTTTCCGCTGGTCACCGTGATGACCCTGGCAAGAGGCCTCCCTGAGGAAGCCTTCATCATATTTCTCAGTTTTTCTGCCTGATCTGCCATTTAATTCCCGCCCAGTATCTTCTTTACCGTTTCCTGTGCATTAAACGCTTCTATATCCCCGGGCACATCCTGCCCTGCCGTCACATAGCTCATGGGTGCCATGGTATGCATCCTTAAATTTAAAAGATTTCCCAGGCAATCCGTCTCATCAAGCTTTGTAAACAGAAGCCTCACATCGCCCATTCCCGTATAGGCATCCGCCGCAGACAAAAGATCCTTAAGCTTGGTGGATGCGGAGAGCACCAGATATACTTCGGTCTCAAACTCCGCCCTTACCGTATTTATAAGATCTTCGGTAAGCTTTCTCTGCTCATCGTTCTTATGGGAGTGCCCCGCCGTATCAACAAAGATATAATCCGAGGCTTTAAACTTCCTGCAGGACTCAAGCAGTTCTTCGGGGCTGTATATCACCTCAAACGGCGATCCCAGTATCGAAGCGTATGTCCTTAACTGCTCCGCTGCCGCTATCCTGTAGGTATCGGCAGTGAGCATTGCAACAGCCTTGCCCTCTGTTACGCTTAAATTCGAGGCAAGCTTTGCAAGCGTGGTAGTTGTCCCCGCACCCGTGGGACCTATAAGGAATACCACCTTCGCCCCCTTCGATGCAGGGGTTATGCATTCGGACCTGCCGAATTTAAGTATTATCTTCTGGTATATGCCCGAGATAACATGTTCAAGCTGCTCATCATCCGCAACAGCCGTATCAGCCTCGCTCACCACACGGTTTGCCACATCCTCCGTAACTTCGTTTGCAATGAGCTTGTTATATAATACCCTGAGTAAAGACTCCCCCTCCGAAAAACCGGTCTTCCTTGTCTCCGCTTCCTTTTCCCCTGCCTCTTCCTTTTTTTCCACAGGTGCTGCATTGTTTAAAAATTTCTTTTCAAGAAGGCTCTGTATGTCATCGAGCTTCTTTTCCATATTCTCAACATTGGCTTCCTTTATGACAGGCTTTGTTTCGGAAGCTTTTTTTTCAAAAGCGCCGTCTTCTTCGGCTTTCTGCCTCACTCTGTCCACAGCAGCCACTTTTTCCTTAATGCTTTCGGCTTCTTTGGCTTCTTTAGCCTCTCTTGCCGCCTTCCCGACCTGCCTGTCGGATTCCTCTTCCTTTGCAACGGTGATCTCCACAAGCGGCTTCTTTAAGAAGGAAAACAGACCGCCCTTCTTTACATTCTTTGAATGCATGAGAATGCAGTCATCCCCAAGTTCCTTCCTTGCGGATGCAAGTGCCTCTTCTTCGGTTGCAGCTGTATATTTCTTGATTATCATACTTATTCTACCCGCGGCTTAAGCGCTTATCATTCCGAGACTCTGCAGCTTAAGTTCGCTCTCCACCTCATTGTATGAAAGTACGGCAAGATCCTTGTAATAATCTTCCGTTATCTTTTTATAATACATCCTGACCACAGGCGCCGTAAGTACAATGGCATTGTGGCCGGTCTCCTCCATCTTTGATATCGCCTCACCGGTACTGTCTATTATGGCTCTTATCCTTTCGGGCGGCAGCGTGATATATGCCCCCTGTTCGGACTGTTTTACGGAGCCCATTATCTCCTGCTCAAGAGCAGGATCTAAAGTCATTACCTGGGCAGTATCCTCACCCGCAAAATATTTATTCGATATGGCACGCTTAAGCGCCTGTCTGACATATTCGGTAAGAAGATCCGTATCCCTTGTGCTCACTGCCCTGTCAGCAAGGGCTTCGAATATGGTAAGCAGATCCCTTATGGAAATGCCCTCCGCAAGGAGATTCTGGAGCACCTTCTGTATCTCTCCGAGACCAAGGAGCTTGGGCGTAAGCTCATCAACAATGGCAGGATTTGATTCTTTTAAATTATCCACAAGTCCCTGAACATCCTGACGGGTAAGGAGTTCCGCAATATGCTCCTTTATTATCTCCGTAAGATGTGTGGCGATGATGGAAGGAGGATCGACTACAGTATAGCCGAAGGATTCGGCCCTCTCTCTCTGACCTTCGGTGATCCACAGTGCGGGGAGCTTAAAGGAAGGCTCTATCGTGGGTATTCCTGTTATCTCCTCCTCGGCATTGCCCGGATTCATGGCAAGATAATGGTCAAACAGTATCTCGCCCTCCGAACACTGTATTCCCTTTATCTTGATTATATACTGGTTCGGATTTAACTGTATATTATCGCGCAGACGTATTATAGGCACTACGGTACCGAGCTCCAGGGCGATCTGTCTTCTTATCATGACAACCCTGTCAAGCAGATCGCCGCCCTGGTTTACATCGGCAAGGGGTATGATACCGTAACCGAATTCCAGCTCTATGGGATCCACTGAAAGGAGGCTTGTAACATTCTCCGGCTTCCTTATCTCCTCGGCCTCTGCTGCCTCTTCCTTCTCGACGCTCTCCTCAACCTTCGCGATCTTCATCTCCGTATCCATGCGCCTTCCGAAATAAATGAACAGTGCGCCAAGCGGAACGAATATGAATATCTGCAGAGGTGTGATGATACCCAAAAGACAGAGCACCGCACCCACAATGTACATTGCCTTCGGCAGTCCGAAAAGCTGCTTTAAGAGCACATTTCCGAAATCGGCTTCCTTCGATCCCTTTGTGACCAGTATACCTGTCGAGAGTGAGATCAGTAATGAAGGAATGGCAGAAACCAGTCCGTCACCTATGGTAAGTACCACATAAGTATCAAGGGCCTCGGAAAATTCCATGTTCATTCGCACCATGCCCATGGCAATACCGCCGATGATATTTACCGCAGATATAAGGAGACCTGCCGTGGCATCTCCCTTAACATACTTCACGGCACCGTCCATGGCTCCGAAGAAGCTTGATTCCTGCTGTATCTTATCCCTTCGTCTTTTTGCTTCCTTATCGTCTATGGTTCCGGTATTAAGATCCGCATCTATGGCCATCTGTTTACCCGGCATTGCATCAAGGGTAAATCTGGCGGTAACCTCAGCCACTCGCTCAGAGCCCTTGTTTATGACCATAAACTGCACTATGAGCAGTATGGCATAAACTATTATACCCATTACCAGATCGCCGCCGCCCACAAACTGTCCGAAGGTTTCGACCACATTTCCCGGACTTCCCGTGGTAAGGATAAGTCTTGTGGAGGATATATTCAGCGATATACGGAACAGTGTCGTAAAAAGCAGAAGCGTGGGGAAATTCGACATATCAAGGGGTTCCCTCGAAAACATCGAAGAAAACATGACCGAAAAAGCTACCGCCATGTTCACCGCAAGCAATATGTCAAGGAGCCAGCTGGGAATGGGGACGATCATCATGATAAATGCCGCCAGTACATATACGGCGACTACCAGATCGCCTCCCATAGCTAAAAGCCGGTTCCCCGTCCTTTTTTTAGCAGCCGCTTCCGCCATTTACAGAATTCAGGCTTTATGCCTGACCTCACCATCCTCTCCAATCCGGCCGTCGGCACGAAGCACGACAGCCAGTATCTCCGCCACCGGCACATATAACTCCGGCGGTATCTCATCACCTATCTCTGTATTCGCATAAAGTGCCCTGGCAAGTGGCTTGTTCTCCACTATCTGAATGCCAAGCTCTTTTGCGCTCTCCCTTATCTTTGCCGCTGTATAATCCGCACCCTTGGCTACTATGTAAGGTGCCTGTGCCACGGCCTTGTCATATGCAAGAGCCACGGCAAAATGCGTAGGGTTTGTGATGACAACATCCGCTTTCGGAAGATTGCTCATCATCCTCCTCCTGGAGGCTTCCTGCATGCGCTGCCTTATCTTGCTCTTTATCTGGGGATCTCCTTCGGTGGACTTATATTCCTCCTTGACTTCCTGTTTGGTCATCTTCATATCGCGGTGGAATTTCCACTTCTGGAAAGCAAAATCCCCGAAAGCTATCACAACAAAAAGCGCGGCTATCTTAAGCCCCGTATTTATGAGAAGATTCCCGGAGAATATCACGGCGTCCATGACCGACATGCCGTAAAGCGAAAATATGACCCCGAGACTACCCTTAAAGTCATTATAAATGATATAGCCCATCACCGCAATTTTTAAAATTGATTTTAACAGTTCAACAAGCTTCTGGACCGAAAAAATCCTTTTTATGCCGTTTATGGGATTTAATTTGCTGAGTTTCGGCTGAAGCGGCTTGGATGTAGGCTTCCAGCCTACCTGGGCTATATCAGCCGCAAAAGCGATCACAAAGGCAGCCACGAGAAAAGGTGCCGCAATGATAAAACTCCTTATCAGGAAAAATGAAACAAGCCCCGTATACTGCTCCGTAAAATCAAAATAGGACGGGAGCCTCGTAAAGTATGTAAATTTCTTATATGCAAAACCAAACAGCTCCGCAAACTGACTTGCCATATGTCCGGTTATGAGCTTTAAGAGGATAAAAAGCGCAAGCAGGCTGAAGGATCCCGCAAGTTCCTGGCTCTTTGCTACCTGGCCTTCCTTCCTGGCATCCTCTAATTTTTTTTGTGTAGGCTCTTCGGTTTTTTCCCCGCCCTCGCCCTCGGGAGCGAAGAACTGGAGATCAAGCTCTAAAAGCATCCTATCCCTCCGGCATGAGCGCCGTCACAGCCATGACAATGGTACGTTTCATAAAGTCAAATATTATATCCGCCGCCTGGGGCAGCACACCTATGGTAAGAAAAAGTACTAAAAGACCTATGGAAGCCTTTATCTGTATACCCACGGCAAACATGTTCATCTGGGGCGAAACCTTCGCCATAACACCCAGCATACAGTTTACTATCAGTATGACGCAGAAAACGGGCAGAGCTATCCTGAAACCTATAAGTATATATTCAGCCATGAAATTCACGAACTTCCCATACATAAATCCGGTATTGAGCACGGCTCCGCCTACGGGGATCAGGGTAAAGGTCTCGGCAAATGCACTCAGAAGATATCTGTGCATCCCGCTTACAAGAAATATCAGCATAAAAGTATATTGATAGAGATACCCCGTTACCGTGGTATTCTGCATGGTCACCGGATCCATCTGGGCAGCCATGGAAAAACCGATATCCGTATCCACTATCTGGCCCGCAAAAGTGGAAACATTCATGGCAAAAGCTGCCGAGTAGCCTATGACTATTCCCGTGATCGTCTCTAAGATTATATATCCGGTATATTCCGGTATTGAATTGTATTCCACATAAACATGAGGCATTATGACGCCGTAAAGCAGGTATGAGACTATCACCGCCAGCGCAGTCTTTAACATCGCAGGAACATTGTTCTGCGAAAAGAATGGCGCAGCAAAGAAAAAAGCTGTTGTGCGCGCCAGTATCAGAAGGAAATATTCCAGTTCCTCAAGGGGAAATGAAAAATCTACGTTCATATGCCTCTCCGGTTTTTGACCTGTTTAGCATCAGTGAAGGTATATGGAAAAATCAGACCACAGATTCTCCATAAAATCAGTCATATTCCCAAGCATCCATCCGCCGAGTATTATAAGCACCGCAAATATGGCGATAAGCTTCGGAACAAAGGTAAGGGTCTGTTCCTGTATGGATGTGACTGTCTGGAATATACTGACCGTAAGACCTATTATCATGCTGACCAAAAGGGGCGGTGCACAGGTGATTATCACTATATACATCGCTTCGCTCATTATCTCCGTGATGTCTGAAATCGCCATGATGATTCTCCCTAATAAAACGTCCTTACAAGATTTACGATAACCAGGTTCCAGCCGTCTGCAAGAACAAAAAGAAGTATCTTAAACGGCATGGATATAGTTGTAGGCGGCAGCATCATCATACCCATACTCATAAGCACCGATGAGACCACCATGTCTATAACAAGAAAAGGTATATATATTAAGAATCCGATAATGAACGCGGTACGCATCTCACTTACCACATATGAAGGAATGAGCACCTGCATGGGAACCGCATCCGGCTCTCCGTCCCAGTCCTCATATCCTGCGATCTCCATGAAAACCGACACATCCTTAACCTCTGTCTGACCGTACATATACTGCCTTAAGGGTACGGATGCACGTTCGAAGAATTCCTCATTCGTGATCGTTCCCTCATTCATGGGCTTTATCGCATTTTCATTTATCTCTGTGAAAACCGGCTGCATGATAAAAAACGTAAGAAATAATGACAATCCTATGAGTATCATATTCGGCGGCGCAGTCTGGGTATTAAGGGCCTGCCTTGTAAAATGAAGCACTATTATGATACGTGTAAAAGAAGTGAGTGTGAGCAGCAGGATCGGAACGAGCGCAATAAAAGTAAGCGTCATCACTATCTGCAGCGCTCCGTTTATGGAACCGTTGCCGTTGTTTAATTCCAGTGTGAGTATATTGTCTATGTTGAGATCTTCGGTATCCGACGGACGCCTTGAACTTCCGGGCTCATCCTCATACGTCCTTCCGTCTGTCGTGCCGTTATTATCCGTATCCGTAGCCAAAGCAGACAGGGGCATCAGAAAACACATTGTGCCCGCAAGCAGCAGGCACAATGCGCTCATATATAACAGTCTGATTTTTTTTGCAAAAGATCTAATCCTCATCCGTCTTTGAAGGATCTTCATCCTCCGGCACTTCTTCTGTCTTTGAAAAAACCTTACTCTTTAAAATATCAGGAAAACTCCCCTGCCCGTTCTCCGCACGAAGATCAAGCTCTTCCCTCTGTACTTCGCAGATGAAATGAACTTCTTCCCTTCCCGAGGCGATCACGACATACTTTCCGCCTATGCGGACAAGCTCCAACAGCTTTCCATCCGATATCCTGAGTGCTTCAAGCACCTCCAGATTTCTTGAAGAAAACCTTCCCTTTTGCGTCTTGCCCACAAACTTCGTGGTGGCATATGTGATAAAAAGCACTATACCGAAAATAAGCAACATGGAAAGGGCCTTTGCAAGACTGTTTGTACCCTTAAAGGACTGCTCCGCCGTATCCGCCGCATAAGCGGCATTCCCGGAGAGATTATCCGAAAGCTTATATAGTATATAAGGCAGCTGCCCTGCATTGATCTTAAACATATCAGCTGTCCTTAATAATCTCTGTTATCCTTACGCCAAAGGATTCCTCAATGACCACGACCTCACCCTTTGCAACAAACTTTCCATTTACAAGAACATCGATAGGTTCACCGGCTATCTTTTCAAGTTCGATAATGGTGCCGGGAGAAAATTCAAGAATATCATGTATGGATTTCTGGGTACGACCAAGCTCTACTGTAACCTCAAGCGGAACATCCATTATGAGACCGATATTTTCCTGGCCTATAAGCGCCGCCATATCCGGCGTGAAAGCCTGGAACTGTGCAGGCTGGACATTCATCTGGGGCTGCATGGGCATTGCCATCTGCGGAGCCATCTGGGGCTGCATGGGCGGAATACCGTAGCCTGCATAAGGATCCGGTGCGGGTGCCATCTGCGGCACAGGCATGGGAGCAGGTGCAGGTGTCGGAGCAGGAGCAGGCGCAGGTGCCGGAGCAGGCGCAGGTGCCGGAGCAGGCGCAGGTTCCTGTGCATCGGAGCCATCCATCTGGCTTCCCATGAATATCTCATAAAGCGATTTTGCAAAAGGCACAGGATAGAGCTGCATTATGGTCGAATCAACAAGATCGCCTATCTGCATGCGGAATGCGATCTTTACAAAGGTATCCTCGATAAAAGGATCGCTGCTTTCGCCGTTTACCATCTCGTTTATCTTTACCAGAGATGCCTTGGGCGGAGATATATCTATCTTCTTGCCCATCATGGAAGAAAGCGAGGTTGCGGATGATCCCATCATCTGGTTCATTGCCTCGGAAATAGCCGAAAGATGGAGCTCTCCCAGCTCTCCGTCAATATTGGTACCGTCACCACCCATCATAAGATCGGTTATGATCTTAACATCTTTTTCATCGAGTATGAGTATATTTGATCCCGTAAGTCCCACGGTATACTGTATCTCAATGAATACGCAGGGTGCGGGATATTCTTCAAGCACCGTATCCCAGGTAGCCATGGTGACCTGAGGCGTGGTAATATTCACCTTCTGATTGACAAGGGAGAACAGGGTCGTAGCAGAGGTACCCATACAGATATTTGCGATCTCACCTATGGCATCCTTTTCGATGTCCGAAAGCAGGCTCTGATCAGGCGCAGCCTTTCCCCCCGATGAAGCAGAATCCGCCCCACCGTCATCGCCTCCCAATAAATCGGGATTATCCAGATCCATACCGTTAAGGAGAGCGTTTATCTCGTCCTGTGACAGCATTCCATCCATTAGCTTTCCTTCTCCTCCTCCCTGTAGACCGATGTGATCCTGACAGCATACCTGTCACGTTCGGTACCGGGCACCGCACTGAACTTATTGTACATGCCCACATAAATGTCGAGTTCGTTATCGACCCTTCTTTCAAGCCTGATGATATCTCCGGGCTGTAGCATAAGGAAATCACTCACGGCTATCTCGCTCTTTCCGAGTACTGCCTTGACAGGCACTTCCACCTTACGAAGCAGATTCTCGATATCCTGTCTGTGATCCTCCGAATCCGAAGAGGCCATGTTGGTAAACCAGAATTTCGTATTCAGGTTGTCTATGATGGTCTCTATTGTCATAAACGGTATACATATATTCAGAAAGCCCTCGATCTCACCCATCTTGACATTTAAGGTCACGATGGCGATCATCTCGTTAGGCGCTATTATCTGCGCAAACTGCGTATTGGTCTCTATCCTTTCAAGCAGGGGGTCCACCTCTATAACATTCTTCCAGGGTTCCTTTAAAAGCCCTGCGGAAATGGTAAGTATCTTGTACAGTATGCCCATCTCTATCTCGGAGAAATCCCTTAATTTATCCACGGGCTCTCCGACTCCTCCGAGCATCCTGTCTATAAAAGCAAAGCCTAAACTGCTTGTGAGATCTATCAGTATATTTCCCTGTAACGGCTGGAAATTAACTATTCCCAGGATGACAGGATTTGAAAGTGCATTGGTGAATTCATTGAACGTTACCGTCTCCGATGAGACCACTGTTACCTGTATATTCTTTCTCAGATATACAGGAAGGTTTGTGGACAGCAGTCTGCCGTAATGCTCAAATATAAGTTCAAGGGTCCTTAAGTGTTCTTTGGAGAATTTTGCGGGACGTTTGAAATCATAATTCTTGATGCTTCGCTCGTCCGCATTCTTCATCTCCTCCACATCGACTTCGCCGGAAGAAAGAGCTGATAAGAGGTTATCTATCTCCTCCTGAGACAGTATATCGCCCAATCATCACACCTCCTTCCCTCGAGTCATTTTTAAATACGGGCCTGTATCATCCAAACATTATATTTGAGAATGATACCTTATATATAAATTTCGAATCGTACAGCTTCTGTACACGGTCAAGGATCTCCGCACATACCGCTTCCTGTCCGACGCTTATCTCATCTGCCGTATATGATGAGATGACAGCTATCACTTCACTCTTTATAAGCGCTTCGTTCGCAGCCATTGCCTCGGCCGTGCCGTAAGTCGCATAATCCTCATCCTTGGTATTCATGGAAAGTGCAACATTCACAAGACAGTAAGTATCCTTTGTATCGCCCTCCGCTCTCTTACAGGTAATGGTCATCTGCTCCGAGATATTGTATACGGCTGTATCGGCCATAGCCACTGCAGCCGCCCCGTCCTCGCTCTTCTGGCCGTCTATTTCCAGCTTAAGTATCTCCGCAATATCCGTTACCACCGCTGCCGTCTTTTTATTTGTTCCGGTCACTGAAAAGAGCATTATGCAAGTGAGCACTATATTCACCACAAGCAGCGCAAGTATAACGATGGATAAAAGATTTTTTTTCATTGCTTTACCTCGTAAAATTCATTATTGATAATCACTGAGCGTATTGTATATCTTTATCTCAACACGGCGGTTTAATGCCCTTCCCTCGGCTGTGCTGTTGTCCGCTACGGGAACATATTCACCTCTTCCGGAATGTTTTATCAATGAGGGATCCAGGTTCGTATTCTCTACAAGATAATAGAATACGGAAAGTGCCCTGGCATCCGAAAGCTCATTATTTGACGGGAACCTTGCCGAATTAATGGGTACCGAATCCGTATGTCCCTCTATCTCAACCACGGAATCACTGTAACGTTCAAGTATCACGCCTATCTGGTCAAGTATGGGGAATGCGCTTTCCTTAAGCTCAGCCTTTCCGGAATCAAAGAGAAGCGCTCCGTTTAATGTAAGTTCGACATACTGAGATGTATAATCGAGCTCAACCATCTGGTCAAGACCTGTCTCCGACATAGCCTCCGAGACTTTTTCTTCAAGCTCCTCCTATGCCGCAAGCTTCGCCGCCTCAGCTGCCGCAAGGGCATCCTGCTCAAGCTTCTTTGCTATATCCTCGGCATCATAATCCTCATCAGCCTCATATCCTGTTGAATTGATATATTCATCAAGGGCATTAAGCTGGCTTACGCCGTTTGATATGAGCATGCCGTCACCTATAGCCGTAGCTCCCGCCGTAAAAACGGAGAAAGTCTGGGCAAATGAAGCAGCCACCTCCTCGAATTTCTGTGCATCCACGGTTGACATGGAAAACAGAAGCACGAAGAAGCACAAAAGCAGATTCATCAGATCTGAGAATGTGGACATCCACGCCGGCGAACCGGGGGCTGACATTTCTTCCTTTTTCTTTGCCATTTATATCTGTTCTATCCTGTAATGATAAGCTCTTTTTAACTGTTTCAGCCCTCGCCGCCGCCTTCTTCACCGCCGGCGCTGCCTCTTTCCTTGGGCGCTAAGAAACTCTTTAACTTTTCTTCTATGACACGGGGATTTTCACCCGCCTGTATGGAGAGCAGTCCCTCTATCATTATCTCCTTCACCTGAAGCTCCATATCATTGAACGCCGCAAGTTTCGTGGACGTAGGCGTACATATCCAGTTTGCAAGCATGGAACCGTACAGTGTGGTTATGAGAGCCACGGCCATGGAAGGACCGATGGAAGAAGGATCATCCATCTGCTGAAGCATGTTTATGAGACCGATAAGTGTACCGATCATACCCCACGCAGGGCCCATGGATGCAACATCCTGCCAGAATTTTATCCTGCCCTTATGTCTTGCATCCACATTTGCAAGCTCTGTCTCCATAATACCGCGGACAAGCTCGGGATCCGTGCCGTCCACAACAAGCATTATGCCTTTCTTCAAAAAGGCATCTTCAATATCGGTGGCCGCTTCTTCAAGGGAAAGGAGACCTTCCTTTCTTGCCACGTTTGAAAGCTCGATTATCTTTTTTATTATATCCGGGGCATTTAACGCAGGCGGCTTGAAAATAAGAGTGATACTCTTTAATCCGCCGGTGAAATCCGCCATGGGATTGGACATCATGATAGCGCAGAAGGCGCCACCGAAGGTGATGATGGCCGACTGCGCATCCAGGAAATTTCCCATATTGGCGAAATTGATACCGTTAGAACTGTAAACTATACCGAAAACGATCATGAAACCGCATATGACCATTCCAAGTAATGAAGCTATATCCATTTTTATCTTTCCTCTGCCGCATCCTCATCGTTCCATCAATCCGGACGCTGACGGATAATATTTTATGTAAACAGAAAATCTGACCAATCTAATACCGGTCTTAAGCTTTCCCGCCTTCCGTGTTTATCGGGATAAGACCATAGATTTCCTGCTTATAGGATTTTACTCGATTTTTTATCTCTTGTCTACTTTCTTTTACGATAATACGTTTTCCGGTGGTTAACGTAACTATTGTATCAGGCGCCTCCTCAACACATTCTATGAGATCCTGATTTATTAACACCACCGTACCGTTTAATCGTGTAACCTCTATCATATGCAAATCTCCGTTTTTATGTCTACCTGTTAATGCCATTCAAAACAGATCGATAATACACTTTCAGAGCCTGCAGATACCCTAAAGCACGGCAGCTGCAGACTCTGATGATCAGATCACTTATCTTTTTATTTTAAAGGCCTTATCTCTTAAGGTTTACCAGTTCCTCAAGCAGCGTATCGGACACTGTTATGATACGTGAATTTGCCTGGAAACCTCTCTGTGTGGTAATAAGCTCCGTAAATTCGCTTGAAAGATCCACGTTTGACATTTCCAGAACACCGGTCTGCATCGAACCGCCGCCTGCGGTGATATCCACACCGATGCCGTCGAATTCTCCGGAGTTAAGGGTTGCCGAATAAAGATTGTCGCCTTCCTTTTCAAGACCTGCGGCGTTTGAGAAATTTGCAACCGCTATCTGGCCAAGAAGCTTTGTCTGGCCGTTGTCATATGCGCCGTATATCATACCGTTTCTCTGTATGGATACACCTGTCATGGTACCGAGTGCGCAGCCTGTACCGTTTCCTTCCTTGTCACCGGAGGTCGCACCCACAGTGGAAACCTGATCGTTATTTAAGTTCTTGGTATCCTTTATATCCACGGATATCTGTTCAAAAGGATTATCTGCCGTGCTTGTCTTCGGTGCCAGGTTGAGATTAAAGCTGGTGATGTTCATTCCGTTAATGGTCTGAAGACTTCCTGTTTCCTGATTATAGAGAACGGATATACCTTCGCCCTCAGGAAGCACGTAACCTGTAACAAGGAGAGTGCCGTCATTTGCAAATAATTCGGTTCCGTTGTCAGTTGCCACATTACCCTGGCTTAAAAGCGTACCAACAGCTACTTCCGTAACATTCCCATCCGCATCCGTATCCTGTACTGTCTTTGAAAGGAACTCCTTGTATGCCTCATCTCCCGAGAAGCCGTATGCTTTTGCATATAGATTTGCAAGGGCGATCTGCTGCTCATCCGCGCCCTCAAGCTCACCGGTCTTAACGTTATATCCGGCAAAACAATCCGCAGGATTAAGATTTGAAGTAGTGGCTGCTACCGTGTTTCCGTTTGCATCCTTGTACTCATATTCAATATCCTCGCCGCTCGTAAGAGCAAGAGTACCTGCCGTATTCGTATATTTTTCGTTTAAGCCGTAAGCCTTTTCCCTTGATGCATAGGTATTGCTTAATTCCGTAGTGAAAATGCTGGCATCAAATTTATCAAGTATGGATTCATTATTGGAATCAAGCACATTTTCAAGTTTAAGTACATATTTGCCCAGATCGTCCGTACCGTTCATCTTGAAACGTGCCGTGTAAGGATAACCCATGTTGTCATAGAAAGAGAGGTTTATTACCTTTCCCTCTTCACTCTTTATCTGGGGATCGTTCTTATCAACTATTCCGTTCATGGTGGCAAGTGTGGTAGCCACGGGATCGCTGGTAAGATTCTTTGCGCTCATTATCTGGAGCTTGGAAACATTATCCTGAACTATCTCGCCTTTATCATTTACCTGCCAGCCCATAACATTGTATCCGTTTGAGCTCATGGCCAGATTACCTACGGCATCCACATAGAAAGAACCGTCTCTGGTGAAAAAATTGGATGAGCCGTTTGATACAACGAAGAAGGAATCACCGGTGATGCGCAGATCGAAAGCGTTGCCGGTATTCTGTGTTGAACCCTGCTGTGTGATGGCAGTGCTTATTGCCGCACTCTGAACACCAAGACCTATCTGCTTTGCATTGGTTCCCGCAGTTCCGGTGGTAGCATTGGGACCGCTGGCAGACTGTGTGGTCTGGTACATAAGTTCCGAAAAAGTGATCGACTGTGATTTATATGCTACGGTATTAACGTTCGCGATATTGTTACCGATAACGTCCATCTTTGTCTGGTGTGTTTTTAACCCCGCAACTCCGGAGAAAAGTGATCTCATCATAAGCCCTGGCCCTCCTTTAAGGGAATGTTTTCTGTATTAAATATCGGCATCAACCGCTTTTGACTTTAGCAAAAGCAGGGCATCTTTGTATTTTTCCACAGATTCTTTGACATCGGCGGAAAGAAATCCCGCTTCGTAATCGCTTAATTCATCGTATTCATCCATTATCTTCTGAAGCTCTTCGATGTTGGAGATATTTAAAAGCTTGGTATCAGGCAAAAGCGCAAGCTTTGAAGCAAAGCTCTCCGCCTTATCGTAAGCAGCAACATATTCATCACCAATAACAGTCTCAAGATCGTCTATGGAATAAAGCGAACCTTCGATCGAAAGATATGCCTTGCCTTCCTCATAGGTCACAAAATCAACTTTGCCGCTTATCTCTTCCGTATTGCCGGAATCATCAGTAACATTCATTATAACATTCTTACCTACCAGACTGTCAGCCTTTACGGAATTCATGGCATTACCGATAGCCTGTATCTCGGATACCTGCGTGAAGGTCGCATACTGGCTTATCCACTCCGTATTGGATGTAGGCTCTAAGGGATCCTGATTCTGCATTTCCGCTACAAGGAGAGTTAAGAATGCATCGGAATCTATGTTTGATGTGCCCGTCTTTGATTCATTCGCATTTTTAAGAGACGTGCTGGAAGCCGTCGACTGCTGTATCTGTCCATCCTTTACTGCTGCCATAAGTGCCATTGTCCTGCCCTCCTTTATGCCCTGTAATCCATTCTGTTTCCGTCAGATCTCATCATATCCGCGGTCACCATATCCGCTTCGGAAATATCTTCGAGACCGTCTTCTCCAAAGGGACCTAAGTCAATCCTTCTTGTCGCCCTGCGAAGTCTCTCTCTTTCATCAGCCTCGGCATCAGATGAGCCGTTATTTCCCTGTTCAAGATTTTCTTCAAAGGCATGGGATGATACCGTAACCTCAACCGCCTCTATCTTGACACCCTGCTGTTCCAGGTTCTCCTTAAGAACCGCTAACTGGCTTTCAAGCGCTGCCCTTGCAGCATCAGTCTGTGTGGTAAACTCAGCCGTGAGAACGCCGTTTCTGCTTACGAGATTTACTGCCACATTACCAAGGCTTGCGGGATGAAGACTCATCTCAAGTGACTTAAAATCTTCCGTCACATTAGCCTTTATATGATCAAGTACCTGCTCAACAGTCTTTGAGTAATCTTCCAGATATGTCCGGGGAATATTCTGCTCATCAGAAGCAGAAACAAGTGCGTCTGCATCAGCCGTATTTATTCCGGAATCAACATTCTGGATATTTACTTCGGATACTCTGTCCGAAAAACGCGTATCGCGTCTGTTATCGCTATGGGAAGAAGAATTCCCGTTCTTATCATCCGTCTGGCCGGCACCTTTTTGCGATAAAGAAGCATCCGCCTGTCCCTGTACTTCCGCCCCTGCCGCAGTAACCGCTATATCATCATCCGTCGCATTCAGGGGCATTTTTATAACATCATCTGCGCCCTTTGCCGCATCAGCATCAGGCAAAACCTCAACGGGCTCAGATGCCACAAGGTTTTCCTCAAAAAATTCAATATCCTCAGGGCTTATATCAGCTTCTTTTAAAATATCGGAAACAAGATTTCCGATCTGCTTTGCGGCATCATATGCGCCGGCATCAGTTATCAGGCTTAAGGTATTGCCATCTGAAAGTACCTCTGCGGCAAGAAGATTGATATTCTCAGGCTGTAAAAGATCCGCTGCCGTAAGACCAAGCTGTTCCATGATCTTTTCAAGTTCTTCAAGATCTATATCAAGGATCTCTGCGGTACCTTTAAGTATATCTAAAACACCCTTTTTAGCTTTTCCCGCCTTTTCACTGGGGATTTCCGCCTCATTATCTGCTTCTTTTGCATCCTTCAGAGCCTGCTTATCTTCAGCCTTTGAAGTATCTGCCTTTTCTTTTACAGGCTTATCCTCTGTCTTTGAAGCATCCCTTGTATACGCATCATCAGCCTTTCTCTTCCCGCTTTCTGTTTTTACGGGTGCCGGAGCCTCGTTTAAGGAATTCTTTCCGGCATTGTCAAAAGCCGCCTGAAAAGCCTGGTCATCGCCCGTGGCTTTCCCCTGCTTTCCCATAAGATTATCCGTGTAATTTCTAAGGAGCATTGCCCCGTTCATATCATTTACTGCTGTCATAAGTTTATCTCCCTATGCATGATAGTTTCCATCTGGATTATTTATCGTCATGTGCAGCCGTAAACTTAACCCCTTACCGATATGCTCGCTTACCCCGGATCCATGACGCGCGTCACCTGCGCCGCCATTTCCGCATTCATGGCCCCCAGAATGGCACCTCTCTGAGCACTTGTCATGTTCTTCAGTATCTTACCCACCAGATCTATGCTCGATCCCATGGTGTTGAATATAGCTGCCGCCTGCTTCGGATCCATCGCCGCATATGCCGCCGCATAATCCTTTATTTCCGAAGATACAGCCTCCTTCTGCACCACCTGGCTGTAAATGTATTCCGCAGTCTCCGGATCCATCTTCTCATAGTATTTCTTGTATTCTTCAGCTCCGGGGCCGTTATCCGCATAGACTACGGATTCATAGAACTCATTTTTTATCCTCTGGAATTCTGTCTGCTTTTCTTCGAAAGTCTTAAGTCTCTGTACCTCAGCCTTAAGCTCGCCTATTTCCTGCACATAAGTCGAATTGGCGGTCTGGGCGCTGGTAAGTTCAAGCTCTAAAGCCTTTATCTGATCCACCGCATCCGCAAGTGAAGAATAGCCGTAATAAGCTTCCATATCCTCTGTCTCCGTTACGGAATCCGAGGGCAGTATCTTATTTAATACAGGCACTCTCCCTATAACCGGCTTTAATACATTGGAACCTATGCCTCCCACATCGAGCTTTATAAGTATCGCGAGTATGGCAAGCCAGATGATAACTATAAAGGCAGTAACTAAGAACATGGAAAATCCACCGCCCGGCGCGTCATCATCCAGATCGGCTTCCTTATCGGAAAGTTCCTTTGCCTTTTTCCTTGCTTCCTTATCCTGAGCCTTCTTCTCGGCTTTTAATTTTTTTCTTTCTTCGGCGAGTTTCTTCTTTTCCGCCTTTATGTCGATTTCTTCAGCCATATGTCATCACTCCCCGGACCTTGTGCCGTAGGTATAGCTTGTAAGTCCGTCAATCTCCCTCATCTCAGCAGCCGCCTCTTCTGCCATAAATTCCTCGAAAGCTTTTTCCTTAAGCTTTTCATGGATCTTTCTTTCCTTTACGGCATCCTCCATCCTTACCCTGGCGCTTTCAAGATTCTTCCTTGCAACGTTTACCTTTGCCTTCTGCTTTCCTATCTCTTCCTCGGTAAAACGCTGCTCGTATTTATTCTCCATTATCTTTTTTATGTCTATATCGCCGCATCTTAAGCTTTTAGCCCTCTCAGCAATATCATGAAGCCTGTTGTTTAAGGATTCGAGCCTTTCCTCCTCCTCATTCAGGATCCTTCGTTTTTCGGCAAAATTCTGCCTGGCCTGCTCCTCAAAATTTTCCATCAGGTTTAAAATGTTCTGAAGTCTGTAATTAAAGCGGGCCATAAACTGCTCCTACTTGCTTATCCGGCAAAAAGCTTTTCCATTTGGTCTATCGTATCCTGATAGCCTGTTTTTTCATCCACATCCTGCATTAGGAATTCATTTACCGCGTCTATCTTCGATATCGCATAATCGATATGCGGATTCGAGCCCTTTTTATAAGCGCCTATATTTATCAGATCCTCGGAATCATTATAGGTTGCCAGTACATTCTTTAATTCGCCGGCTGCTTTTCTGTGCTCCTTTGTCGTTACCATGCTCATACATCTTGAGATGGACTGCAGCACATCCACCGCGGGATAATGATTTTTATGGGCCAGTTTTCTGTTTAACATTATATGACCGTCCAGTATGCTTCTGGCCGTATCGGTAATGGGTTCATTGAAATCATCACCGTCAACAAGAACCGCATAGATGCCGGTGATGGATCCCTTATCGCTTTTTCCCGCTCTTTCAAGGAGCTTCGGCATTTCCGAATAAACAGAAGGCGGATATCCCCTGGTAACCGGCGGCTCTCCGGTGGCAAGACCTATCTCACGCTGTGCCATGGAAAATCGTGTAAGATTATCCATCATGAGCAGGACATCCATTCCCCTGTCCCTGAAATATTCCGCTATAGCCGTGGCTGTCTGCGCCGCTTTCTTTCTTTCAAGCGCAGGCTTGTCCGATGTGGCCACAACCACAACCGATCTCTTAAGACCTTCCTCTCCAAGATCCCTTTCTATGAATTCCCTTACTTCCCTTCCGCGCTCTCCTATAAGAGCGATCACATTCAGTTCAGCCTTTGTATTTCTGGCGAACATCCCCATGAGTGTGGATTTTCCCACACCGGAACCGGCAAATATGCCTATCCTCTGTCCCTTTCCCAGGGTGATGAGGCCGTCAACCGCCTTTACACCCAAAGGAAGCGGTTCATCTATTATGGATCGTTTTAAAGGATCCGGGCTGTCAGCTTCTATGGGATACCAGGTCTCACCTGAAGGCGTAAAATCCGATACCGGCCTGCCGAAACCGTCCACCACCTGTCCCAAAAGAAAATCCCCTACCTGGACGGACAGGGGATGATCCTCATTTTCGACTATGCATCCGCTGCCTATCCCTTCTGTCGAACTGTAAGGCATGAGCAGTGTCATATTATTCTTAAATCCCACCACCTCGGACATTATCACACGTCCGTCTGTTGTGGTTATGCTGCACATATCCCCCATCCTGGCATCGGGACCCGCACTCTCAAGGGTAAGCCCCACGACATTAACGATCTTGCCAAGCTTCCGGTAATAAACCTTTGCGGCAGCATCATATTTTTCAAGAAAAGAAGGCATCTTATTCATCACCTCCCGGCGTATAGCTTAAGATCTTAAGTTCAGCCGAAAGCATCTCAAGCTGAGTGCCTAAGGAGCAGTCCCATATGCCGCTCTCCGATTCTATAAGGCAGTCATTTGCTCCAAGCGTCACATCCTCCACAACTTCAAAGCGGTCAGGAAGCACCCCCGTGCCCTTTGCCAGCTCTTCCTTTGAAGCCTGGACATTATCATAATCCACTGCAGAAACATGGATTATATAATTTCTCGAACCGTCTATGTTCGTAAGCGCCCTGTGAAGCAGATAGTTTATGGTCTCACGGTCATTTTCAAGCCGTATGCCGCATACCTTTGCATAGATATCCGAAAGTTTTTCGACCAGTGCAGGTTCAAGCTCCTCGGATTTCTTTTTATATTCAAGCTCTAAAGCTTTTTCTTTTTCATCAAGCTCTGCCAGCTTTTTCCTGTATTTTTCTTCTTCGGCTTTTCTTGCCTCGCTCTCCCCCTTACTGAAGCCTTCCTCATGGCCCTGCTTTCTTGCTTCTTCCTTTAAAAGCTCTGCCTCAGCTCTCGCTTCCGAAAGTATGGTCTCGGCATTTTCCTTCGCCTCATTTATCATCGCCATGGCAAGCTCTTCGCTCACTTCCGGCCCCTTATCCTCATCTTCGTCCGTCCTGTCGGATACAAGCTTTTCCACCACTTCGGCGTCAAGCCCCTCCGAAAAGCCCTCATTTATGGCTTCGGGTTCTTCTTCCTTTATCTGCTCCGCAAGCTCCGACAGACGCCTGGCAATCCTGTCATTGGCGTCTATTTTTATCACTGAATTCTGCTTTACGTTTACATTTATGCCTTTTATAAAATTGGAAGCCACGAAAAACTCTACCTTCTCATCAGATAATGATCTCGTCGCCGCCGCCTCTTGAGATGACGATCTCGCCTGCATCCTCAAGCTTCCTGATGACATTGACTATCTTCTGCTGCGCATCTTCCACGTCCTTCATACGCACGGGACCCATGAATTCCATATCCTCTTTTATCATATCAGCAAGACGTGATGAGAGGTTGTGGAATATCTTGTCCTGAACTTCCGTATTGGAGCCCTTAAGCGCAAGCGAAAGCTCGGAATTTTCAACATCACGCAGCACACGCTGTATGGAACGGTCGTCCAAAAGCAGTATATCCTCGAATACGAACATCTTCTTTCTGATCTCGTCCGCAAGCTCCGGATCCTCTATGCTTAAGATCTCCATGATATGCTTTTCCGTTCCGCGGTCCGTGGAATTTAATATCTCTACCACCTGATCCACGCCGCCTATCTGCGTATAATCCTGATTTACAAGATTTGCAAGCTTGCTCTCGAGCACTCTCTCCACCTCCTGGATGACATCAGGGCTTGTCCTGTCCATGGTGGCAATACGTTTTGCAACATCAGCCTGCTCATCCTGGGGAAGAGCCGATATGATGAGCGCCGCCTGTGTGGAAGAAAGATACGAAAGGATAAGGGCTATGGTCTGCGGATGCTCATCCTGTATGAAGGATAAGAGCTGTGAAGGATCTGTCTTCCTTACGAATTCGAAAGGTTTTACCTGCAGCGATGCCGTGAGCTTCCCTATGACATCCAGGGCCTTTTCCACGCCGAGAGCCTTCTCTAAGAGTTCCTTTGCATAGCCTATACCGCCTTCGGCGATATACTGCTGTGCAAGACAGATCTCATAAAACTCGTTTATAACATCTTCCTTTATCTGAGGGGAGATGCTCCTGGTATTTGCTATCTCAAGGGTAAGGTCCTCTATCTCCTCCTCCTTCAGATGTTTGAAAACAGTAGAGCTCATTTCCGGCCCCAGGCTTATGAGCAGCACCGCTGCTTTTTGTATACCTGAAAGTTCTGAATTATCAGAAGCCATCGCCATCTCCTTTACATGTCCTCATTTAACCAGTTTCTCAGCAGATTTGCCGCAGCATCGGGATTGTCCTCAACGAATTTCTCAACTATCCGCCTTGCCTCGGATTTATCTTCAACTCCTATCTCCTCAAGCTCCTCTTGCGCAGTGGACTGAAGTATCTCATCTATGGATACCTCGGGCTCAGCCTCTTCCTGTCTTGCCTGATGCATGGAGCGGAGTATGACAAAGGCAAGGAGTCCAAGTATCAGCACTATAAGAAGTATGGTGAGGATATCCGTGATATCCATATCTATTCCCTGATGATCTATGAAGAAAGGCTCTTCATACGATAGTATCGTTATGTCATTTACGCCTATGCCTGTGGCTGTGGATACTGCCTGCAGCACATCGGGATCAACTTCCAGCTTGGTGCGGACGTCATTGTTGTTTTTATACTGTTCCCAGGTGATACCTTCCAGAAGTCCCTCAGCCCTCACATCATCCTCACGCACATTCCTGTAGGTGATGGTGGTGACGGAAAGAGAGGATTCATCATATTTTATGGCGCCGGCAGGTACCTGCTGCATCATGGTGGATTCATCCGGCAGATAATCATAGGATTCCTCAACCGCCGAAGACTGTGAATACTGATCGTCCTCATACTGGTAACTTGTCTCTGTATTGGAATCGGTTCCCGGCTCTCCTGATACGCCGCCCACATTTGAAGAATTATACAGATCCTTTGATGCAAGCATTCCTTCTTCGCGCCCCTCCGGAGCCCAGTAAAGATGATTTGCATGTTCGGTATAGCTGTTATCAAGGACCACGTTTACGGCGGCATCAATGGAAGAATACTGGTTCGTGGACGTAAGGACCCTCACCACTTCATCCCTCATCTGCTTTGCAACCTGTGCCTGAAGCGCATACTGGGACGAAGCTGCGCCAAAAGTTGACGTCTCGCTGGATCCCGAATAAAGAAGTGTGCCGTCTGTATCGAGTATCGTCACATTTTCGGTCGTGGAATTTCCGAGAGCCGTAGCCACAAACCTTGCGATGGCAGCTGCATTATCTGCGGTACATGCTCCCGAAAGTTCAAGCTGCACGGCAGCATAGGACTCCTTGTTCCTTGATATGAGAGTCCCGTCCTGTTCGGGGATATTCAACTGTATCGCCGCACTTTTTACAAAGCTGTAGCTTTCAAGCTCTTCCTTCATGAAATCCTGAAGGTAGACTATATATCTTTTCTGAGTATCCGATTCGGTGGAAAAGAGGCCGCCGCTTGTCACATTATCTATGGTCATGGCCTCGGTGGATATCCTGTTTGAACCAAGTAAGAGATTTGCCTTTGTATAATCCTTACGGTCTATGCTTATATCCAGTCCGTCTATACTGGTTATATAGCCGATCTCATTGGAATTAAGAAGCTCTATGACCTCATTGGCTTCCTTGGCGTTCTGGGATTTATGTATGACCACATACTTGGGCCTTGTTGCGGCAAATATGAGAACAGCAAAGGCAGCAATGGTAAAGACCGCGATCGCAGAGATCGTGATCTTCTGTCTTCGTGAAAACTTCTCCCACCAGTTGATGAACCTTTGAGGCAGTGACCTGAACCACGCCACTATCCTGTCTATCATCTCATACCTCCGTTACGCCATGCTTTTTCTGCCACGGTCAGATCTGCATATTGATCAGTGTTTTATAAGATTCCATAAAAGCATTTTTAACGGCAACAGTATACTGCAACGCCGTAGAAGCTTTCTGGAGTGCAACCGCCAGATCATGGGTGCTCGTTGCCTCTCCTATGGCAAGCTTTATCTCTTCATCCTCAGCTTTTGAAAGATACCCGTTTGTCTGGTTTATATCACTGAGCACTGATTTAAAGATAGCGCCGAACATATCATTATCTTCAGCCTGCCTTATCATGCTCCTGTCGTTAAGAGGCTCTATGGTCCTTAAGTTATCCATAAAAACCGGTGTAGCATTTACAGGTCCCATGACTTACCTCCCTGCTTTTATTTTACGAACGGCTTGCCAGTGAAAGACCTGTAGTGGCCATTGATTTGCTGGCATTAAACACGGTTGCATTTGCCTCATAGGCTCTTGAAGCATCTATGAGATTGGTCATTTCAGTTACTATATTTACATTCGGATATGTGACATAGCCGTTTTCATCCGCATCGGGATGAGCAGGATCATAGACCATATTCATCTGGGTCTCATCATCCTCATGGATATCGGTTATCTTAACGCCGTATCCTATCATATCATCAGAAAATTCATTCCTTCTGGTCCTGCCCTTTCCCACGATATGATCCAGGACTTTGCCGAAATTCCTGTAATGATCATCTGTTTCCTGGGTAGTGAAGGTAACTATCTTTCTTCTGTAAGGGGTTCCGTCTGCAGTACGTGTGGTATTTGCATTTGCCACATTCTCCGCAATGGTATCCATCCTGTAACGCTCGGCAGTAAGTCCTGTAGCGCTTATATCAAAAGCATTGAACATTCCCATATTATGTCACCCCCCCCTTTCTTATGATGTCCTCATGGCTGTCGTCAGATTTCCGAATTCACTCTGCATACAGCTCACCAGTGCATTATACGTGATCTGGTTTTCAGCCAGATACACGTTTTCCGTTTCTATATCAACATTGTTCCCGTCAAGCCTGTAACTGTAATCGAAGGCATCGGTATAAACCCTCGGCTCGATCTTTGATAGTTCGAGATTGTATACCCTCTGATCCAGATTATCATACTCCACCTTGTTTAATATCCTGGTAAGTTCCCTTTCAAAGGATACATCCTGCCTCTTATAGCCCGGGGTATCGGCATTTGCTATATTGTTTGATATAGCCTCATTCCTTAACCACGCGGCATCCGCAGCCTTATCCAGGACATTTATGTAATCGTAAACCTTGGCATTTATCATATAAGGATCCTTTCTGTAAGCTCACTGCCGCAAAAAAGGCACGGACAGCTCACCCTTCTTTCAAGCTTCCATGCCCCCGAGGATCATGCATCCGTGAACGATCCTGCGATATATGATCAGCGTGCTGATACAGCTACTCCGTTTTATATATCGGCAGTTTCGTTATAAATCTTTACTTTACATAACTATTATAATTATTTTTTTATTTATTACAAGTGCTTTTTCAAAATACTGTGGACTTACAGTATGAAATGTGCTAGATGTGGTATCATTCAGTTTCTTTTATTCCGGTCTGCTCATATATAAGCCTGTTGATGACCTTTACTTCCGTACCCCTTACACCTCTTGAATGTGTCATAAAAACACCGGCCCCGGTCATCTTTCTTACGGCATTTACAAGGCTTGTCCTTGATATTCCGGTCTCTTCCGAAAGTTTTGTAAGGTTTACGGTACCTGCACCTTCGGGACCAAGTTTTGACAATACGGCTTTAACCGATTCCATTTCCGAAGGACTGGTGGCGCCGAGTACGTCATTGACATTCTTTACCCTGATATCACTTTCCTT
Source organism: Lachnospiraceae bacterium (assembly GCA_017540265.1). GTDB lineage: Bacteria > Bacillota > Clostridia > Lachnospirales > Lachnospiraceae > NK4A136. The sequence goes on from JAFYBJ010000004.1 coordinate 75,764, forward strand.
ATGCTCTTCGTCTTTCGCACGCATAAGTTCAAGTCCCACCACGGTAGCCGCATATTCGGCAAGTATTATGTCATCTATGTCAAACATATCCTCTTCCCGGTATATGAGCAGAGTGCCAAGCCTCTCACCCCTGATATAAATCGGAGTGATCATGGTCCTGTACTCCTTTACGCCCCCGGGGGCCTCGCTCTGTCCGCTTCTTCTGTCAAACCCCTTTACCGTATTCCATGAAAACCCCAGAGCTAAGAGTCCGGCATTTTCCTGCGTGGAAAGGATGGATAAGAATCTGCCGTTAAGCGCCCCGTCTATATATCCTCCCACTTCATACGAAAGCAGCTCATCTATGCGCCTGATATCTTTTCCCTCGCCTACACCAAGTACCTTCCCCTTTCTGCTTATCACCAGAGCATAGGAAGTAAGCGTTTCGGATACAACCCTGCATATATCGGAAAACGCAACCTTTGACGAAACATTATTGTGAAGGAGGGTCTCTATCCTCCTGGTCTTATCCAAAAGACTTATACCGGCCATTTATTTACCTCATCATATAAACATATATCAATCTTCTGCAGATTCGTAATCTTCAACGTAGCCGCATTCTTCACCCATACATACGAGCTTCTTTCCTTTTATCATAAGGAGGGACTCACAGCGCGGGCACTTCTTTTCCACCGGTCTGTTCCAGCTCATGAAATCACATTCAGGGACATGCTCACAGCCGTAATACTTTCTGCCTTTCTTCGTCATGCGTATCACGATCTCGCCGCCACATTTGGGACACTTTACGCCTATCTTCTCATAATAAGGCTTGGTATTCCTGCATTCAGGGAAACCGGGGCATGCAAGGAATCTTCCGTGAGGGCCGTACTTTATGACCATCTTCCTTCCGCAGTTCTCACATTCAACATCGGATTCCTCATCTTTTATCTCTATATCCGCAAGCTCTTTCTCAGCTTTTTTTACAGCCTCGTCAAGATCGGGATAGAAATTTCTGATTATAGTCTTCCACTCTATGCTGCCTTCTTCCACACCGTCTAACATGCTTTCCATGTTCGCGGTGAATTTCGGATCCACTATCGCAGGGAATTCATCTTCCATCACTTTGTTCACCACATCACCCAGCTCGGAAACAAAGAGATTTTTATTTTCCTTTATGACATAGCGTCTTGCAAGTATGGTGTATATGGTGGGCGCATAGGTGGAAGGTCTGCCTATTCCCTGTTCTTCAAGGGTACGCACCAGGCTCGCTTCCGTAAAATGCGCGGGCGGCTGGGTGAAATGCTGCTTCTTTTCAAGCGAGTCAAAGCAGATCCTGCTGCCCTCGTCTATCTCATTTATCAGAAAGGCATTTTCAGCCTTGCCGTTGTCATTATCCCTGCCCTCATCCGCATAAACAGCCATGAAACCTTCGCTCTTTAACGCAGATGCCGAAGCGGTAAAGGTCACGCCCTTAGCGCTTAATTTCACACTTAAGGTATCGTATACGGCGGACGCCATGCGGCTTGCCGTAAACCGCTTCCATATAAGGGAATAGAGCCTGTACTGGTCGCGGCTTAAATCATCCTTTACCTTTTCCGGAAGTATATTTATATCCGTAGGTCTTATGGCTTCGTGCGCATCCTGTATCTTCTTTGCGCTGTCGGCCTTTTCCTTCTTTTCCTTCTCCTCGCTCTTTGCAAGAGCCTCTGCACCGTAATGAGATGCAATAAAATTCTCCGCCATTTCCTTTGCATAATCGGAAACTCTGGTCGAATCCGTACGAAGATACGAGATGAGCGCCACTGTTCCCTCGCCCTTTATCTGCACGCCTTCATAAAGCTGCTGTGCGATCTGCATTGTCTTTCTCGTGGAGAAATTAAGGCCCTTGCTGGCCTCCTGCTGAAGGGTTGAGGTGGTGAAGGGAAGCGGAGCTTTTCTTGTACGCTCGCCTCTCCTGCTTTCCTTTATCTCAAAATGCGCTCCCGAAAGAAGTTTTTCTATGCGGTCTGCCTCTTCTTTTGTATCTATTGTCTTCTTGCCGTTTTCGTCACAATAAAAATGAGCGGTAAAGGATTTCTTCTTTCCCTCAGGAGTAAGAAGAGCATCTAAGGTCCAGTACTCCTCTGGGATAAAAGCTTCTATCTGCGCTTCTCTGTCACAGATAAGCTTTAAGGCCACACTCTGTACACGCCCGGCAGAAAGCCCTCTCTTTATCTTGGACCAGAGCAAAGGCGAAATACGGTATCCCACCATTCTGTCAAGAATCCGGCGGGCCTGCTGCGCATCCACCAGGTTCATGTCTATCTCCCTGGCATTCTTTATGGATTCCTTAACCGCATTCTTTGTGATCTCATTAAAGCTTATCCTTTCCACTTTTTTATCGGAAAGCTTTAATGCACTGTAAAGATGCCAGCTTATCGCTTCTCCCTCACGGTCCGGGTCGGTTGCGAGATAGATCTTATCAGCTTTCTTTACCTCGCGCCTGAGCTTTGCAAGCAGGTCTCCCTTGCCCCTTATGGTTATGTATCTGGGTTCGTAATCATTCTCCACATCAATGCCCAGACTGCTCTTTGGAAGATCCCTTACATGTCCCTGGCTTGCAACCACTTCATAATTTGAACCGAGAAATTTTTTTATCGTCTTTACCTTCGCAGGTGACTCGACTATAACAAGATTCTTTGCCATCGAAATTTATCTCCGCATCCCTGTCATTCGGCAGATATTATGTAATAATATACCGGCTGTCCGCCTTCAGCCAATTCAACATCGGCAGACGGATATTTTTCCATTATCTTCTTTTTGAAACTCTCAGCCTCTTCAGGCTTTACATCGGCACCGCTGTAAATGCTTATCACATCGCCCGATCCGCCCGTCATGGCTTCTAACATCTTAAGGCCTACTTCCTCAATATCCTTTCCCTCGGAAAGAATGCCCGCATCTCCTACCGCCATATAATCACCGGCATGGATCTCAATGCCGTCTATCGTGGTGTCGCGTACGGCATAGGTGATCTCACCTGTCTTTACTCCTAAAGCCGCTTCTGTCATGGCGTCCTTATTTTCCTCAAACGAAGCATCGGGGATAAAGGCTATGAGCGCAGTGATACCCTGGGGTATGGTCTTTGCGGGTATTACGCATACCTGCTTTTCCTTTTCAAGACCCGCTGCCTGGTTGGCCGCAAGTATTATATTCTTATTGTTTGGAAGAACATAGACCGTCTTTGCATTAACCTTCTCCACAGCCTTAAGAATATCCTCCGTGCTGGGATTCATGGTCTGTCCGCCCTCTATCACCACATCCGCCCCGAGATTGCGCATTATCTCCGCAATACCGGCACCGGCAGCAACAGACACAAAGCCGTACTCCTTTGCGGGTACAGCAGGTGCAGCCTTTATCTCTGCCTCCTTTGCCGTATCTGCCTTCGCTTCGGCTTTTAATGCTTTATTCTCCTCCGGAAGATCCCTCTTCCTGTTCTTTACGGATACATCTATGATCTCACCGTAGGTAAGAGCCTTCTGTATCACAAAACCGGGGTCATTTGTGTTAACGGACATGTTCACCACATTTCCGTCAATGCTTGCCTGGGCTTCGTCACCTATCTCTTTTAAATACTTGCGCAGATCATTTTCCGTAGGGATCTTTACCCCTTTGTTTAATATTATCGCAGCATAGGTATGATAAAGGAATTCCGGAAGCTTTTCCTCTTCCTTCTCCTCAAATTTCCTTACCTCTCCCGCAGCGGCATCGGTCCCTTCATCCATCGTAAAAGGAATACCCTTTCCAATGAGACCGTCATAAACACCTTCTATGACCGCCAAAAGTCCGGCACCGCCTGAATCCACCACTCCCGCTTCCTTAAGTACAGGCAGAAGCTCAGGCGTTTTTTGTAATGCGGCATTTCCCGCTTCTATTACTTCCTTAAGGAGTACTTCTATATCCTGCTCGCCCCTGTAAACCACCTCGGAAGCTCTTTCACCCATTGCCTTTGCTACTGTAAGTATGGTGCCTTCCTTGGGCTGCATTACAGCCTTATATGCAGTTTCCACCGCTTTCTCACAGGCTGCAGCTATAGTGACGCAGTCAAGAGAATCATAGGTCTTCGCGATCTTTGTAAAGCCTCTGAAGATCTGGCTTAATATTACGCCTGAGTTACCTCTTGCACCTCTTAAGGAACCGGATGAAACCGCTTTGCAGAAATCCGCCATGGTCACATCGCCAAGCGCATCCACTTCTTTGGCCGCGCTCATGATGGTAAGGGTCATATTGGTTCCGGTATCTCCGTCAGGGACCGGGAAAACATTCAGTTCATTTATATGTTCTTTTTTTGATTCCAGATTCTTTGCGCCTGCAAGGAACATCTTTGCAAGCATATCCGGAGCAAGTGTTGTAACAGCCACTAAAAGCTTCCTCCTTAATCGATGACTCGCACGCCTTCAACAAATATATTTATCTTCTCTACCTCGAGTCCCGTATATTCTTCTACTTTATATTTAACGGAGCTGGTGAGATTCTCGGTTACGGCAAGTATACTCACCCCGTAAGCAACTATCACATGAAAATCAAGTATGAGCTTTCCGCCCTCTGTGCGCACGTTCACCCCGTGGCTTACGGAATCCCTTTTTAACAGCCTTACAAGTCCGTCTTTAACATTCACCGAAGCCATTCCCACGATACCGAAGCATTCGTTGGCTACGCTTCCCGCAAAAGAGGCAATGACATCATTGCTTATATGTATGCTTCCCATGGACGTGTCTATGGAACTGTTCATACGCTTTCCTCCTTAAAAAGAAATATGCACAAACTAAAAAACCACTTCATTATAGATTATCATTTTTTTTTTTGCAATCATTAGCAGACATAAAAAAGTGCTTGCAATCCTCTTCCTCATCTGTTATCATATCTTCTGTTGCGGCAAAAGTCGCCATGAATTTCGGAAATATCTATCAAAAAGGGAGGTGTAAGCCATGGCAAGATGTGATGTATGCGGCAAGGGTCTGCATTTCGGAAATAATGTCAGCCATTCACACAGAAGATCAAATCACGTGTGGAAAGCAAATATCAGAAATGTGAAATGTGTTGTTAACGGTACGCCCAAGCGTCTGCATGTATGCACGGGCTGCTTAAAGAGCGGTGCTGTGGAAAGAGCTTAAGCTCGCCGCACCTTTTGATAAGCTTGTGTTAATTAAAAAAACTCCTTACGGAGTTTTTTTTATGCCCTTCTCGATGTATCGAGGCCGAAGCTTTCGGCAATAGCCTCATATTCATCCTTTATCTTTATGATCATTTCCTTGTCACCGCACATATTATCGGGATGATATATCCGCATCAGATCCTTATATCTTTTCTTTAAAGCCACGGCGCTGTTCACGCCCCTGAAGAAAAGCCCTTTCTCATATCTCAAAGCCTCGGACTGTTCTGTCTTTTCATTCCTCATCTGCTTTAAGAGCTTTTTCTGTCTGTCTATATCTGCATAAGAGGACCTTATGGATTCCTTATCGGTTTCAAGCATGGCATAGGCGCGCTCTATGATCTTTCTGCGTTTGTCGAGATATTTCTTATCGTCCTTAAGGCGTTTCCTCTCGTATTCGGCGCTCTCCCGCATCTCCTTCATCTTAAAGGCGATGCTGTCAGCTTCCTTTTCAAGCCGCCTCCTGTCCTCCGCAAGTTCCCTTTCCCTTCTCTCGAGATCTTCCTTTTTTGCATCTATGATATCTTTTTCGTTATTTAATTTTACTTTTTCCGCAAAAAGCCTGCGTCTGTATTCCTCAAGGGCTTCAGGCGTCAAAGGGATCTTTCCTCTTTCATCAGGCGAGGCCAAGCTTAAATCTCCGTATCATCCGGAAATGCGGCATCCTTTGCATCTTCCTTATCCACAGTGACCGCACCCCTGCTCTTAACCTTATCAATGACTTCCGGTATCAGGTCGACTATACGGCTTACCGAATCGGCATTTTTAACGCTCATTATCTTTGCGTGCCCGTTCTGTATTATGAGCACGGCAGATGCAGTGAGCTTTGCGTTCATGCCGCCGGCGCCGGAATTCTTTTTATCCCTGGATACGGATCCCGCTGCCACTCCGAAGGAAACATCCACAAGAGGGATTATCACGGCATCATCAAGCTTTACTGGTTCACCGATAACAGTCTTTGAACTGATCAGCTTATCCATGTTCTTCAAAAGAGAATCGGTTACGTTTGTTATATTATTGTCTGCCATTTAGGTCTCCTCCCGTTTCAGCAGCTTTATGAATTTCTTTAATTTCTTATCCGTTATGATAAGAAGTGCATTCCACACTATAGGGAAAAGCGGAAAGGAAAATCTCATGAAGAGCTCTCCTTTTATATCATCATCTCCCTGTCCGGCGTCTATATCGGCCCTCGCCTTTATCTCATCAAGAAGCGGGAGCAGCATTCCTGCAGCCTCCCAAACTTTCGCCACCTTTTCCGGATCGTCCGATGAAAGATAAAAATATATGTCCGTACGTTTCGGTCTTAAGGGCTTTAATGCCCCCTTAAGGCGCTTCTTAAGCTTTTTAAGACTTTCATCCGCACCTTTACTGTTTAATATGCGGTCATAATACTCTATGGTATTAAAGGCCTCTTCAAATTTCTTTTCCGCTTTATCTTCAAACTCATCGACGGTAAAAGGAATATCCGTAAGGGTATCTTCAAGCTTATCCGCAGCCTTTTCGCATTTTTTGATAAGATCCCTTATCCGCGCTTTTAACGACCGCTTTTTCTTCCTGTTCCCTAAAGATGCTTTTTTTCCGGATCTCTCTTCCTGCGAAACATCATTTTCAGGAAAAGATTCTTTTATATCTTCCGGAACAGAAAGGTCAGAAGGTTCATCCTCAGGCTTTTCATGCGGCTCATCCTCAAACTTTTCATTCAGCTCATCATCAGACTCATCCTCAGGCTTTTCCTTCCCCTTCTTTCCGGGCTTCTCATAGACCTTTATGCCAAACACTCTGGCTGTTATCTTAAGGCCATCCTCATACACGGCTCTTATGCGCAGCGCATGGAAGAAATAATGTAAAAGCACATCAACCTTAAGACTTTCCTTCTTTCCTGCCCTTAACCTTATCCCGAAGGGCCAGAACAAAAGAAGGAGTATGATAAGGATAAGCAGCAAAAGTATCGCCGCAAGCACGATGCCTGTTATCTTTAGCACCGACAAAAATACCGTCATAAACCGTAATACTCCATAGCGGCATATGCCAGATATCTTTCCACGGACTCCCTGCCGTCGGCTATACCGGTCACATGGATCATTTTTTCCCTGTAATACTTTTTATCAAGTTCCTCGGACTTCATCGCTTCGGGTTTTCCCGTGTCCATATTCATATAAATGACATAAAGCCCTTTTACCTTATCGCCTTTTATAAAACGCTCGCATAAGGAAAAGCGTTCTTTTTTCAGCGCCGGGCTTAAAAAGAGAGCAGGATCAAATTCTATCATTTTCCCACAGTCCCCCTCTGTAAAGGCTCTGGTAATAAGAATATGCCCGTTCAAGTATCTGCTTTTCATTTGGAAATTTCAAAAGATGAACAGCCTCATGAAATTTGTAAAAGCCGGAATCAGCAAAATACTCCTCCCTTTGAGGGCGGCTGAAATAGCTTTTCCCCTTCATAAGATACCAGTAAACTTCCTTTGTGACCGTATCCTCCGGCACTGTGAAGCTGTAATCCGTACTTCCTACAAAGTTGACTATGGAAGCATCGGCACCGGTCTCTTCCTTAACTTCCCTTAAGGCTGTAGCCGGATACGTCTCGCCCGGTTCAACTGTACCCTTAGGCAGAACCCATCCCTCATAGCGCTTCCTGTAATTCTTATATAAGAGTAATATCTTTCCTCTGAAAACAACAACACCGCCGCAGCTGACTGCCTCTATCATATCGCAGCTCCTTTCGACGCGCATGCATACTTAAGAGGTATTATAATTTATTTGGAGGCGTATTGCAAACTCCGGAAGTACCGATACATGCCCCGAAGGGATGCTTTTAAGAAGTGCCGCATGAATGTCACGTATATTCTCCGGCATATCCTCCGGGAGCACTTTTTCAAACTCCAGACGTACCGCTGCAAGAGCCTGATGCTTTAATCCCCTGTAGGGATGTCCGCCGTATTTGACGTCCCCCGCAAGCGGATGTCCCACAGAGGCTAAATGAGCCCTTATCTGATGTGACTTGCCGCTTATAAGTTCCACCATAAGAAGGCTGTGCCCGTCTGAATATTCAAGAGGCACTATCCTTGTTTTTATATGTCTGCTCTCATCACCTGAGCTCACCACCTTAACCTTATTGCTCCGCTCGTCCTTTTTTATATATCCGTCCAGAATAAGCTCTTCTTTTATCTCCCCTTCACATAAGGCAAGGTAATACTTTCTGACAAAATGCCTCCTTATGCATTCATCAAAGAAACGGCTTGCGGCATATGTCTTTGCGCACATGAGAAGCCCCTCCGTATTGCGGTCAAGGCGGTTGCAAACCGAAGGACTGTAGGTATCCTGCCTGCCGTATCTTTCCTCGCAATAGAGCTTTAAGATATCATTTGCACTTTCATTTTTGCTTCCGTCCGGCACGGAAAGCATCCCTGCAGGCTTATGCATAAAGAGGATATCCGCATCCTCATATATGATCTTTGGAAGAGCATGGTTTTTTTTATTTTTAACATCCGCATTGTTTTTGTCATTAATAACCGCGTTATTATGCCCGCTTAATTTTTCATAAGTCTCATCGGAAAAATACAGCCTTACGGTATCATCTTCATTAAGCTTTTCATTTCCCCCGGCTTTTTTCCCGTTAAGGACGATATTCTTTTTTCTTAACATCTTATAAATAAAAGAAGTCCCTGCCTCAGGCAGGAGCTTATTCAGATATTTGTCGAGCCTCTGCCCGGCATCCTTCCTTTCGATGATCTTTTCTTTCATCTGTCCAAAACCCGTATGCAGTGTCCGTGATCCTAAAGTGATATATCAAGCATAAGCTGCTTTATCGCAGTGCGCCTTTCCTCATCCGGTTCAGGCGTTGCATTTGCGAGAGCTTTTAAAAATTTATCCTCTTCTTTCATAAACCTTGAAGAACAGCCTTTAATTCCCTGCGCCCTGAAAAATTTATCCGTATGTTCTTCCGCCTTCTTTACATCACACTTTTCATCATTTAACAGTGCCGTGACCCCATCCTTCCTGATAAATAAAACACTTACGGGATAGGAGATTTCGTAGGAAGTTATATAAAGATCATAAAGCAGCTCTGTATCTTTAACAGCCTGAACTTCCGTGACCTTATCCCTAAGACCGGCGCTGCAGGAATACTTCTCCGCTTTTGTAAACATTACCGACGATACAAGAAACTTTGCAGAAGGCAGAAATCCCAGAACCGCCACTATAGTAAGATAATTCTTCCTGCTTCCGCTTATGAATATACCAAGCGCCAGGACCATAAAAGAAAGCAGAAAAAGCACCAGCGTATGGATATACTCCCTCTTTTTTCTTGCTTTTATATTTCCGTATTCACCCTTTTTCATTCTTTTTTCTCCTGTTCTCCGGTGCTAAGGCTGCAAAATAAGAAGAAATCCTTCACCATAAAATCCGAAGTATAAGCTCCGAAGGTATGAGCTTGCACAGCAGGTAAAACAGCTTCATGGGTATGCCGTATACGGATACACCCCGCCCCCCTGCCGCATCTTTCAAAGCCTTTTTAACAACCTTACTGTCCTTAGCCATAAAAACTTTTTTATAAGGCTTTAATTTTTCATATTTCTGCGCCCCGTCAAAAAAACCGGTGTCCACACAGCCGGGACATACCGCACAGACCCTTATGCCGTCTTTTCTTAACTCCCTTGACAGCGATCGTGAAAAAGAATAAACATAAGCCTTTGATGCCGAATATACAGAGAAATATGGCTGAGGCAAAAAGGCGGCCGCACTTGCAAGATTGATGATCCCGGCCCCCTTATGCATATAGGGCAGACAAAGAGATGTCATTGCTGTAAGCCCTCTGCAGTTTATATCGCACATGGAAACACTCTCGCAGACAGTCATCTGCCTAAAGCCGCCCATAAGTCCTGAACCGGCGCTGTTTACCAAAAGCACGATCTCAGGACTTATCTTTGCAAGCATGTTTTTTATCTTTTCAAGGCCGCTGTCATTAGAAAGATCGGCAGAAATACACAGGCAGGGCATGGATATACAAGCTGCCGTCTTTTTTAATTTTTTTTCATTCCTTCCTATAAGCCACAGCATATCAATTTTCCGGTAGAATTTTTTTGCATATAAGGCAAAACATCTTCCCATTCCGGAACCTGCGCCCGTGATAAGAGCAATCTTCATATTTATCCCAATCCGTAAAATACCTTTCGCTGTCCCTGCTATAAAAAACGGCGGCAATCATATGCCGCCGTTCTAAAGCAGATATTATATCTTAATTTTCTTCCGGAAGATTCAGGGAAATACCTCCCTGCTCAGGCGCTTCTTCAGCCTGGGCGTTTGCCGCCTGAAGGTTTTCCTTCACTTCATTAAGGACCTTTGTAAGCGAATCTACAAGATGACCGGAATTTCTGGTGGTTTCATTTATCGTATCATTGATAAGAGCCTGCATGTAGCTCATCTGCTCATTCATATACTGCTGGAAACCCGTATATACCCTGTATTCATAATCCTCTGCATCACGCACGATCTCATCTGCCTCGGCATTTGCATCGGCAATGATCTTTTCTGCGTGGCGCTTTGCATCATTTATCAGAGCTTCCGCATTTTCATTTGCCCTCTGGCTTATTTCGCTCTCGGAAAGAAGGCTGCTCATCTTCTCTGCCACATCAGCCTTAAGCTGCTCAGATTCATCCCTCGCCTCTTTTCTGATGCGGTCTGCCTCTTCGCGGGCCTCGCTTAAGATGAGATCCTTTTTCTCATACATCTCCGCATAGCCCCTGACCTCTTCAGGAGTATTCTTCCTTAATTCTCCCACCAGATCAAGAAGCTCGTCCCTGTCTATCTTTATCATTTCCGGATGGATGACACCGGGCTTGCAGGAATTTACAAGCTCCTCTATATCATCTATCGTCTTCATTATCCTCAGTTTTGACTTAGCCATCTGAAGCTCCTTTTAAACTTAGCCTTCCGGATTGCCTGTATTCCGAATCTTTTTAAATTTTTCTTCTATGAGAGGGATCTCAAATTCAGGCACAAATTGAGAAAGATCCCCGTTGAAAGCGGCTATCTCTTTTACGGAAGATGAACTGAGGTAGGAATAATCAAGACTTGTGGTAAGGAATATCGTATCCACATCATCATCGGATAATTTCCTGTTCGTCTGGGCATTCTGCAACTCATATTCAAAGTCCGTTATCGCACGAAGCCCTCTTATGATGATATGTACGTCCTGCCGTTTGCAATAATCAACAAGCAGACCGCTAAACTGATCCACCCTCACATTCTTAAGCTCCGAAGTCGCTTCGCAAAGTATTTTAACACGTTCATCCGTTGAAAACAACGGAGATTTTGCCTTATTGTCAAGAACCGATACTATCAGTTCATCAAACATTCTTGATGCACGTTTTATCACATCAAGATGACCATAGGTCATGGGATCAAAGCTTCCCGGATAGATCGCTTTTTTCATCCGGACTTCCTTTCTTCAAAAAAACATGTTTATTGGTCTTATATGATTTCTCCCTGATAATATCAAATCCAAGCTCATTTGCAAAGGAAAAATCTCTTTCTATTGCTTCTTCTATTATGATGAGGGTATCCGTATCAACAGCCCTGGACTTTGCCGCCGCAGCCAGTATCTGCTCATCCGTCCCCTTTCCGTAAGGGGGATCTGCAAATATCACATCTGCCCTCTCCCTTATGCTGTAAGCAAGCGCCGTGACGGCATCCTGTTTTAGAACAAGACTTTTATTGACAAAGCCCGTATGTTTCAGGTTTTCCTCTATACACTTTACGGCACTGTTATCGTTATCAATAAAATAAACTTTACCGGCACCTCTGGAAAGAGCCTCTATGCCTATCTGTCCGCTTCCCGCGCACAGATCGATCAAAACCGCTCCCGGCACCTCACTCTGAAGGATATTAAATAGTGTTTCCTTTATCCTGTCCGTTGTGGGACGTGTGGTCATCCCCGCCGGAGTTTTTAAAAGAAGACTCCTCGCACTTCCTGCTATAACACGCAAAATCCATCCTCCTTTATTTAAGCTTCGAGCCCTTACCGTCACGGGAAGCACAACGCAAGCTCTTGATATCCAGATGGCGGTCTAACACTTCCACTATATGTTTCTCTTCTGATGTATTGCCAAAGAAGGCCGCTTCAAGCACATCTCCGCTTCCAAGCTTCATGCCTCTTACGCCTGCAGCATTTTTCTTTTTCTCGGGAATCTCTATGGTATCAATTTTCAATACATAGCCCTTCTTTGATACCATCACAAGATACTGCTCCTCAGAAAGTTCCTCCACCTTAAGGAGCCTGTCACCTTCCGTAAGCTTGGTAGCGGCAACTGTACGCCTCCCCACATCAAACTCGGAGCCTTCCACACGCTTTAACATAGACGCGGCAGTAACAAATATGAAGCGCTTGAGTGCTATGCCGTTCATATCGATAACGCTCACCACTTCTTCATCCTTTGAATCATAACCGCTTATATTATCAAGAGGCTGTCCCTTGTCACGGAATTTACCATAAGGAAGATCGGATACTTTCACCGTATGCATATTTCCTTTATCCGTAAATACTGCGATACGGCCGGTATTCAGACATTTCAGGACATATACATTCTCCGCATCCGCAGCCTCTTTATTACGCTCGTAGGCGGCTGTATCTATGACTCTGCAATATCCGAAGCGGTCCATTAAGAATATGAGTTCCATCTCCTCCACAGGCTTTTCTTCCACAACAGCCTCTTCCACATTATCTACCACAGTACGACGTTTTACCGCATACTGTTTCTTTATGCTCTCAAGTTCCTCTATGATGGCCGCCGACATAGACTCCCTGCTGCCGAGAAGGTCTTCGTATCTGTAAATATTTGCGGTAGTCTCCTCATACTGTTTCTGAAGAGCTTCTATCTCAAGCCCTATAAGTCTGTAGAGACGCAGTTCCAGTATGGCATCGGCCTGTCGCTCCGTGAATTTGAGCATGGCTGCAAGTATCTTCGACTCTTTATTTTTAAAATTGATCCCGTCGGTCTTTCCTTCCACAAGGCAGGCCTTTGCCTGTGCCCTGTCACGGGAGCCCCTGAGTATCTCTATGATCAGATCGATCACATTGCAGGCCTTGATAAGGCCTTCCTGCACTTCCTTCTTTTCCTGTTCTTTTCTAAGAAGGGTAGTATATTTTCTGCGGTTTGTCTCATAGACAAAATCCACATTGTATTTTATTGCCTGCTTGAGCGAAAGGGTCTCCGGGCGTCCGTCAGCAATGGCAAGCATGTTCACGCCAAAAGTATCTTCAAGCCTCGTCTTCTTGTAGAGGAGATTGATAAAATTATCCGTATCGGCATCCTTCTTAAGCTCGATGACAATACGTATCCCTTCCTTTGATGACTGGTTTGATATATCTATGATATCCGTCGTCTTCCTGCTTTCCTGAAGGGCTGCCACATCCTGAAGGAACTTTGCGATACCCGCACCTATCATGGTATATGGGATCTCTGTGATCACAATAAGCTTGTGGCCGCCTTTTGCCTGCTCGACCTCAACCTTCCCCCTTACCTTTACCTTACCGGTACCGGATGCATATATGGCAGGAAGATCATCCTTATTCGTGATGATGCCGCCCGTAGGGAAATCCGGTCCCTTAATATATTTCATAAGGCCGGCATCCGTGATATCGTTATTCTTTATATAAGCCTTTGTGGCATCTATAACCTCGCCTAAATTATGCGGAGGTATATTTGTAGCCATGCCGACAGCTATACCTTCGGAACCGTTTACAAGAAGATTTGAAAACTTCGCAGGAAGAACGGAAGGTTCTTTTTCCGTCTCATCGAAATTGGGAACAAAATCCACCACATCCTTATCCAGATCTGCGAGCAGCTCCTCCTCTGCTATCTTTGCAAGCCTGGCTTCGGTATATCGCATGGCTGCGGCACCGTCACCTTCAATATTTCCAAAATTTCCGTGGCCGTCAACAAGGGCAAGCCCCTTCTTGAAATCCTGGCTCATTACCACAAGCGCATCGTAAATGGACGAATCTCCATGAGGATGATATTTACCCATGGTATCACCCACTATACGGGCGCTCTTTCTGTAAGCGCCATTATGCCTTATGCCCAGCTCATGCATATCGTAAAGAGTACGGCGCTGCACGGGCTTTAAGCCGTCCCTTACATCCGGCAGGGCTCTTGCAACGATAACACTCATTGCATAGTCAATATATGATTTCTGCATCACCTCTGAATAGTAGGTATTTATTATGCGGTCTTTTTCTTTTTCTCTTGAATTCATTTTTCTTAGAACTCCCGTTATTATTTAAGATCCTTCGCTTCGCTCAGGATGACAGCACAGGGCGCAGTTTTTTCAGATATCAAGCAGGGCTTCAGTGGCATTTGCATGTATAAATTCCCTGCGTGGCGCTACATCCGTGCCCATTAACAGCTCGGTAGTATTTGATGCTATCATGGGATCATCTATGCTCACGGATTTTAACATACGTCTTTCGGGATCCAACGTGGTCTCCCAGAGCTGCTCCGGATCCATCTCGCCAAGACCCTTATATCTCTGCAGTGTGAAAGGCCCCTTATGTTCCTTCCTGTATCTGGCAAGAGCCGCATCGTCATAGAGATATTCCTCCTGCCCTTTTGAAGGCATAGCCTTGTAAAGAGGAGGCATCGCTATATAAACATGCCCCTCGCTTATAAGCTCCGGCATAAAGCGGTAAAAAAGTGTAAGCAGCAGAGTACATATATGTGCTCCGTCCACATCGGCATCGGCCATGATGATTATCTTGTCATAACGAAGCTTTGTGATATCAAAATCATTTCCGTATCCTTCGGAAAAGCCGCAGCCGAAGGCATTTATCATGGTCTTTATTTCCGCATTTGCAAGCACCTTGTCGATGGAGGCCTTTTCTACATTAAGTATCTTTCCACGTATGGGAAGGATGGCCTGGAACTCACGATTCCTTGCCGTCTTTGCAGAACCGCCTGCGGAATCACCCTCAACTATGAATATCTCACACTTTGAAGCATCCTTCGAGCCGCAGTTTGCAAGCTTCCCGTTTGAATCGAATGAATATTTCTGCTTTGTAAGGAGGTTTGTCTTTGCTTTCTCCTCTGTCTTTCTTATCTTTGCCGCCTTTTCCGCAGAACCGATAACAGCCTTTAAGGTCTCAAGATTACGGTCAAAGAATCGCACTGCCTCATCTCCCGTAACCTTACTCACAGCTTTTGCCGCATCCTGATTGTCTAATTTTGTCTTTGTCTGTCCCTCAAAACGCGGATCATGATGCTTTATGCTCACCACGGCTGTCATACCGTTTCTTACATCGGGTCCCGTAAAATTTGAATCCTTATCCTTAAGATTGCCGAGCTGTCTGGCATAATTGTTTATGACCGTGGTAAACATGGTCTTAAAACCTGTGATATGAGTACCACCATCGGCATTATAGATATTATTACAGAAACCAAGCACGGTCTCCCGGAATTCATTCACATACTGGAAAGCCACCTCTACTTCAACATCTTCCGCTTCGCCCTTATAATAGACCACATCATGAAGAGCCTCCGCTCCTTTGTTAAGGGCTTTTACAAAACCCGTAATACCCTCAGGCTCATGGAAGCTTATACGCTCCGGCTCTTCCTTCCTCAGATCATTGAAATCAATGGTAAGCCCCGGATTCAGATAAGCAGTCTCATGAAGCCTGGTCTTAACATCCTCTGCCTTAAATACAGTCTTTTCAAATATAGTACCGTCAGGTATGAAATTCACCTTCGTGCCTGTCTGCCTTGTATTGCCAACCTCCGGCAATAAGCCGTTTATCAGTTCCGTAACAGGCTTTCCGCGCTCATACTCGTCCTCATATATATGGCCGTTTCTCTTGATCGTGACCTTCATATGATCTGACAGCGCATTTACAACGGAAGAACCCACACCGTGAAGACCTCCGCTGGTCTTATAGGCGCTGTTATCAAACTTACCTCCGGCATGAAGAGTGGTAAAGATCACACGCTCTGCGGAAACGCCCTTTGCATGCATCTCAACAGGCATGCCTCGTCCGTTATCCTCAACAGTTGCCGAGCCATCCTTCTCAAGAGTGACTGTTATATGATCACAGCAGCCGGCAAGATGCTCGTCCACAGAATTGTCCACTATTTCATATATAAGATGATTAAGGCCCTTGGTCCCTGTGGAACCTATATACATTCCGGGGCGTTCACGTACCGGCTCAAGCCCTTCCAGTACAAGTATATTTTCCGCGCCGTAATCCTGCGCTTTATTATCTGCAGCCATAAAAACCTCCATAAAAAAATTCCCCGAATACTATAAACGAAAGTACAAAATAAAACAAGATGCGGTGCAGATGAAGGGAAGATCGCACCACATCCTGTAACCACATATATATTATAGAACATTTGTTCGTAAATGTCAAGCCTTAGGATCAGTCACAGGCAGACTCCGTGAAAATCCTTAAAGCTAAGATCCTCTCTCTCATATACCGCGGCTTTAAGTCTTTCAAGTGTCTTAGGTTCATCACGCAGCATATGTTCAAGAACCGCCTTGCATCGCTTGAGCAGTTCCGCATCGGAATAAATATCCGCTATCTTAAAATACGGAAGACCTGACTGCCTTAAACCGAAGAAATCCCCGGGTCCCCTTAGCTTTAAATCCTCCTCCGCGATCTTAAATCCGTCATTGCTCTTGCCCAATATATCCAGCCGTTCCTTTGTATGCTTTGATACCTCATTGAAAGATCCGCCTGCCATAAAAATACAATACCCCTGCTTCTCTCCCCTTCCTATGCGGCCCCTTAGCTGATGAAGGGCTGAAAGTCCGAAACGTTCTGCGTTCAGGATGAGCATCACTGTAGCATTCGGAACATTTACTCCCACCTCCACCACGGTGGTAGAAACTAACAGATCAGTCTCATGCATGGAAAAGCGCTGCATCACCTCATCCTTTTCCTTTGGCTTCAGCCGCCCGTGAAGCATATCGATCCTTATATCGGGAGGCAGGATTTCTTTAAGCGTAACAGTAAGATCGGTCACATTGGCAAGAGGAATACCTGCTTCCTCATTGCCTGCGGCCGCTATATCCTCATCCTCCGAAGCCTCTACCATGGGACATATGATATAAGCCTGCTCGCCGTCCCTTATATGTTTTATTATCATCTTAAGAGCTTTCTCTTTATAGGAGATGTCCACTACAGCATTTTTTCTCTCAAGACGCTTTGCCGGCATTTCATCCACTATGGAAACATCCATATCACCATAGATTATAAGGCCTAATGTACGCGGTATGGGGGTGGCGCTCATTACGACAGTATGAGGTGTTCCGCCCTTTTGCATCGCCTTCATCCTCTGTCCCACGCCGAACCGGTGCTGCTCATCGGTGATCACAAGGGATAGCTCTTTAAATTCCACATCATCTTCTATTACAGCATGTGTGCCCATGAGGATATTGACATCCCCGGTCTTAAGTCTTTCCTTTACCGCTTTTTTTTCGGATGCCTTAAGCGAACCTGAAAGAAGTGCTGCTCTGAAAGGAAGACCGTATTCTTCCGTAAGTTTTTCTATATCCTTATAATGCTGTGCTGCCAGTACTTCGGTAGGAGCCATTATAAGTGCCTGTCTTCCATGGCTCACCTGGGCAAGCGCCGCTGCAAATGCTATTATGGTCTTGCCGCTTCCCACATCCCCCTGTATCAGGCGGTTTGCGGCATAGTTGCCCTCCATATCGGATAAAATATCCTCAAGCGCCCTTTTCTGGGCACCGGTAAGATCATAGGGCAGTTTTTCAATGAATGCCTTTACTGTCTGGCTGCCGCCATCGTCTTTTTGTATTGCAAAATGATTTGCCGGTCTGTCTCCTGCCTTCTTTAAAAAATGGATCTTTGATAAGAATAAGAAGAACTCATCAAAAGCAAGCCGCCTCCTGGCTAAAGCCACATCCTCAATACTTTCCGGACAATGCATCTTTATTATGGCATCGGATATACTGCAGAGCCCTTCCTTATGCACCGTCTCTTCGGGAAGATATTCTTTTATATCCGCCGCAACGTGCAGGCAGCTTTTTACGGCCGTCCATATGGTTTTATCGTTAAGATCTTTTATATGCGGATATACTGCATCGAGCCTTCCCTGCGCGCTTTCATATTCCTCCTTAGTCAGGATACGCGGCTGGTTTAATATAAGCTCTTTTCCCTTATTTCCAAGGTTTCCAAGAAGAAGCAGCCGTCTGCCCTGAGGAAAATTCTTTTTAAGATACGGCATGCCAAATATATACACACGCAGGCTTTCACCCAGATCACCTATAAGAAAAGAAAGCACGTTCCCTCTTCCGCTCTTAAATATCTGCGGTGTGGAAAGAACAGTTCCTTCGGTAACAACACGGCCGGCAGCCTGCATGGTCTTTAATACCTTTATGGATTTTTTTTCAGGCATGGAACTATATGTCCTTGGAAAAAAATGCAGGAGAGAATTTATATCAAAAATTCCCGCTTTTTTCAGGCTCTCCGCCTTTTTGGGCCCTATGCCTTTTATTTTTTCAATGGGATCGGTAAGACTAAGCATCCTTTCAAATTACTCCGAATTTTTCGTCCAGATAAAAAATAAGTTTTGGTTCCAAGGGTTAATACCTTGTGATCAGATATTTATTCTATCAGCCCTGCGGGTGTACTCCTCAATTGACAGCCCCAGACGCTTTGCCGCTTCCTGCGCACAACAGCAAACCTTACTCATGGCTCCGCTTCTTTCATCTCCTGAAGGAGCTTCTGCTGCAGCTCCCGGTCATCAAATGACAGAAACAATTCATCTGTTCGCCCTTGCTTTACGAGCCATGCATTGAGGTCGCTTATCTGCCCCATTCCCAGTTCCATGCCCTGCTCAATTCCATCAAGAAGTATCCCTTCCCGTTCATCCTGTTCATTGTATTCCACCAGATTCACCCTGATCACCGCCTCTCTGTGCTCTGTAAGGAAATCTTTCATGATATCATCCCTGATACAGCTGTCTATCGCTGCTTCTATCGCCGCTGTCTTCTCAGCATCTGTCTTCTTGCCTTCAATGTTTTGTCTTACGCTGGCTATGAAAAAAGCATATTCATACAGTGGTCTGCATTTCTCCATCAATTCCTTGTTATGTCCGGCATTTATATTATAAGCAGTAACTGTCAGTTCAAGTCCCGGCTCATCCACCTGCACCATCATCTGTTCGGACAGCTTCATGACCAGCTTGTCCGGCATATCTTTCCTTCCATTATAGAATACCACAAATACCGGCGTAGGGATCAATATCTTTCGCTCCCTGTATAGTTCCTTCCCATTTATGCGCTTTCTTAAAAGCTGACATACATAGAACAGCATCCTGAGCGGCATATTCCAGTTGATCGTAGACTGATGTTCATACAAGCTCATGGTCGAATGAAATATAAACGACAGGTCATTTGCTATCCTCGAAAATACACTGTCCGAGACCCCATCCTCACCCTGCAGCGTGTTCATCTCAAGGGCTGCCGTATCATCATAATCAGTTCCGTTTACTGCATTATATAACGACAGCAGATTTTTCCTCTCCGAAAAATACATTGCAAAAGTGCTTGAGACATACTCTCTGTTTACAGTTTTCATGTGTTCTCCTCCTTTGAAATAAAATGATCTCGCAGGAGTAAAAACACTTCTCTCCTGCTTTTGTTTAATGGGATCGAAAGCAGGAATTAAGAAATATAAGATCGTTCCCTTTACGGTCACATCAGAATTATGATAAAAAATCTGCTTTCACACATGAGTATAAGCCGCCTGGCGCAGGGCGTCAAGGCTGAAATTTTGCCGATATCCATTTTGTTTTAACCGATAGGTGTTTCCCCGCTGATAAGCGCTAGATATTGTCATATTTTTTCAGAATTGCTCTTGAACGGATTATCACCATATCGTATACTTTCAAGTGAAAGCAGCATAAATTTTTCTTATATGCCTGTTAAGGCACATTCTTATTATCTGAATTCCTGCTTTCAAATCCCATTTTAAAAAAGCAGGAGTGAAGAGGTTTCCTCCTGCACAGTTTATGCAAAAAGGAGGAAAAAACATCAGTCGACATTAAACGGGAACCTGCCGCTTAGGATGCTGTTCTATGTATGCCAGCTACTTAGAAAACTTGTAAAAGAGATGGCTGTTCCTGTTGCGGATCCTGAGCTTGAGCTTACTGTAACCGCCTATAATATCAATGCGGGACATAATGCAGTGTTAATGGAAAAATGCAGACCGCTTAAGGAATATGCAGATTTCATTGATCGTGTAAGGTGTGCTTTAAAAGGAAAAAAGACAGATGCAGAGAAGATCGCAGCACTGGAAAAAGTGATAGACGAGTGTATACGCGACGGGATAATGAAAGATTTTCTGGTTGGTCACAGAGAGGCGGTGATAAAGATGAATCTGGTTGAATACAACGAGCAGGATGAACGTGAGGGTATACTGGAAGATGGCATAGAGCAAGGCATGGAACGTGGCATATCTGCTTTGAATTCTTTTGTCAGAAAAGGCATAATATCGGAGGTACAGGCGGCAGAGAGCCTTAATATGTCTGTAGATGAATACAGGACGAGTGTTATGAATATAGGCTCATGAAGAATTATCTGGTAAATCACAGAGAGGCGGTGATAAAGATGAATCTGGTTGAATACAATGAGCAGGATGAACATGAAGGCGTACTTGAAGATGGCATAGAGCAAGGCATGTTCATGGCCTTATCCTCTTTGGTTGATGATGGCCTGATCACGGCAAAAGAAGCAGCAAAGCGTCTGGGAATGTCTCTTGAAGAATTCATCCGTCGTGCAGAAAGTTTACAATAGTCCAATAGCACATCCGAGCATAGGATTTAGGAGATGAGACTCTCCTTTTTCTATACTCAACCGGTATTCCTCCAGTACACACAAAAAATATAGACTATGCGCTTTACACCGTCATGAATACATTCTGTGAATAATACAAAGGTTAAGTAAAAAACGTCATAAACAACATAAAAAGAATAAAAAACAGCGCAGAACAAGAACAAAGTATAACAATATAGTACATAGATTTCCCGTATGCCTTTAAACACGAATCAAATGAAATAGCAGGAATTTTTTTTGCCCTGATTGCATTGATAAGAAATTTATCCAGCATAAAAAGGAACACCAGTAAGATATTATTAATTTCAATTTCAGCGAACTGCCAGGCGAAGAGAAACTTCAAACTACGGTAAAAAATATAAATCATTAATCCGGATAGTAACAGTATAAGTCCTATAAAAACAGGTATAAAAGCATATTCTTTAATTCTGTTTCTTCTTTCTTCATCAGAGGACAGAATTGTAGAATCAACATTATCAAACAAATTCTCATCCGGCATATCTGATTTATCTATCTGTTCAGTTTGTATCAAATTATTATTCTCAATTTTATCTGATAATTTACTCATTTCGAAAAACATAAAAAATCAAAAGCCCTGCATACACCCCCCGAGATTATGCGCTTTATCATGCTGCTTTTCATTCTTAACTCCCCTCTATCTTTACATTTATACTAAAACAAATTTATAGCCAACAGTCATTCATATTATGCCAAACTTCTCATCCATTAAAAACAATACCCATAAAAGTACAAAAAAGCCAATAATAAAATAGAAAAAAATAAAATATATGCCAGTAAAAATAGTTGACGCTCCAAATTTTTCCTTCTCTATCATGCCTTTTTTAACCAGCTTTTTATACTCTTTTTCATATTTGATTTTTTTTCGAGCAGTTTTCAGAAAACGCACTCCTATAAATGACATAGCAACCGTAACTAACAAATTAATTACTGCCAATACATATTCGCCTTTTAGAAACTGTTCAACAGCGCTATAACCTAAAAGGAAAACAAAGAAAAAGACAATCAGAACAGCAAATATTGCAGTAGTAGAAGACACGCCTCCATAAGTTACAGAAGTATGCAATGTCTTTCCATCCTCCGACAATTCATAAGTTTTTTCAATGCCAAGCTTCTTTTCAAACTCCGGGTGATCTAAATCCCGAAGATTATTTGAGTGTTGAAGCTTCCACTCATTTGCCTCTTCTGCAGAAATCTCATCATATTTATTCATAGATACTCCTCCCTCAATAAAAACAAAATACCCCCCTGAAAATTCAGGGAGGGTATAACTTGTCATAAGTATTATTCTACATCCGCATACGGACCTGTGACATTGGGTGCAACTTCAATTCTGGCACCGGTACCATCTACAATGTATACACGCGCAGCCAGTTCGTGATTACCTATATCCTCAACATTTATTACCCATGATGTCGGATTATTCTTATTATAATTAAATTCAGGTGCAACAGGTCTATACTGATTTAACGTTGTTAATGCATGCCCCGCAGTACCTGTAAAAGCAGCTCCCGGAAGAGCCGTGAAATCTAGAATCCCCCCCGGAGGGTTAACATATCCCGGATTAATTGCAATAAGCAATTCATCATGTATCTGTGCCTCACCTATCGTGGTAACAATATCAGAATACATAGTCTTTGCATTCGAAACATCTTTCGAAAGCTTTGACTTTTCAATATACCTTACAAGCTGCACTCCGGCGAATCCAACAAGAAACACTATGATCGCCAGTGCTATGATCATCTCTGCAAGTGAAAAGCCCTTATTACTTTTAATAAAACTGTTCTTCATATCAGAACCACCTCAAAAATTATTTTTCCTCCAAATCTGCCCATTCACATAATACTTTGTTCATACTGCTACCGCCATCAGTAACTTCTCCGGTATAAAGAAAGAAACAAGGAAACTCAAGGTATTGATCACTGCCTCCTGAGTACTTTATCTTACAATCAACATAAAACATTTCGTTCTTATCTGAAAAAGTTTTAATCTTATTATCTGTCTGATGAGTCTTGCTATATGATGCAAAGCTGTTCGTTGCTCCATCCATATAAACATATATTTCCTTCTTTATCTGCGAATACCCATTCGAATCAACATTATCCGGCGAAATATACATATCAGATCCAAAAGTTAAATCCTTTGCAAACATGATCGATTCACTGGTAATAGAACCATCAGCTGTATCCTTAACTTTATCATTATCAGTTGTAGACTTGCTAATATTATCAAATCTTATATCAACACCTGCGCCTTTATCAGTTTTCATAACATCACCCGGATTGCTGTCAGCAGATATAACCTGTTTCGAGCAATTACGCAGGATATAATCTACATTATCTGCATCCTCCAAACTAATACCATACACTCTGGTAAGACTGGAACCTGCCTGTGATGTTCCGGAGCACAAATTAATATATCCCTTACTTTTACTATAATCTACTGTTCCGACCCCAACCTTATCCGTAACTACTGTAATGGTAATGAATTTGTTAGGAGTTGCTGCAAAGGCAGCCGCATCCTCATATCCCCTAATCACCGCCGTAGCAGACACATCCCAACTTGCTTTCTTATCCAGACCTGCATTACACTTTACAGAAGTATTACCAACCAACGCGTATTTATTGTTCGGATCTTGCTCCTGATCAAGACCATTTAATCCATCTGAACTCTGCCAAACAAAATAACTGCAATATTTTTTCGTCGTTGTAGGATTTCCTAAAGCATCTGTCCCCTCAATTAGAAAATAATATCGATCACCATTAAGCGGATATGTTTTATGCCGCAGAACATTTAATGTAAAATTAGCAGAAGGAGAGGCATCATCATCAACACCATCGCTACCTCGCGTACCAAGCCTGTTTCTTAAATATATTTCCTTAGTCTGCGTAGAATAATTACTTTCCTTATTTGACATGGAAATGTTGACAAAAACAGAATCCCCGGTTTTATTAGTGATCTCATCCGTAACAACCCTATAGCTGGCTACATTATCTACGAGAGGAACCGCAGGCTCTACAGAGCCATCATCATGAGTAACAGTAACCATAAGCTTACCATATCCATAAATCTTTCCAACAGGGTCAGAATTATCGAAAGTGACCATATAATCATCACCCGGCTCATTTACAATAGTAAGTTTCCCATTATCTCCTAACACACCGGCACTATCATAGGAAACACTTTCATTTGCATCTATAAGGATATCCTCTAGGTGCATGAGAGCCTGCTGTGCCTTTGTCTGAAGTGAAACATCATAGCTCCCTTTGTTATATACATTGGAGCCATTGTTCATGACGATATAAACTTCCGTAAGTACCATCATAAGCACAACCATGGATACTAATAATTCAACCAACGTGTATCCCTTATTATTTTTCATACACCCTCCTAGATAAACAGTCAATGTTAGTTTAATGTAACGTCATGATCTCCGGTTATCTTGTAAAACGTGAATTTTGCTGTTCTTTCTCCATGAGTAAAAACAACATCTTCCTTTGAACTTAAGGCACTAGTTGCACCCCTTACACCACCATCGGCAGTAAAGTAATACTCTGTAACAGCAGGAAGTGTTACACTTACACCACCACCGGATATCTTTTCCTTCTTTTCAAGCACCCCAGATACCAAAGTGCTGGCATAAAGGCTGTTCCCCTCCATTGAAAGCTTTAAATGGTATCCACTCCCCTTTGCCATTCCATTGGTTCTGGCCTTACTAAACGCACTATCCAAGGCACTTGCTGCTTTATTTACGTTTGCATTATTAACAATAGATATGCTGGCAACCGCTCCACCTGTCAGTATAGCCAGAATCGCCATGACAACCAACATCTCCACGAGAGAAAAACCCTTATTATTTTTTACTGATTTACCAACAGAATTCAATCCGCACCTCCTTTAGTCCCTATTTTTAAACCATTTTTCATAAGCGACTACTGAATTCTTATTTGCGGCTATCGTCTCTCCAGGTGAATTATCAAAGTTAAATACATTTGCAATTGCAGCATTAGGATCATCTGCAAGGAAGTTCTTAAGCTGTACTAGGTTAACATAATTACCGCCATCAACATAATATTCAAATGTACGATAAACCTTCTTTATACTGCCGTCCTTATTGGTGTAATTTATAACATACTTTTTCTGCGTTGCTCCCGTACCACCATATATAGATCCATGACTATCCTGAGGATCAGTTGTAAGAACAAATCCCGTACCACTGCAATCATCGCTACCTGCACCAACGCCCTCAATATATTTCGTCTTAGGAAGCTGACCATTATTATAAGCAATTTCAGCGGTATATGAGCCATCCGTGGCAATCCAGTAGCTGTCAAGCATAGACTGATAAATATTCTCATCAAGCTTCTGCATATATATCGGAAGCTGACTGGTATCACGGTTTACAACCGTCTCACTAAGAAACATTGAATTGATACAGGTTCCCTTGATCTGTGCTTCTGTGTTAAACAAATTCATGAACAAACAATCATGGACAATAGGATTACCGCCATCACCACTATGGATAACACCACCATCCCCGTTTATCATAAGATACCCAGTACCTGCCGACATATTATATTTTACAGGTTTTCTATATCCTAATCCACCGGATGAACCAATTTTTCTGATCTGTAAACATTCCGGATTACCATCGCTTCCCATCACAACAACATACTTTGCAAATAATGCCGTTGCCAATCCGCTAGAGCCTCCAACTTCAGGTGTAATTGTCGTCGTAACATCCCGAATCTTCTCTGCACCAGCAGTACTCCAACTTTCATTATTTACAACTTTTGCCTCACATTGAGCATAGGTAAGACTTTTGGTAGGATCGGGATCTACTATACCCCCGGCAGGAACCACATCCCAGCTATGTCCCCAAAAATTGTCATAAGTATCATATACCTCATACTCTTTGTATTTAAGGACACCACTATCGATGATAAATTTTCTCCAAATCTGTGGCGTAGTCACCACTTCTCCACCCGTGCCCTGTGTTCCACCTTTCACACTGTTATCCGGCAGATTATTCCAGCTGAGCGAAGTGTCAGCAGCCAGATTAGTGCCTCTCGTAACATACGAACTTCCAGTAGTTTTTATTCCATAGGCTGTCTGAACCTTCCCACTACATATCAGAGCACCACCTGACTTAATATCAATAAAGCCATTAACCCTTAAATCTCCTGTGACATTAAGGATACCTCCCTTTTGTACCACAATATCCCCATTTACAATATTCTGGCTTCCCTGAAGAGCGGTCATCCCATCTTTAACTTCCAATGCAGGCGAATAAGGGTCAGTTGCCGGAGAAGGATTAGTGCCATTCTTTCCTACCCCCTGTAAGTAAACACAGCCGGTAAAAAATGTATCACCCCCTCCGCTTTTGAAAGGCGAATCGCTTATGAGCGAAAAATCAGACAACCCCGGAGCAGCCTTCTTGGCATCAGAGGGAAACTTAATCACAAGATTCAAAGCCACATTACTCTTATACCCCTCACGGATAGTCCCTGCCTTCCCATTAGCGATTATCTTTATGCCATACAGTGTTAACTTAGAATTTGTATAATCCGCTTCATACTCATTAGTAATGCCCGGATTAATCGTATTATCATGCTCAATATCTATTTTTACATCCTGACTGGATGATTTCATAAGAGTTGAAACAATAGACGCAGAATTATCACTATATTTGTTATCATGATTAGGATCAATAGCTGTGACCAATGCATCCATGGCAGAATTGGCATCAGTTTCAAGATACGCAATCTGCTTAAGAGATGCTGAAAGTTCGTCCAATCCAAATTCTGCAGAATAAAAATTGTCTTGAGAATTGTATCTGACGACTTTCGTCATATAATTGGCATATGCCATATAAAGCAAAGATGTGGAAAGTATGCCTATGAACGTGATAGCAATGAGTACGGATACCATTGCAGCACCCCTGTTTCTTCCTGCTTTCTTCATTCTCTCGCCTCCCATGAATTAAACCTCACTTATTCCTTATGCCAGCAGTCATAACAGCAACCGGCATGCCTGTAAACCTGCTGGTGCAGCCTGCATCACTTATATCTGCATCAAAAACAAGAACCTTTACCTGGTACGAATAATACATATCATCATTCGCCGTATTGGTATGAATCTTATCCTGTATCGTAGGAGTAAACACAACAAGAGCATCAAAATGATACTGATATCTTTGAATATTTGTTAACGCAAAATATGTAAGACACTCCCCGGATAAAGCGGTATTAAGCACCGGTCCGTTCGGACAATACAGGGTTTTCTTTGCATCAGCGCCAACGGATATCAGCTTATTCCTGCATTCAGTCGTATATGCCGTGATTTGGTTATTTTCCATCGTTTGAACATCTATAGATGCCGTAGCAGTAATAGAACCTGAAGAAACCGTCACAGCATTTGCACTTGTAGAATAAATATTGCTATCAAAAAGCACTAATGAATCTTTTCCGCTTACAGATCCTGTATTTAAACTCGTAAGTGTATTCCTCACCCCCGCATACGTCTTATCTCTCACACTCTCCATCACATCCTCAGCCACTTCCGTGGCAATCATAACCTTCCTTGATTTGTTATTCACCCTCATGGATGTGATCATGGATGCGAAAATAGGTGTGAGAACCACAGCAAAGAGCGCTACCGCGCAGATTAGTTCGATCAGGGCGAAGCCTTTATTCTTCCCTGTCTTCTTTTTTAAAAAACGGAGATTGATTTTCATAACGAATTCCCCCTGATATAACTACAATACCCTATCCAAAATAATAACATAGAAAAAAAGTTGTTTCAACAAATAAACTTTTGATTCATATTTCTTTTTTTATAAATCATGAAATAACACTCCGGAGAGGATAATATCCTCTCCGGAATATCATCATTACTTACTGCGCTGCAGGTGCAGCCTCGCCGCCCTCAGCGGGTGCAGCTTCGCCTTCACCGGCGCCGCCCTCGGCAACAGCCACCTCACCGGTTGCCTGCTGTATTGCTTTAAGACCTTCCTCTGAGATCTCGGTTTCGTAAACGATAGGTCCGAAGATACCGTTTATACCGTCGATACCGTTTGTACCATACTCATAGAGGTTTCCTCTTAAGTTGTACTGGTCAAGATCAGGCCTTATCACAACATCCGGAAGCTTTCTGTCGGGATCTTCCGCATTCCTTATGGCAAACTGGGATATGATGAACGCACCTGTCACCACACCGGTCTCCTCGTCATACTCTGCCGTGAAATTAGGATAGCACATAGGTATGCCGCAGGCATCCTGGTCGATGAAGTATGCGATAAGCTTCTTCATGCCGGCATAGTATCCCTTGAAAGTGATGGAAGACTGATTAAGTATACTTGAATAAGGAGTCTCTGTTCCATCCTCTTCTGTGATCACTATCTCATCATTGGTACCATAAGAAACGGTATCGATGAAAAGCATCTGTGAAGGTTCATCCCAGGTAACTTCCCTGGTCTCTTCATTAAGAACAGCAGTCGTCACGTCGTGATTTAACTCTGTCTCAAGAAGGAACTGGGTGTAATTCTCCTGAAGTATATCTGCAGGATAAGATGCTACGATGGCATCTCTTTCTTTATTAAGTTCCTCTGTCCTTGCTACGAATTCCTGACGGTGAAGATTCATTGCCTGAAGATAATCATATCTTGCTTTGAGCGTCTCGGTCTCTGCTATCAGGTTTTCCGTATCTAGCTTGGTATCCTTAATGTACCACATATAAGGAAGTGCGATCATCACACCTACTAAAAGGATCATTATGATCGCTGTATCTCTATCTGAAAGTCCCTTCATCAGTAAAGCTCCTCCTCACTTGTTGTTGCGGCTGCATCCCCACCCTCTGTAGCATCAGCTCCGGAATCAGCAGGTTTTACAGCATCTACGACTATTGCCTTGTCACCGGTATATCCGGCATCAAGAGCCACTTTCTCAGCCACATTAAGATCATAACCGATATTGACGTTGATCTGATATGTAGTCTGAAGGAGATTTACTGCCAGATCATTTATGTTCTCCACAGTGAGCTCGGCAGGATAATCCTCATCAGCCTCACCGTTTATAAGGTCCGTGATGAGCTCAAGGAGTTCCTCTCTGGTTGCAACCTCTATGATATCTCCGAGAACAAGGGGATCATCCGATACTTTTCTCATATAGACAGCATCGCCTGTGAGAGGATTTCCCTCCGCATCATTCTGGCTTACAGCCATGAAACGGATCTTCTGTTCCTCGGATATATCGGGGATCTGTATGCTCTTTACATAATCAAGCTTCTTAAGGGAAACTATCACATCGGCAACCTCGTTCTTGTTTGTGGGATGCCATCCGGAAAGCATTTCCAGTGTAACTGTGCCGTTTTCCGCAGAAATGGACTTCACTACTGTCTCCTTCGGAAGTATCTGCTCCAGATCATCGATGAACTGAGGTATCAGATTATTATTATTCTCTTTTTCGTACTTGAACGTATCAAGCGCGGCGAAAAGAGACTGTGCATTCTCGTAATCCTTTGCTATCTGCTCGATATCAGAGATCTCATCGATCTTTGCCTGCATTTGATTCCTTGCATCAAGGGCTTTCTTGTGCTGATAATAAGTGATGCCCGTCCATGTAGCCATTCCCACGAATGCAACAGCACATACGATCTTCAGATATTTCACCATATCCGAGGATTCGATAGCGCTCTTCTTTGAGGAACCGATGAGCAGATCCATAGGATCGATGACAGAACCGATATTAGGCAGGTATCTGAGCACCTCGGAAGCCTTAAGAGCTGCCTGACCCTTTATGGTAAGGCCGGCAAGGGTCTCGAAATGTTCCACTCTTGCACCAAGCTCTCTCTCAAGAATCTTCTCGATGCCGGCTATAGCAGAACCCTCACCGAATACCTTGATACCCTGCAGCATATCGCCGGGGTTCTTCGTTCTGTGGTACTCAACGGCACGTCCGATACCGTTTACGAGTCCCTGCACAGCCTGTGTATATTCATCGGCAGTTACGTGCTGGTCAAGGAGCTGCTCGTTTGAAAGGAGCGTCCTTGCATCCTTTTCGGATATCTTCTTGACATCCATAAGGGCGTTCGTAACGGCTGTCTTACCATAGTTTACGTTTCTCTGCAGGACAAGGGTCTTACCTCTCATAACGTTTACGTAGGTCTGATCCATTTCGATCTGAAGGACCAGATCGGTACGGCCTTCCTGCATCTGAAGTGTAAGGAGCTGTATTACGGAGTTACCGAAATAATCGATATGCTTTACATTAAGCTTAAGATCCTCCGCAAGCTCGTAGTAGCATCTTACAAGATCCATAGGGGCAGCAACCGCTGAAATACGGTAATTATGCTGACCGTCTTCCCTGTTTATGTAATCCTCGAGTATGTTGTAAGCGAAAACATAATCTCCAGAATTACTCATAGGGAAATAATCCCCGGAATTTGCCTGCAGTACCTGCTGCAGCTTCCTGCTGTTCTTCACATAAGGAAGCTCCACCTCTTTGCTCGCTATCTTTTTCGATGCGATGGTGAAGATAACATCCTTTGAACCGAACTGTCTGCCAAAGATCGCGGTCCTCACAGCCTCTGCAACAGCTGTGATATCAGTGATATAGCCGTCATTGAAACTTCCGGGCGGCGTCTTGATCTCGGCAGCATTGCTGAGGACGATCTGTTCTTTGCCGGTCTTCTGTATCTCGGCAACACGGATCATGTCTGAATTGACGTAGATCGTCAAAAACTTGTTGGCCATCCTATTGCTCCCCTTTCATGGATTAGATTTAATACCAAATTAGACTATACCATAATCCGGTACAAATTTCCATACAAAAATAATCTTATTTTTTTGTCAGTCCGGGCAGTTCACGGGTGGAGCGCGCTCTGCACATATGCCATATACGCTTCAATGATCTTCTCACCCACGCACATCACTATCACTCCGCCTGCAGAAAGATACGGCCCGAAGGCTAACAGGTGCTCTTTTTTTGTAAGCAGCATGATAAGCCCGTGGATTACTGATCCCAGTATGGCGCCTATCCCCATGACTAAAAGTATTTCCTTCCAGCCGATAAGGAAACCTAAAGCAGCCATAAGCTTTATATCCCCGCCTCCCATGGCTCTGCCGCCGCTGAATAACGCGATCAGGAAGAATATCCCGCTTACCAGCACGGCACCTATGAGATAATCATACCAATGTGAAAGATCGGTGATAAGCCTTATAAACCCAAGCGTTGCTATAAGGATATCGTACAGCGGAGGTATCTCAAATATCATAAGATCAACATATGAAAGTCCGGCAAGAAAAAGCGTACATAAAAAATAAAGCATAAATTCAAGAAGCAGCCCGCTGTCAATCTGAGCCTTTCCAAACTCCGTATCAAAAAACCATACCGTAAGTACAAGGAGGGCGCATACAGGCAGAAGCCACGCTTCCTTTGATCTTATGTGCCATCTGTATTTTTTCAGTACCTCCTTTGCATCCCTCTCCTCTTCCTCAGGGCCTAAAGCTGTCCTGTATCCTGAATAAGCCGATACAGGCAGGGCAAGGATCAGGGCGGCAATGACTATTATGATCGTTAAGCTAATGTACATAGAATAAAAACCTTTCTATAACAAATTAATTCTCACATGCTTTGTCATCCTGAGCGAAGCGAAGGATCTTTTACATAAAAGACCGTCTGCTTTCACAGACGGTCTTTTTAATTGTATCAGGTTCTGTTTCTTTTATGACAATGCATCGTAGAGTGTGAACATAGGTGAGAAAATAGCAATACACATGTAACCTACGATGACAGCCATTACCATGATGATGGCAGGCTCGAGTATGGTCATGAGCTGCTCGGTAGCAAGCTGCACGTCTTCCTCGTAGTATGTAGCCACGTTCTCAAGCATGGCTTCGATATTACCTGTTTCTTCACCGATAGCCACCATGTGAACAACCATGGGAGGGAAAAGTCCGCAGCTCTGAAGAGGCTTTGAAAGAGGCACGCCTCGAAGCACCTGCTGCTTTGCTTCCTTCATGGCTCTCTTGTAAAGGAGATTTTCCATGGAACGACCGGTGATATCGATGGCATCCACCATGGAAACGCCGGCGCCAAGAAGAGTACAAAGTGTACGTCCGAGCCTTGCGCAGGCACTCTTTGTCTTTACGGGACCAAGGAAAGGTATCTTAAGCGCAAGTGAGCTTGTAACTTCCTTACCGGAATCTGTTGAAGCATAAGCTTTCCATCCAAATACAAGACCAACCACCACAATTGCAACCAGCCACCAGTATGCAACAAGGAAATCGGAAATATGTACCAGAGCCATGGTACTTGCAGGCATTTCAACTTCCAGATCCGCGAACATGTCCATGAATGTAGGCACCACGAAGATCA
The DNA here is from genome assembly GCA_017540265.1 of Lachnospiraceae bacterium. Classification (GTDB taxonomy): domain Bacteria; phylum Bacillota; class Clostridia; order Lachnospirales; family Lachnospiraceae; genus NK4A136. Next base: position 108,169 of record JAFYBJ010000004.1, read on the forward strand.
TCATCGCAAAGAGCACTATGATCATGACTATGATAAGGATTATAGGATAAGTAACGGCTTTCTTAACTGCCTGTGTCAGGGCTGCGTCCTTTTCGAACTGTATGGACATACGGTCGAAGGACTGATCCAGCGAACCGGATGCTTCACCGGCTTCAACCAGGTTTGTAAGCATTTCAGGGAAAACACCGCTGTGCTTCTTCATGGAATTGGCAAGGGTCTCACCCTTTGCGATATCGGTATGAACCGCATTTATGGCATCCCTGAGCGCGGGATTCTCGGTCTGATCCGCCAGCATGCTGAAGGCTTCGACCACGCTAACGCCGGCCTTGTTTATGGATGAGAACTGGTGACAGAAGAGAGCCAGATCCCTGGCGGTTATCTTCTTACCTTTGTTTAAGAACTGCAGAGGCTTGTTGAGACCTGTAGCCTCATCGCACATCACCACCACATTCTTGTCGTTTTTAAGTATCGACATTGCGGCATCTCTGGATTTTGCCTCCAGTACGCCCTTCTTTTCCTTTCCGGCCGGTGTGATGACCCGGTAATTAAATTGTGCCATACTTTTCTCCCCTTTTGATTATTTAGATTTATGGACCTTAAGCCTGAGCCACTTCCTGTCCTTCACCTTCCTGCATCTGGTTTGCAGCTGTCTGCGCATCCATATCGTAAGCCACACGCATCATTTCCGCAATGGATGTAGTGCCCTCAAGCACGTTCCTTGCACCGCTCATCTTAAGCGTGTTCATGCCTTCCGCAACAGCTGTATTTTCTATTATCTCCGCTGTAACAGTTTCGTGGAGTACACGTCTGATGCCGGCAGATATGGGCATTATCTCGTATATAGCCTTTCGTCCTTTATAACCGTTACCGCACTTCTCGCATCCGCCGGGCTCATATACCGTAACATTGCTGTCCGCAGGGAGCCCCAATATCACAAGCTCCTGAGGCGTAGCCTGATGAGGCACCTTGCAATCATTGCAGAGCCTTCTTACAAGTCGCTGCGCTATGATACCAACCACGGCATCACCTATCATGTATGCTTCAACGCCCATATCTATAAGACGGGTGATGGATGCTGCTGTTGAGTTCGTATGAAGTGTGGATATAACAAGGTGACCGGTTATGGACGCCTGGACGGCGATCTGTGCAGTCTCGCCGTCTCGAATCTCACCGATCATGATGATATCCGGATCCTGACGGAGTATCGAACGAAGCGCCGCCGCGAAAGTGAGTCCGGCTTTTACATTCACCTGTACCTGATTTATGCCGGCGATATTTGCTTCGACAGGATCCTCAACAGTGATGATGTTAACATCAGGCTTATTAAGTTCGTTTAAAACGGTATAACAGGTGGTAGATTTACCTGAACCGGTAGGTCCCGTAACAAGGATGATGCCGTGAGGGTTGTTCATTATACCATCAAGCTTTGCTTCATCATCGGGATAGAGACCCAGATATTTCTTTTCCTGGGTAAGCCCCTGCTTCTTTGTAAGTCGCATGACGGTCTTCTCACCGTAAACAGTAGGAAGGATAGAAACACGGACGTCGAATTCAACGCCATCCACCACATAGGTGAGACGTCCGTCCTGGGGTTTCCTCTTCTCTGCTATATCAAGACCGGATATGATCTTTATACGTGCAGTCATAGCCGAAAGCATGGCGGTTGAATAAACCGCATCTTCCTGAAGCATACCGTCCACACGGCTCCTGATACGCAGGCTCTTCTCCATGGGCTCAATATGTATATCGGATGCGCCTTCACGAACCGACTGCTGTATCATTGAACGTACGATCTTAACGATGGGAGACTCGCCGATGGAATCATCCTCAGCTGCGGTCTCAGTCTCACCGTACTCAGCGGCATGCTCTTCTTCGAACTGCTTAGCCGCATCGCTGGTCTCCTGCTTGCCGTATATCTTATCCAGATATATGGATATCATCTTCTGGGGCGCATAATACGGTATAACCGTCATTCCGGAAGACATTTCCAATTCATCGATGATGCCCAGGTTCATAGGATCGGACATTGCCACCTTGATCTCTGTCAGGCTCTCAAAACCGAAGGGGAATATCTCATTCCTCTTTACGATATCATCGCCCACAGTCTCTCTGGCTCTGGGATCCGCTTCCTTCAGATCATCATCGGTACAGAGCTCAAAGCCCTGTGTTTCATGCATGAACTTGGCAAAGTCCGATTCGGATACAAGCCCCATGGACATGATGGTCTCGCCAAGCTTAGTCTTTGTATTCTTCTGTTCTTCAAGGGCGTTCTGAAGCTGCTCCTGTGAAATGAGCCCGGCATCAACCAACTGATCGCCCAGTCTTTTCCTTTGTCCGAAAAGTGCCATATCTTAAAGACTCCCCCTTTATCTGAGCTTCTGCTGCATTCCGTCGGGATCAACAGCATACTGTATTGCCATATCCCTTGTGATCCTGCCTTCCTGGAAGAGCTGTGTAAGAGCCTCGTCCATTGCGATCATACCCAGCTTCCTGTTCGTCTGCATTACAGAAAGCAGCTGATGTGACTTTCCTTCACGGATAAGGGCACGCACAGCGGAATTTGCGATCATAACCTCGAATGCTGCCGCTCTTCCCTGACCGTCTGCCGTGGGAACGAGCTGCTGGGAGATAACCGCCTCTATAACGTTTGCAAGCTGCACTCTTATCTGCTGCTGCTGGTGAGGCGGGAAAACGTCGATGATACGGTCCACGGTAGCTGCAGCACCTATGGTATGCAGCGTGGAAAGCACAAGGTGTCCGGTCTCGGCTGCGGTGATGGCTGTCGAGATCGTTTCAAAGTCTCGCATCTCACCTACGAGGATAACATCGGGATCTTCTCGAAGAGCTGCCCTTAAGGCATTTGCATAGCTCATGGAGTCGAAACCTATCTCACGCTGGTTAACCATGGATGTCTTGTGGAGATGCAGGTACTCGATAGGATCCTCAAGTGTGATGATATGAGCATCCCTGTGTTCATTTACCATATTTATGACAGATGCAAGAGATGTGGATTTACCGGAACCCGTAGGACCGGTAACCAGGATAAGACCTCTCTTTCTGGTGTAGAGATCAACGAAAGCCTGGGGAAGACCCAACTGCTCGGGATTGGGAACCACGGTATTGACAGTTCTGAGTGCCAATGCAACGGAGCCTCTCTGACGGAAAGCATTCACACGGTATCTTCCTATGGGATCCACCGCAAAAGACATATCGAGCTCTCCCTTGCTGTTGAAGATCTCACGCTGATGGTCGTTTGTTATTGAAAGCATAAGCTCTAACGTATCATCCGATGTAAGCACCGGGAACTGCTCCATTCTTACCAGATGACCGTTCACACGCATCATAGGAGGAAGCTGTACCGTAAGGTGAATATCGGAAGCCTTCGCCTGCTTTGCCACCAGCAATACATCACTAATCTTTATCGACATCTCTCTGCCCTCTTTCTCTCATGTATTTTAACCCCATAAAAACAAACAGGAAAATGCGTATGTGCAAATCACACATAAAACACCCACTGTCTGCAATTAAACATGGAAATTATATCAAAAAAATATCTGCCGTGTAAAGGGAGAATTATAAGTCCCCTGATGGTCTGCGCGTTCCGAATACAAATACATACAGCCCGATGGTTGCAATGACTGTTGCTGCAGAGATAAAGAGCATTATCTCAACCGGATTTTTTCCGAATACCGCTCCCCCGAAATATGTAGTCATAAGATCCGCGTACACCTGCCACACATTGATAAGATGGAGGAAAGAAAAAGCAGCATAAAAATACAGGAATCCCCTATGCTTAGAATAAACATACGATAAGAGCAGCAATACAAGACCGGAAAACAGATATCTTTCATGCATTGCTGTCCAGAACGTAAAGACAGGAATGATGATCATCGCTGCCATTACAGGAAAACTGTTTTTCATCTTCTTTCCATATAAAACAAGAAGAACAAAAAGGATCATAATGCAAATGATAATGATGTTCCCCCATGAACGAATAGTCAGTCCAAAGAGCCACAGCTCGGATGTATCCGTCATGTTAAGACGCATAAGCGACCAGAAGTTCCATGCATTGCAGGAAGCAAAGGAATAATACCCAAGGGTTTCAAAATAACAGCCAATAACCTTTGTAACGTTGAAAGGAACAGAAACAATTAAAAACATGACGAAGCCCCAAAGCAAACCGCGGAAATATGCCATCATATTCTTCTTCCTTTCAGAAGACAGGAAATCTTTGACTACCGCAACTATAAGAACCGGAAAGAAAACCGCTGTCTGCTGTTTTATAAGGCATCCCGCGCAGAATGAGAGCACCGCCATATCCGCCTTTTTGTCTTCAAGGAATACGCACATTAGCGCCACAAAAAACATAAAGCAGGCATCTGTCTGTCCCCATATGGCAGAATTAAACATGATAGCCGGATTAAGGAAATAAAGTGCCGAAAGCAGTACCGGGTGCGGATCTTTCTTCTTTTCCAGCACGGCATATATAAGAACGCCCGTGGCAAGATCAAAAATGACCGGTATCAGCCTGAGGTAAAATGTTGCTATCTGCAGTGACTCAATGTGATCGATCCCCGAAACAGCAGATACCAGATATAACAGCCACAGATAGAGCGGCGGATACGGCATTTGAACCTCAGGAGCATAAAACCGCGACGGGCCGAAATTTATGAGCCTCGCCCCCCATTCTATCATATCCGTCTGATCCGGGATAAAGCCCGAATAAAGGCATGCGAGCAATATACGGATAACGATCGCAGATAAAAAAACAGCCAGAAAAGCCCCCGGAATGTTTAAATCCGGAGTACCGCCGTTTTTATGTATAGTATTTTTTTCCATATCATCCCTCCCCTCAAGCGATACTGTACTATTTAGTATACAACGCATAATTTTAACACGTATAAACTATGTCCACCACTTCTTTTTCTTATTTTTAATAACAGGGGAAATGAATTGACAAAGCAAGTCACACATGACAAAATATCATGCAGTATGCTGTCAAGAACTATATTATGTCAAGAACTATATTAAAGGAGACATCTCATGTCTGATAATAAAAATAAAAAACACTTTCCACTCCCTGCGGCAGCCTTTCTCGTTACCGCATTCCTTTATATGATCATTTGCATCTTTACAGGCTTCATATCCCCCGCGGGGATCAATATATATAAGGGAAACAACTATTACGAATACCTCTCCTTCATCAGTTCTTTCCTGCGGGTCTTAAAGGGTGAAGAAAGCTTCTGGTATTCCTTCTCTCTTTTCGCAGGCAGCCCCATGGCAGCCACATATATGCACTGCTGTATGAGCCCCTTTAACCTGCTTTATCTCATCCCCGGCATATCAATGGTCACAATGTCGCTTGTGATAAGCATTCTCAAGGCAGGCTGTGCCGCTGCATCTTTTGCATATTTTGCAGGAAAAAGATCAAAAACCTCTCCCATGCTTATCATGGGCACATCTCTTGCCTGGGCACTTTCTTCATATTCTGTAATGTGCTTTACCGAATATATGTATGCGGATATCCTTTATATCCTGCCCTTCCTTGCCGAATACGTACTTCGCGCCGCAGATGTGAAAGTAATAAAAACCTCCGGCAAGACCATGACAGAAGAAGAATACATTATAAAGAAAAAATACCGCTTTGACCTTATCATACTCATTCTGATATGCGGCTTTATGTTCCTTACCGGATACCATACAGCCATAGCCGCTGCAGTCTTTTCCTTATTCCTCTTTGCAGCCGTGAAGATAAATAAGGCAGATGGTCATGTTAAGGAAAATGTATTTCTTTCCTTCCGCTTTCTCTTTGCGCTTATCACAGGAGCGGGGCTCACAGCCATACTTTTAGTCCCCACATTTTTCTACGCTCATGAGCATCCGATCGTTAATCCTTTTGCTCTGGATGCTTTTGCAATTTCCATTCCGGAGCTCCTTACAGCATTCTTCCAGGGATCGGCAAACGGAAGTGCCTCCGCAGTGCCTTATATCTACTGCGGTCTGGCAGTTCTTTTCATACTGCCTTCCTATATTGCAGACAAGAACACAACGCTTAAAGAAAAGCTCCTTACGGCAGTGCTGTTCTTTATCTGCCTGCTCTTCCCGGCACCTTTTCTCTCATCATTCTGCATGATCTTCCTTATGCTCATGATCATCCTTGAGAAGGCAGAGCAGTATAAAGAAAACAAAAAGCCCGTACTCACGGCGCTTATATGCATATTCTTTTATGCCCTGATGATGAATTTTGAAAATATCACAGGCGCTGCAACGGTAAGCAGGAACGGCTTCTATATAAACGGGCTGTTCATAATACTCTGGGCAGCATTGTTTATTTCTATAAACGCCCCCAAACTTGCAGATAATAAAGTAATAAAGAAAGCACCCCTGCTCCTTCTTTGTTTAGAACTTATCGCAAATTCTTATCTATCGATAAATTCCTATGCGGGACATGCTTATGATCCTTCCGTAAGGCTTTCAGTCGCTGAGGAAACACAGATCACAAACCAGATGACAGCTCTGAAAGAGGCCCTGCCAAAGGATGCCGATGATCTGTACCGCGTAAGAATTGATGGTATAGATAATATAAATGCCGCAGCATATTACGGTTTTAATACCTTAAGTTCTAAAAGTATCTTTCCCGATGACAATCAGACCAGAGCCTTAAGAAGCCTGGGCGTTCCTGCTTATCATGATACGGCGGCGGATATTTCCGCCACCCCCTTTGGCGATGATCTTTTCAGGGTAAAATACTCCGTAAGCGGAATGAATACGGGTGAGCTTTCCGTAAGTTCAAACGACAATATCCTCCACCTTGCCTTTTTACTGCCTGATATGATCGCAAAGGCTACTCCAATATGGGAGGCTGATCCCCTGTTTAATCAGGAGAAATTTGTTAATGCGGTAAGCGATAAGGAATTCTTACTGTGCGAGACTGTTTCCTCAGACAGTATAAAAAACTATACTCTGAATACCCTTATCGAAAATGAGGCGGAATATACCATGCTCAAAGTGATATCCCCCATGATAACCAATCCGCTCGTATGTATATATACAGAGGAAAAAGAAGGATATGACACCTATCTTTACTTAAAAAATGCCACCGAGGGTGCCGTATCCCCCGCGGTAAATGCAGAGCTTTCAGGACCTTACTGTGACTTATCGGCTGATATGGGGCCGCTCTTAAAAGGCAGCCCTGAGCCCTATGTTCCTTCCGGAGTAAGCCTTAATGAACTTCCGGGAGCCTCCTATATCACACTTAATCTTACGGATAAGGAGCATTGTCTTAAAAACCTCGCTTATGTCCGTTTCAACGTAAATGCCTTAAAAGAGGCCGTTTCTCAGATCGGCACTCATCCTTTTGAAATAAAACTTATTGATAAAGACCACATAGAAGGCGATATAGAGGTACCTGCAGACCGCAGGATGCTTTTTACCACCATCCCTTTCGATAAAGGCTGGGAAGCATACTGTGACGGTGAAAGAGAACCTGTACTTATGGCAGCTGCAGGCTTCTGCACCCTTGATCTTTCAGAGGGGATGCATCACGTAAGCTTAAGCTATACCGCACCGGGATATGTTCCCGGAATGATCACAAGCTTTACAGCCCTTATGTTACTTCTTATCACCTATCTCTTAAGGCCTGATAAGAAAAAGGTTTCAGAGAAAAAGGAGAGCGCCGATGTTAACTAAGTTATATAAAAAAGCTCCCTGCCTCTGCGCCGCAGGCATAACAGCAGCCGCATTTTTAATGTCCCAGGTAATTCTCGGTGTCATAGGCGGTGATATGACACTTTTTTACGGCGACCTGTTCATACAATATATTCCCTTTATAAAAATGTTCTTAAGAGCACTTAAGGGACAGGAAAGCTTCTGGTATTCCTTCTCTATTTATTTAGGTTCCGGAACGGCACTTACCTATACTTATTACACCTTAAGTCCCTTTAACCTGCTCTATCTCATAGAAGCTGTATCGATACACGATATGACACTTATCATCATCACCCTAAAGCTTTCTCTTGCAGCAGCGGCATTTTCTTTTTTTGCCAGAAGATCCTTAGGCTTAAGCGGTCATACGGCTCTTTTATTCGCTCCTGCGTATGCCTTAAGCACATTCAGTGCAGCATTTTTCATACATATCATGTGGCTTGATGCCCTGTATATGCTACCTGTGCTTGTCCATTTCACGTTAAAGGAAGCAAAGGGAAGTGCAGAAAAAAAGGATCATCTGATCCTAACCCTTTCTTTTGCATATCTCTTCATCACTAATTTCTATATCGCCTTTATGGCAGGCGTATTTATCGCATTTGTTTTTCTCGGTGCCGCCATCAACGATGCCATCGAGACTAAAAACGGCAGGATAATCATAAACCGCGGCTTTTCATTTGCATTCACGGTTCTCCTTGCCGTAGGACTCTGCGCCTGCATGCTGCTTCCTGCAGGCCTCTTTCTTTACAGAAATGCAGCACCGGATAATTTTGAATTTCGGGCTCTTAAAGTAACACTTGCAGATATATTGAAGCGATTTTTCATAGGAGAAATGCATGATCTGGATAATACCAGCCCCTTCCTTTACTGTTCGATACCTGCACTCCTCCTTCTGCCTTTCTTCTTTATATTAAAAGAGATTCCTTTAAGAAAACGGCTGATAAGCGGTGTGATAATATTATTTTATCTTCTTTCAATGTTTTTACTTCCTCTCTACAAATTCATGCACGCCTTTGATTATCCGAACTATTATGCTTTCCGGTTTAGCTTCTGTCTTATATTCCTTATTGTTTCCTTATCTGCCGTATGCTTTGAAAAATATAAGAATTCAGGCATATTCATCTGGGGGCTTATTCTTTCTGTGTTCTATACCATAATGATGCGGATAGAGCCACAGTATATAGCTGCAAGCGATCAGGTTTCCTCCCCACGTGTTACTTTGTTAAATATTACCGCTATAATACTCTGGTGCCTGCTTTTTATGGCAGGACGCATAAAAAAAACGCGGATGCTTAAAATTTTCACAATACTTTTGATGCTTGCAGAGCTTACCGTAAATCTGGGTATCACGGTCAAAAACAGGGGATCGATCATTGAGAAAAAACAGGCTGATCTCGAATATGCGACAAGAGAAGTAATTTTTGACGATCATAAAAATCCGGATTATTCACCTGCTTCTAATGAATTCTCACGTATTTCCGCTGATCATGAGCCATTATATAATGCACCTTCTCAATTCGGTTTCGGCGGATTAAATACCTTTTCATCTTCAGATGATTATGAGCTCAGAAAACTGCTGCATAATCTCGGCGTAGCTGCTCCTAACAGAGTGATATACGAACAGGGCTATACCCCTGTCACTTATGCACTTTTTGATACAGGCTATTTTATAGACTTTCCACAGACCATTGAGGGAGAGCCTTCCCCGGAAGAGCTGGCAAAAAAAATTGCTGTCATCCCAGCCGAATACTCGGTACCGCTCATCTTTATGGCATCCGGCAAAAGCCTGGAATACGCTTCCACAGAGAATCCATTTATTAATCAGAATGAAATCTTCAGCTCTCTCACGGGAGAGACAGTCTCTTTTTATACACATGTTTCTTCTGATGACATATCCATTCTTTCCTTTAATGCAGCTGCAGATGTGGATATAGAGGATATGAAATTCTTTTATAGAAAAAATAACGCCATTGGCGACGCCGCTTTACAATATAAGATTAATGATAAAAACGGTAATGATATCTATGCCTGTTTTACAGAAAAAGACTGTATTCTAAGTCTGCGGACACCGGCCCTTACGGGAGAAACCTATGGTGCAGCACATGTACAGCGTATGAGTCAGGGTACACTCCTTAAAGCATCTACAGAAGATTCAGCCAAAACCATAAGAATAAGGTGGGCCGAGGATTCTTCCGACTATTGCTGTAAAGATATCTATTTCTTCGAATATACAGGCGAAGAAGCACTAAAGACAGCCTGTAAAAATCTGAGCAATAATGGAATCAATATAACAGAATTCAATTCAGATCACATAAAAGGGAAAATACATGCAGACGAAGCTTTCCCAGTCTTCATGACTACGATCCCCTATGATACCGACTGGCATATATATGTTGACGGAAAAGAGGCAGATACCTCTGCCCTTCTTGAAGAAGCTTTCCTCGGGCTTGAACACCTGGATCCCGGCGAGCATGAAATAGAGCTAAGATATATCCCCTCCGGCTTTAAAGAAGGGCTTATAATAAGTATATTAGCCCTGCTGCTTATTATAGTAAGATATATTATCTACAACTGTAAAAAGAAAGCAAAACTATGATCATCTGTCACCTACCCTGTATCTCCATTGTCGGGATCTGTTGGCAGTAAGGTCTTTCCCGTGAATACGGGGATTGTCACAATCAATCAGATTTTTATCTATCCATGCGATATGTTATGTAGTTTTGCATAGCTTTCCGCTATATTCCTCTCTTCTGCGGTCATTCTGATCGAATAGCTCATAACATTATTCCCCCTTTCCTGTAGTACAATTGTGCTGCATGGCTATTATTTGTCAATACATTAATTATTGGATGATTTATTAACATTCAGGCAATAAAAAATCCCGGGCTATCTGCCCGGGATCTCTTAGAACCGTTTTTAAACCTTAATTATTTTACAACGATGTTAGGTGAACCAGCCTTCTTACCTGTTGAATCAGTACCAGGAAGAGTTACGATAACTGTGCTGTTGGAAATCTGAACGCTGTATCCGCTATGTCCATTTGACTTAAGGCTAGGAGTAGAACCACCAAGGATCTCGTTAGCTGTTGAACCAAGAAGACCTGCACCGAATGTTGCGCCCTCACCGATTGCACCCTGGATGTTGGAAACGTTTGCATCATACGCGGAATCCTGAGCAACCTCGGGATCAAGCATAGCGGTTACGATAGCGGTGTGTACGGAATCAGCAGACTGAGTATCAGCGGAAACCTTTGACTTCTCGATGTACTTGATAAGCTGGGGTGCCATAACACCTACGAGGATAGCCATGATAGCGATAACGATGATAAGCTCTACAAGTGAAAAACCTTTGTTCTTTCTCATTTTCTTTTTCTCCTTTTTAATTGATTTTGTTTTCCCCCCTCAGGTGGTTCAGCCCTCAGGGAACCTTCGTTCTTGATGACTAAAGTGTATCACCCCTCAAAAAAAAATACCATTCATATTCATGACATGTTTTTTTTAGCTCATGTGAAGACATAAAATTCCGCATCATAGCCCTGATATCACCTTCCCGTATTTCCTAGTATTTCCTTTACTTCCCTCTCTTCGATCCCGAACAGGGCAAGTGCCTCCGGTGCGATCCCATTATTTATCGCCGTCCGTATCAGCAAAGTTCTTTCTTCTTCCCTGCCCTCTTCAATGCCTTCTTCCCGCAGGGTCTTATTATGCAGTTTCTTATCGTATCTTGTAAGTATCATTCCCCGTACCTCCTCCCTGTGCTTTATGAGGTATTCCTTAAGGTATCCTTCATCTATGCATCTGTCCACCGCTTTATCGACAGCTTTTTATCGTGAATATCTGGCAGATACTGCCGGACGACCGTTTGATCACGGTCAGTAGAAATTCCGATGCCACCATGATAGCGCATCTGACTCTGTTTTACAAGTATGAATTTTCTAAGCGGATATCATATTTCCTCATAATTGCTGATCGGTTCAGGCTCCCCCTTTTCTATGCGGGTCCTGCGTATCGACTCATAATAAATATCCTTGGGAATCTCCACGGTATCCTCTCCGGGAGTTTTTATCAAAAGATCCTCATCCATGATAACAACACATCCCCCGCAATAGTAAACACGAAAATCCTCCGGCAGCTCAACCGGTTCAAGATAATTTAAGCATGTATCCGGAATCACATATACGGTATCATCCCTGAATACTCCGCTGTTAAACGTATCCGTATCGATCTGTCTATTGTTCTTAGGTCCCCTGCCCACTTTGGAGGAATTGTATGTCATATTATTTTTTGCAGCCAAAATCGCTCCATCAATGATCATGGCTGCTCCAATTTCGCAGAAATGCTTTGCATCTTCTGAAAATACACCATCAAAATTGTCAAACAGAATAGAATCATAGCCGGTTTGTATCGTGCGGACACGCCCACCGGCACTTTCTTTAACGATATCCGCATACTGAAGCAGAAAGCATGACAATAATAACAAAACCGTCAACCTTGGATTACGCATAAGACGGCATATGGAGACAAGCACAAAAAACAATCCCAAATACCACAACGGCCATATAAATCTGGCAGTAGACCGCAGCCCGGAAAGCGCTATGGCAAGTTTTTCGCTTAAATAAGGTCTCAGATCGTAAACCGTATGACTGGCAAAGCTTCCCCTCACACCCATAGCCAACAGGATACATAATACGGCAGAAAAAATAAGAAAGATCATATCAAATCTGTATGCCTTCAATTTGTCATTCAATAAAGACTTATTAGTAATCATTAACATCACACTTACAACTATAAGAACGAATACGCCAAGCCCGAGATATATTGTGCTCTCTGTTGTGATAATCACCGGGATCTGGGGCAGAAATGATGAAAAAATCGGATTGACCAGATCCAGTGCATCAAATGTATATACTCCCAACCCCTGCACAAGTACATTCGTATGTACGGAAAATCCTCCCCCTTCATAGTAGCAAATAAAGAATGCTGCAACAGATGAAAAAAAGACGATAAGCTCCCTGACTATATTCTTTTCACGGATAAACCTGTACAGACAGCCAAGAGTCATCAGAAAGCCTGTCATAAAAAATAAATAACCATGCACCAGGACAGAAAAACCGCAGAGCATGCTCCAATACAATGCAAGCCTCTTTGCAGAATATCTTTTTTGTCTGACAAGCAGCAGAAATGCCAAAAGGATGATCCACTGTCCCGCCAGGGCGCAATGATGAAAACACCTGGTAAGAAGCGGCACATTGCATATAAAAAAAGGTACCGCCGCCATAGCCGGAAGAAAATCCACCTTAAATTCCTTTAAAAGAAGAGCCGCATACAGCCCCTGCAGCATAAAACACAAAAGGATCCATATACCAAAATACTGAAAGAATCTGGGAAGAACCGGAGATAGCAGTTTAAAGAATATGGCAAATACAGGAATGGAATCGCTGTTGATGACAGAAGACACCACAGGATAAGGATAACTATTTGTCTGGCCTATAGGATGCTGCCATGCATCATTACGATAAAAATCAAAGCCAAGTTGATGTGACATCATATCCTGATAGACAGTGTCATAAAGAAATCTCACATTTGTAGGTGCAAGAGGAGCGATACCATATATCCACATAAAAAGTAAAAAGCCTATCGCAGCCCCGCATAAGGCATAGCATTTTGAACTGCCGGTATTAATCTTTATTGCTTTTATATTTATATCCTTCATTTGCCCTGCCCCTCTTCATCCGAATCTGCCTTATAGCATCTATGCCGGGCGCCATTATAGCAGATAATGATCACCGGATTCAACCACCCCTCTTGATCAGATCTCATACAATACAGAACAAATACAAGTACGCCAATAAGCGATAACACCTTTCCTGCCGTCATCCCGGGCGTCTCATATTCAAAGCTTAGTTCCCTTATATCCTCATTTACCCTGACAGCCATTAAGCCGCACACATCCACTATCTGTACAGGCTTTCCATCTGCATAAACACTCCACCCCTCTGCAGCAGGTACAGTAGCAAAAGCAAAAGTATCATCTTCAAAAGGTCCCGTAAGCTTAAATCCTTTATCGCTCCTTTCGCTTACAGGTAGCTTCCTTTCCTCTGCCTCCGTCACACCATAAGCTAAAAGCAGCCCTTTTTCTTCCTCAGATAAATTCTTAAACGCCGCAGGAACGATATGTTCAAGCCCGGCAGTCTGATCTTTGCACTCATCCGGAACAATAAGGCAGTTTATTACCGCTATCCCCTTAAGATTTCTTTCAAGCTCATCAAATTCCGAACGGTACATATACCGGCTGTAACTCCTGGCCACAGGACATGCAGATCCCTTAAGGACATACCTTTTTTCTCCCTTATATTCCATTTCCGATACCACTGCAGACTCATAACCTGCGGGTACCGCATCATATATTGCATATGCCGCGCCTATATATTCATACAATCCCGGTATCCCGTCATATCCCCAGTCACCGTCAACATTTGTTCTTTCATAGCCAAAGGCCCTGTTGAACCTGAAGACAGCACCGTTTACCGTGGAACTGTAGCAGCCTGAGGCTGAGGCACCGCCTGCAAACTGCAGGTAATTATCCACCGAACGGTATCTGTAATTTATATCTGTCTCCGGCAGCATTGACGCAAAGGCCATCTCCTTTTCCACATCCGTATCTGACATTTTTTTCAGGTCATAGATGCAGAATACCGTGGAACATGCTGCATACAGACATATGCCGGCAGCAAAGAAATATTTTGTTTTTTCTTTTCCTGCAGACAATGCGGTCAAGATAACTCCCGCAAGCGAAGCAGACGCAAGCATTGCAAGCTTTCCCGGATCTGCTATGCCGCCCGGTACATCCCCGGTTCCTCTGAATAAAAGCAGACATACAACAAATAATATCATTGCTCCGGATAAAAATATGCCCGACCTGCGTATATCATATTCCCCGGGTTCTTCCATCACCCTTGCGGAAGCTAACGCCATCATAAGCACAGGCATATACCACCAGCGCATGGCCACTGCAGTTCCAAGGAAAAATATCCTCGTTAGAAGAGGCGTACAGCTCATAACAGCGCAGATAAGGATGATGTTCCTTATCATGTCCTTCTTTTTTCTGCAATATGCCAGAACCAGAGATAAACCGGTCATCGGAAGATACGCGGATATGCTTGACCAGTTCCAGGCCCTTTCGCAGCTTATACTTGGATCCCCCGGAGATTCCGAAATAAAGAATAATCCCTTTAACAGCCTTATATACCTTTCAGCCGAATAAAAAAAACTGTTCTTATCGGAGATATCCAGATATACATCCGTTCTGGGGTTTGACATAAGGGCAAGAGCCGACGGGATGAGTATCCAGGCCGCGGCTGATATACCGATCAGCCCCTCAAGTATTACATCCCCGCTTTCACGGATGTATTTTATTATTCTCCGAACTGTACCTTCCCCCTTTATCGCCCCTTCCGATTTCAGGCAAAAATAATAGATGATGCAAAAGACCACCTCTCCGGCAAAGAAAACATAATTGACCATGGCATTAACTGCAACAGCCACGGCAAAATATCCTTTCTTTCCCTCTTTAACAAGCTTGTCAAGTCCGGTTAGTAAAAGCGGAAAAAAGGCGACCACATCATGAAAATGATAATAAACAAGATTTTCACACTGAAATCCGGAAAAGGCATAAAGCAAGGCCCCTGTCAACGCAGAAAACCTCTTCTTTGTCCACCTTTTAAGATAAAGATATGCAAAAGCACCGGCCAGAGCATATTTAAACATATATATCCATGCTGCTATATACGGAAAAAATTTTGCTCCAAAAGGAAGCGCAAGCCAGCTAAAAAAACTTCCCAGCTCATAAAAACTGTAGGCTTCCATAAAACTGCTTCCAAGCGACACATTCCACTGCCAGCCTGTATCACCCGCTTTTATGGCATTGATCACCCCTATCGAAAACGGTATCTGCTGATTATCATAATCAAAAGAAAGTGAAAAAAGCCCGTCCCCCTGAACGATAAAAGGTAAAAAAGACAGAAACGCAAGAAAAAAACACAGCCCGAAACTGATATACGTATATTTATCCTTATACCATTTCATACAGCACCCTCATCTCCAGAATTCCACAGCTTCAGCCATCATCGAAAAAAGCTCCGGCGCCGCACGCTTTATGCTCCATACATAATCCATTGTTATCGTAAGGAAGATATAAACACAGGATATAAATGTAAGCAGCATGTACACTCCTCTTATCATATGCTGCAGCTTTTCGCCTTTCTTTGCGGCATATTCCGACAGCTTAAGCACGGTAAAGAATGCCGGGAGCCCAAAGAGCAGCACGAAATCAAGCTTATATCTGGGATTCAACCCGCCCTTTCCTCCGTCCGTAAACACCATTACAAAAGCAAACACAAGGCACAGGAGTGAGAGCAGCTCTCTCTTTCTTATAGCGCTATCCTTTTCTTTTTTGTTTATACACAAAGCACCGAAAGCAAGCAGCATAAAAGGCACGGTGATAAAAAGTCCTCCCCTTGCGATCTCATTTGCCAGATCCTCCGGATTGCTCCATTCCACTTCACTGAGCGCTGAAGTTACAAGGAAAGGAAAATCCGGACTTAAAGCCTGTGGCTTAAAAAGATAATAGTAGAATGATATAAGTGCCGTGGAAAGCGAGAAATCATTCTTATACCCGGAATTAAATGTCATATTATACCGGAAACCAAACTGTAATGGATCAGAGAAACGCAGAGCATTATATACCATGAGCAGAGCCGCGATAAGGACAAAGGGAAGCGCAAAGACCGAATTTCTTATACCAATATCCTTCTTTCCCTGAAGCTTTGTTTTAAAAAGCATCATGAAAAAGAACGGTATATAGACCGCTGCCGCAAAGATCACCTGCGGCCTGCAACCGGCTATGGACGCGATAAACAGACCCGATAATAATATTTCTTTTTTACTCCCGCTCTTAGCGGCTCTTATGGCAAATATCCCTCCGATGATAAGACAGGCAAGTGCCGACAGCTGTGGAATATAATATATATTAGGATTTGCAAATGCCGCGGTAAGCTCAAGCCCTGCAAGCATACCCGTATGCACAGTTACAAGCTCTCCCGTGCTCATTTTTTTTCCGTAAAGTGAAGCATACTCAAAGATGAGAAGAAAAAGCGATATACATACAAGCCCCAGCAGGAAGAGCACCACCGGCCATGCACGCAGATCACCTCCCGTGATCAGATGATACGGCAAATGAAATAAAAGGCAGGGCAGAAGGCCGAAATATACGTAATACTTTCCCTCGTAATACACGTAGTCCAGCCTGTAAGGCACGTCCTTTAAGGCTCTTTCTTTCCAATCATAAGGATTATCCATTGAAAGAAGCTCTGCCGAGGGATCATCATCTATATAGACTCTGCCCTCCGCAAGGGCTCTTGCAAGCTCCGTATATTGCCAGAATCCTCCATCCCCGTCCGTATAAGGTTTCATTCGTATCATAAAAAGAAACGCTGCGGTCAAAAACAGAAAGGTAACAACACCTGCATACAGATAAGCATTCTTTTTAACCCTTCCGCCCTCATCAAGTATACGCTTCTCCCACAATACACTCCCCGGCCTTAAGACATACACAAATGCAGCCATTAACAGGATAAGGAATATCCTTATAAAACTAAACTTAAACGGCACAGGCGTATTAAACTTAAGAGACCTTATTACGATCCCCATACCGATGATCTTTTTTATATCAAGACGTATCCGTCCGGTTCCCGCAGGGATCTTAAAGCACACGTACGAAGCCTCTTCTTCATTTCGTCCGACAAGTTTTGAAACACTTTTTACTGCCGGTGTCGAAGAATCCGGTTCCGGGACAGTCAGAACAAGCTCCGTCATATTTGAGTAAAGAGTGGTATATACAATACCATCATTATAATCCTCCCAGCCCTCCTCATTCACTATCATATCGGCGCAGATCTCTATCGTATCCGTCCCGCTTCTTCTCACTTCCTCAGGCAGACCGATGATGATGCTTCCCTGCTCACCTGTAAAAACAATACTCCCTGCGGGCACGGACTCACCATTTACGGTCTTGTCATCAAAAAGGATGATGCCGTCCGTCTCTACCCCCGTAAGGTCTGCAGATACGGACATATTTTCCCTGTTTTGCCAGTATCTGAAATTGAATAAGAATACTTCAAGTAAAACCGTCGCCACGAGAAATACTATGACAGAAATGATTTCTTTTCTACCTGTTTTTTTCAAATACGCTCCCTCTTTTTCCTGTATATTACGAAGATCATCATTAAACTGAGCATACTGATAAGAATCCCCTCCCTTATGCCCGGCAGTGTGTAATTCAGCTCTATATCATTCTCCCCTTCCTTAAGCTCCAGCATGATGAGAGAATCCATAAACCTAAGTATTTCAGCATCTTCACCGTTTATCTTTGCACTCCACCCCTCTGCTGCCGGAATGGATGTAAAAAGATATTCTCCCTTATCCGAAACGGTTTTTACACTCACCCTTCCGTTTTTCATTTTAAGGCTGTCTTTTAAAACCCCGTCTCCGTTTCGTATCGTTTCCACGGCCTCCTTCAGGCTCTCCTCATTCATGCCATAGCAGCTTACGGAATACAGTGTTCCCTCAGGAGCCCATGAAAATAGTTCGTAACTATCTCCGTTCTTAAATTCCATCGGAATATACAGCACTGTATTCTGTCCGTCGTTCCCGCATACGGCATATACATCAGTTCCGTGAAAGATAAATATGCCGCTGTTTCTTTTTTCCGTATTCACAGAGATATAAAGTGCTTCTTCCTGATCAGCGGGCCTTATACTTATATATCCGTCAGCGGAAATCCCGGGATATTCCTTTGTAAAGATATTATTTTTCCCGGATAAGATCCCGTATACTGCATTGATATTTGCAAAGGGATCATCCTCCATAAGCTTTAATTTTCCGGATAAAGGAGTAAAGGAAAAAACAGACGGCAGCGCATAGGGATTTTCATAAAGCATCCTTCCATTTTCCGCAACCCCGGCATCCTCTTTACATACAAGACCTTTAAAAGACTTATCGGAAAGAACATATTTTACTCCAAGCAGGGAGTCTGCCGGCAATATACATGTATTTACCGGATTAACGGTATCCCAGCAGCTTCTGTACCCCAATAGATCCATTACCTTTATCTGCTCTTCTTCTGTGACAGAACTGTAAGCAGCCGTTGACATATATCCCAGAGCAAGGCCATCATTGAGATTAAGTGTACAGCTCTCCATACCTTCATTCAGGCTCCTTCCCTTTGTCTGGCTTATCCTGAACACAGGATCCCCGCCATCGTTTATTTTCCCGATAAGAGTTTCCGAATCATTTATATAAGCCGCATACGCCGGGCTGTCTTCAGTCTGCGGATATTTTCCGGTAACGAGCACCGCGGAATAAACAAGTTCAAAAACCGTAAATAAAATGATCAGCCCTTCCGTAAAACATCTTACGGCTTTCTTTTCACTTTTCTGCCTTAACAATAAAAGCCCCGTGAAAGAAGCGATCAACACAAGAGTAAGCCATACCGCGGTTTCCTCCTCTTTTTTTCCAAAGACCTCCGCAATAACTGACAAAGCAATAAATACAGCTGTTCCTGTTATCATCTTTTTGGGATCGGTCTTCTTTTCTTCCAGGATCCCGTATGCTGCAAAAAATATAAGATATGCGGTTCCGCAATACCCGTATCTGTAATAGTAAAGATCATCAAAATGCAGCATATACACGGCATACAATACTGCCCATACGTTAAATACAAGTATAAACACCGTAATTACATAGGCAAATGCACTTCTTTTTTCTTTTTCTTTTGTTCCGCCGGAGAAAAACATTATGATCCCCGTCATAATTATCGTCCCTGCAAATAAAGCAGGGCAGCCTCTGGATGCCGTCATACCTGCCGACATTCCCTTTATGATATTTAAGGGATTCCCCGCGAATACGGCATAGAGAAACATTGAAAGATCCATGCCGCCTCCCTTGCCCTCCATCAGTGCCAGGCAGTTTGGAAGGAATATAAACGCCGAAAGCCCTGCAGCCATTAAGAACTGCAAAAACACTCTCCCAGCAGTTTTAAAAAATCCCTTCTTCCTTTCCGACATGATATATTCCACCACCAGGAACAGTGCTGAAAAAAGACAGTTAAACCACGCCGTATACCAGTTGAATAATATGGAGACCGCCGTACAAAAGATCAGGAACAGGCCTCTTTCTTCCCTCACCGTATAATATACGCCAAGCAGCATGAGCGGAAAAATATACATGCCGTCCAGCCATGTGAAATTCGCCCCAAGCTCAATATTGTAGGTCATCATCGCATAGCAGACAGGAAGCAGTATGCGGAATGCATTAACCCCATCTCTGTCAGATGGAAATCTCTTTTTCAGATAATACGAAAATGTGGCAGAAGCAGTGATAAGCTTTAATGCTATCATAAGATCGATGCATTCCTTCATCTGCCCCTTTTCAAAGAATATGACAAGAAGCGAAAACGGCGACATGAAATAATATGCCGCCATTGCTATGCCTGTTCCGCCAAGACCCTTGTCAAAGGTATATATGAGGGAGTTCTTCCCTGAAAGCACGTCCTTTAGATAGCAGAGATAATCGACATACTGTATATCCGCATCCTGCACCGCAAGCGACGCATCACCGAAGATGAAATATCCCCTGTATGCATAAATGATAACAAGAAGAAGGGCCGTGATGAATACAGAACACAGCCCCTCAGAAAAAATATGTCCCCGCTTATTCCTCATCCAGTTTAAGCACGCTCATGAAGGCGCTCTGCGGTATCTCCACATTTCCCACCTGTCTCATGCGCTTCTTTCCTTCCTTCTGTTTTTCAAGAAGCTTTTTCTTTCTCGTGATATCACCGCCGTAGCATTTTGCCAGCACGTCCTTGCGCATGGCCTTAACTGTCTCTCTGGCGATAACCTTTCCTCCTACAGCAGCCTGAATAGGGATCTCGAATAAATGCCTGGGTATCTCATCCTTTAATTTCTCGCACATGCGCCTTCCCCTTTCATAGGCTGAATCCGCATGCACTATAAAGGACAGGGCATCCACCTCTTCCTTGTTTATGAGTATATCCAGCTTCACAAGCTTTGATACTTCATAGCCCTTAAGCTCATAGTCAAAAGAAGCATATCCCTTTGAACGGCTCTTTAGAGCATCAAAGAAATCATAGATTATCTCATTTAAGGGCAGCTCATATTTCAGCACAGCCCTGCCCGCTTCTATATAGTCTATGGATATATATACACCGCGTCTTTCCTGGCACAGCTCCATTATGGAACCTATATAATCCTTGGTGACCATGATCTCCGCTTTTACCACGGGTTCTTCCATATGTTCTATCTCAGAGGGGTCCGGAAGATTTGAAGGATTGGTAAGCTCTATCATCTCTCCGTCTGTCTTAAACACTTTATAGATAACGCCGGGAGCCGTTGTTACCAGATCCAGGTCATACTCCCTTTCAAGGCGCTCCTGTATAACATCAAGATGAAGGAGTCCTAAGAAACCGCAGCGGAATCCGAAGCCTAACGCAATGGATGTCTCCGGCTCATAATTAAGAGCCGCATCATTTAATTTAAGCTTTTCAAGCGCATCCTTAAGATCCGGATATTTTGCACCGTCTGCGGGATAAAGACCGCAATACACCATGGACTGGGCCTGTTTATATCCGGGCAGCGCTTCTGCACAGGGATTCTTTGCATCAGTAACCGTATCACCCACGGCGGTATCCCTTACATTCTTTATGGATGCGGTAAGATAGCCTACCATTCCCGCAGACAGCTCGTCACATGGGATAAAACGTCCTGCGCCGAAGGTCCCCACTTCAACCACCTCGCATTCGGCCCCTGTCGCCATCATCTTTACCCTCGTTCCCTTTGCTACCCTTCCGTCCATTATCCTCATAAACACGATAACGCCTTTATACGGATCATAAAGAGAATCAAATATAAGAGCCTTTAAGGGTGCATTTTCATCTCCTCCGGGGGCGGGTATCTTTTCGACTATCGCCTCAAGCACTTCTTCAATGTTGATGCCGTTCTTTGCTGAGATCATGGGAGCATCAAGAGCCTCTATCCCTATCACGTCCTCTATCTCTTCCTTTACGCGCTCAGGCTCCGCACTGGGTAAGTCTATCTTGTTTATCACAGGGAAAACTTCAAGATCATGGTCAAGAGCCATATAAACATTGGCAAGGGTCTGCGCCTCTATTCCCTGGGCCGCATCCACAACAAGCACTGCTCCGTCGCAGGCAGCAAGGGCACGGCTCACTTCATAGTTAAAGTCCACATGTCCGGGAGTATCTATGAGGTTTAAGATATATTCCTCACCGTTCTTTGCCCTGTATACGGTCCTCACCGCTTGGGCCTTTATGGTTATGCCTCTCTCCCTTTCGAGATCCATATTGTCAAGGACCTGCTCCTGCATTTCTCTTTCCGTGAGAAGTCCTGTCTTTTCTATTATCCTGTCGGCAAGAGTAGATTTGCCGTGATCTATATGGGCGATAATGCAAAAATTTCTTATATGCGCTCTGTCAAGCATTTAAAACCTCCCGGCTCAAAAAAGTCAAAGGAATTATACCACATTTCTGCATTTTTCTGTTGACAAGCGAAAAACAAATGCCTAAAATATACTTCGTATGTACATCGGACTGTCCGTGTCCGGCTCCGATGCAGTAAGTAGAAGCTTTTCGGCTGGAAGCTTCAGCAATGTCAATATTGGAGGTAAAAGGACTTGGCAAACATTAAATCCGCAAAGAAAAGGATACTTGTAACAAAGACAAAGGAAGACAGAAACAAAGTCATCCGTTCCGCTGTAAAGACCGCTGTAAAGAAGGTCTACACCGCTATCGATGCAGGTGATGCAGAAGCAGCAAAGGCAGCACTCCTTGGTGCTACAAGTGCTATCGACAAGGCTACACGCAAGGGCGTATATCATAAGAATTACGCAGCAAGAAAAGTTTCCCGCTTAAATCTTGCAGTAAACAAGATGAGCCGCTAATTAACATACGATCATGCATCCGGGGAGCATTATCCCCGGATTTTTTTTTACAAAATAATCCCGTTTAAAAGAAAACATGGAAACTGTCATCCTGAGCCACTACCTTTGTCATCCTGAGCGAAGCGAAGGATCTTTACCCGGAGGTAATAAAAAATGAGAAAACGCATACTTAATTATCTTGCCTTCATAGACGGCATACTGTCACACGACATTCCCCTGACCGCCTCCTTTTCCGAGGACGGAGATCATCCGGACCGTCTTGTAAAGGATACCATCCCCACCAGGAAAGATTATGAAGCCCTGCTTAAGACCCATCTTGACCAGATAGCCTTTTTCCAGCACGAAAGAATGGTGCACCTTATCGTCACTTTTCTTTTTGCGCTCTTAGCCTTTTTAGCCTTTTTCTCACTTTTTTTCTCCACCTTTATCATGGGAGAATTCAATACAGGGCTGCTTCTTTTATTTCTCGCCCTGATGGTGCTTCTCATTCCTTATATATGGCACTATTATCTTCTTGAGAACAGCGTACAGAAAATGTACAGACAGTACGATGAGATAATGAAGATGATCAGGACATGATACCCTTTATCAGCTCATCCAGCATCTTCCTTCTTATGTAGATCTCATAGCTGAGTTCACATATAACACTAAAACGGCGCAGGAATTCATCTTCTCCGCCCCCGGAAACAGCTTTTAAACTCTCCGGATAGCTGCCCTTTTCTATCTGTTCCTTCAACTCATCCCTCATTCTAAAACCCATTTTGGAAGCACTTTCAAATATATCCGAAACTGTTGTCCCATGCTTTTTTCCAAAATAAATATCTGCCAGGGGTGTAAGAACCGCCCTTATCTCCTCCATTGACATGACACTTTTGAAGTAACAGATAAATATTATGAAAATAACATGCTCCCTGCCGTACTTCTTATCCACCGGCGAAGGAAGCAGCCTGTTCTTTGCATAATTGTTTATCATGGTCTTCGTAACGGCATGGCTTCCCTCAGAAAGCTTTCCCTTTCCTGCAAGCAGGCGGTCCAAAACCCGTATCACCCTGTCCATATACATATCTGCATCCGGGATATCGGAAACATGCGGGGGATATACATTTTCAAGACCCTCAAGTATATCTTTTAAGATCAGATCATCTCTGTCCATGCCATTATTTCTCCTGAACGTAGAAAGGACCGGGATAATCCCGGCCCCTCTATTAATCTGTTTTCAATTGATACTATATATGAATATAGGTACTATTTAAAACCGATTAAAGCTTTACTACATTGCTGGCCTGAGGTCCCTTAGCACCATCAACGATGTCGAACTCAACAGCCTGACCTTCGTTAAGTGACTTATAGCCCTCTTCGTTCTGGATGGCTGAAAAATGTACGAATACATCCTTGCCCTCGGGAGTCGAAATGAAGCCATAACCCTTTGATGCGTTGAACCACTTTACTGTACCCTGCATAACTCTTTACTACCTCCAAAAAAAATAAATGCGTCAACAAATGACATATGAACTATAACACAATTGCAATCTTAAGTAAAGTAAAACTTGATCTGTTTATCCATCATCTCTCTTATACCTCCTGCGGAATCATCCTTTATCCAGCCCCCTGTCCATTCAACGGTAAGTCTCACCGCATCATCAATATGGAGCTTCGGAGCCCAGCCGAATGTATTCTTAAGCAGTGAATTATCCAGCTTTAGAAATCCCGCTTCATGAGGCGCGTTTTTATCAACCGGTGCGATCTCATATACAAAATCATCTCCGGCATGCTTTGCAAAAAGTTTAACCAGGTCTCCGGTGTTCACACAATCGATATCATCCGGCCCCACATTATAGAAGCCTGCCTTTGAATGATCATTTAACGCCTCTGCCGCGATCATAAGATATGCAAAGAGCGGTTCCAATACATGCTCGTAAGGCCTTGTGCTAAGGGGATTTCTGATAAACAGCGTATCATGCGATACAAGAGCCCTTACACAATCAGGGATTATACGATCCTTTGCGAAGTCTCCTCCGCCTATCACATTACCTGCCCTTGCCGTTGATACAGCTAAAGCTGCATCCTTTTCATTTCCTCCAAAGAAGCTGTTTATATACGAATGGGTCACCAGTTCCGAGCAGCTCTTTGAATTGCTGTAGGGATCAAATCCGTCTAAAAGCTCATCCTCCCTATATCCCTCTTGTCTTTCAAGATTCTTATATACCTTATCCGTGGTAACATTAAGGAAGCTTTTTACATATCCCTTTCCAAGCTGTCTTCTTATGCTCTCACAGATATTCACCGTCCCCATCACATTTGTCTCATAAGTAAGCACGGGCTCTGCGTAGGACGTCCTTACTATGGGCTGGGCAGCAAGATGAAATACGAATTCAGGTTCCTCCTCATCCATCGCTTTGCTTAATGCTTCAAGGTCTCTTATATCCGCGATAATGCTCCTCAGACTCCCGCCTGAAGGAAAGACCATTCTTTCATTTACGGAGGCATCAAAACCACAGAGCTTAAAAAGCGATGGCTCTGTGGGCGGTTCTAATGAATATCCCGTAACCTGCGCCCCCGCCAGAAGAAGCATCTCTGTAAGCCAGCTCCCCTTAAAACCTGTATGTCCTGTGATAAAGACCTTCTTGCCCTTATAGCTTTCAAATATTTTTTTATGATCCATCATCCGTATACTCTCTCTATCGTTTCCATGAATGATATCTTTGCCATCCAGCCTGTATCCCTTTTTATCTTATCAACAGATGCGTTAAGGGACACCCTGTTTGCCGCTTCTTCCCCGTATATCACATTTCCGCCAAAGCGTTTCTTTAAGAGCTCCGTATAATATTTAAGCTCATGATGATCGCCGTTTGCCACATTGTAGCACTCGCCGGACACAGCTCTTTCTGCCAGAGCGATAAACGCACGGGCGCAGTCTCCCGCATCCAGATAGTCCCACTGCTGTGTTGCAGCCGAAGTATTAAACTCCCCGCCATTCTTAAGGCATTTTATCATATCCGGGATAAGCCTGCCTTCAGGTTCGTATTCACCTATAAGTGAAAATATCCTTCCCCAGACCCATTCCATTCCGATCTCTTTGCAAAGAGCCTTTGATATACTGCACATTTGTGCCTTTGACCGTCCATACGCGGAAAAGGGCTCAGGCGGCAGTTCCTCTGTTATAAGGCAGTCCGCAATGCCGTATTCAGCCTGTGAGCCGGTCCCGATAAAACGTCTGCAGCCAAGCTTTTTTGCAATTTCTACTGCGGCCTGTATATCCTTTATATTCTGCATGGCCGCCTGCTCATCATCCCTTCCTGGAATAGATGCCATATGGAAGAAAAATTCACAATCATTACCTGTCAGTCCCGGCAGGCTTTTATAATCGCTGTCCGCGATCTCAGTCATAATAAGCTTTCCCGGCATTTCATCCGCTTTAAAAAGATTACCGTCATAAAGTCTCTTATTATGAGCTGAGCCTTTTCTTACAACGGCATATACGTCATAGCCCTCTTTTAAGAGCGCCTTCAAAAGATGGATACCAGCAAAACCTGCCGCCCCCGTAAGCACCGCTGTTTTATTTTCCATTTGAATCTCCGAATATCATTCGCTTTATCTTCCAAAACACATTGTATGCCATTTTTGTAAGTCTGAAAAAGATCAGGAAAAGCTTTCCCGGCAATATCCTGTACAACACCCTCTCTATCTTTATAAAAAAGCCTATATCTTTTTTCTTCGGTTCCATATCGGCCCAGGGAGTAAGCTTAAGCCACTTTCTGAACAGCTTTTCATCCGGATGCATGCTGTCTTTATCCCATGGATGCCTGCCCAGATATCTGAAGAAATGTATGATCACCGGGGATGCCTTCGCTGCCTCAAGCTCTTCCTTTGAATAATAGCTGTCATGCTTTCTGTATACGCTAAGGTAATCTTCAGCCTTAAATACTCTGTGCCAGGGTTGCAGATTATATCTGCAGTCAAGAAGGACCGCCTTTCCCTTTACAGCCAGATTGATATAGGTCTGATCAACAGTGTTGAATTTAAGCCCCTTTTCGTTATATTTAAGTATACGTTCAAAAACCCTGTGCCTATTCCACTCTTTTTTATTTATGACCATCACCCCGGAATTATAATACGGTTCCCCGGATGATATTCCCAGCCTTCTCTTTATCACCGCATCCGTATTGCTGTCGTAAGCTGCTGCCATGATCTTCCCCTCAAGTGGCATTTCAAGAAGAGGTTTTATACTCCCGCTCACAACGGTATCACAGTCAATATAAAGTATCCTCTCTGCCGACATTTCAAGACAGGGATACATGATCTTATAATAGGATTTCTTATTTGCCCTGTAAGTGACATTGGCACCGAAACCTTTTCCGAAGTATTTACCGGCCAGCTCATCACCATTAAGAAAAGAAATACGTCTTCCCAGGCTGAGGGCCATATTTGAAAGCTTTTCCCTGCTTTCCGGTGACATGCCGCAGTCTATTATAACGGTATTAAACAGGACATCTTTATTATTCTCAAAAAATGATCTTAAAGATACCGCCAGTACAAAGGCATAATTTTCATCAGCCTGATAAAGTATATCCGCTACATTATTAGCCATACACTAAACCTCCGTCATTTTTTTTATTTAAAACGCCTGCATAGTGAACGGAATATCTCCCTCTCGTTTTTATCAGGCAGGTTTAATACAGATATTATCAAAAAAGACAATACAGAAGTGATCGCGGCGCATAATATTAACGACACATAAGCCGACTGCACCGTTACAGCCCTGCATGATATAAAGCATACAGCACACGCAAATGCAGTTATGATCGTCTGTCTTAATACAAAGAGCAGATGTTCCATGAGTCCGGTTTTAAACAGTTTTTTAAAGAGCACCATACACTCCCACGGCACGGCAATAAGCCCCATGCTTATTGCCGTGGCAATTACTGCGCCGGTGGATCCCACTTTCTTTATCAGCAGGAAATCTATGATGATATCAACTGCGATCACAACGTAGGGTTTTAAAAAATCATCCTTCCACATACCGGCCGCATTTTTGTAGGTGGTGATCACCTTTCTTGTCTGGGTTATATAAAATGCAGCTGCAAAGCATACGGTACTTATATCCGGAAGCATCAGCTTCTTTCCCATCCAAACCATCATAAACGGCTGGTATATGTTCATCAGACAGGAGGTGCAGAATCCGACAATAAAAAATATCATGAATCTGAATTTTTTAAAGAACCGCATCACTTCCTCTTTATCATCCAGAAGTATGCTGTTTCCTATTCCGGCCTGTATAGACTGAAACATAATAACCAACAGACCATTAAGGGCCTGGAATATATAAAAATAATTGTTATATACAGCCAGCTTGTTAAGACCCAACAGAGCAGATATTATGATATTGTCTGCGGAATTAACCACGGTAAATGCCACCTGATGACCAAAGAGCGCTCCCACATTTGACATAACGCTCCGTATCTCTTTTTTTGAGATATGCCCCTCCGGCCTTACATCCTTAAAATTTTTGTCTATAAACCGGCTGACGACAAGATTTTTTATGATCGTGATCGCAGGAAGAACCAGAGCAAAAACATAATAATTTCGAAACAGTACAAGCAATATCATCTGAAGGATACCGGATAGTATATTGGTCAGTATCGCTGCCCTGCTTTCTATATCAGTACGCTGATATGCCAGTGCCACGGAATTCTTATAAGCAAACAGCCAGTATGAAAGTACGGTATTTATCAGATATATGAGGTAAAGAAGATAAATATTTATATCCGCCGGATAGCTGCCCTTGATGAAATGTTTTATAAAGGGCAGCATTATAAGCCCTGCCGTAAGAATAAATAAACCTATAAAGCGGTAACAGAGCCTGTAGAAATTAAGATACTGTCCGAGCCGTTTCTTATCCCCGGAAGCAACGGGCTCATACATATTGTAAACAAGGGCATTCCCAAGACCGAGCTCTGCAAGGTTAAGGGCTCTGAGCACTGAAACAAAAAGACTGTCCAGGCCAAGATACTCCTCCGAAAGAACCTTGATAACAACTGTCCTTACCAGGAACGGAATGAGTATGGAAAGTGTCTTTGACACAAAACCATAGGCCACATTCGTCTTCATATTCTTTTTTTTATCAAGACGTTCAGCCACGTCCCGCCGCCTTTTTGATCCGTCTCAAGCTTCCATATATGAAAAATCTGATGCTCCTTATCACAGCCTTGCCGGGACGCATTGATCTTCCCGCATACTTTTTGTTAAAGAAAACACTGTAATCATAAGCATCGGAATACGTATATCCTTTTTCTTTCATAAAGGCTGCAAGAAGCTTTGCCAGCTCTTCAGGCGAATCCGTCCCGAAGATTCTTTTAAAGCGTTCCCTGTAATCCGATGCGATCTTTTTTTTCTGGATCAGGGCATGATAGAGCAGTGAATATTTAAAATTCTCATCATCCGGCACAAAAAATGCTCCTTTATCCTTCCTGCTTTTAAGTATTTCTTTTTCCCATTCTTTACAGTAATAATCGTCACCTGTATATCTCAGATCAAAATATACAGTCTCCCCTGCGACATTTACGGCATACCTGGAACGCCTTGAATTTTTATGTGCTTTTTTTGCATTTAATGCATCCGCTGCAAGACGTCTGTCATCACAGAGTATATCTATATCGCTGTGGATTCCTGTTTCATATTTCCCGGGAAGGCCGTCAAAATTTCGGAGTACCACATATTCCGACATATTACCTAAAACATAAAACAGTTCCTCTAAAGACTTCCATCCCCTGCTGCCTGCGGGATCTCCTATCTTTTCTAAATCTGCGCACTTTAAAACAAAATCCTCAGGTGAAAGACCGCTTATAAAAGTAAGATCATGCCTTGTCTCATCTGCGTTATTGGTGCCGTGAATGCAATTGTGTCCCTTATCATCATTTGTCCAGAAACGGTATTTTTTCTTTTTATCGAAGGTATGTATATTTACGGTTTCAAATATTCCCCTTGTGGTCTTTCTTTTTTCATATACAGGATCAGGGTCTCTAAGCACCACGAGAGTAAAGGGACCGGTCCCGCAGGCCTTTTCCTTGAAAGACCCCGAAGGGAGCTTTTCACCGTAGAATCTGTTTAAATTTTCCGTAAAAAGTTCCTTTGACCACGTGCATTCAACGATCTTTATAATTTCAAAAGAAGCCTTAAGATCATCAAGTATCTCGGCTTTTTTTACATATGCTTTATTCCAGATAATATAAAGAAAAATATCATCCATTATTCAACACCTCATAAAAACAGGTACAGGATCCTCTTAATCTCTTTATGCGGTTTAAACTCTCTGCGATCTCTCCGCTCTCACTTTCACCGCATTTTCTTATCACATCTTTTAACATATAAAACGAGGATACCGAATCATCCCAGCCATTATCCGCAAAACGATATTCCTTACCGCTGTAGAATATCTCAGCCGGAGCATATACGGACACCGGAAGCTTCTTTCCTTTAAGGGAAGCGCAGCCGAAGTCCGAAAGCTTAAAGCAGGTATTTCCCTCTCCGTCATCCATGAGCAGGATATTATCCGGCTGGATATCACAGTGAACGAGACCTGCCGCAGAGAGGTCTTCAACCACATCCGCAATAAATAAAGACAAACGCCTTAACTCCTCTGCAAAAAGACTTCTTTCCTCCATCACCTTCTTTAGAGACTCACCTTCACAATAGGGATATACGGCAAAACGCTTTTCAAAGAAGGCTCTCTCCGGCAAAAGATAAAGCGAAACATTCTTTGAATGCCGCCTCAGATAAGCAGCAGCCTTTAGTTCATTTATTATGCTTCCGGACTTCGCGGCATTGCCTTTTACAAACAGCAAACGGCCGTCTTCTTCCATGCACTTTAAAAATATGCTGTGTGTCCTTGAATCAGCCGGTTTTATAACACTGCAATCCTTAAAATGGGCTTTTATCTTTTTTATCAGATATCCGCCCTTTAGCCGGTTTTCCGTATCTATACCGGCAAAAGCGGTCAGTTCAGACAGTTTTTCTTTATAAAAAAATGCCGCCGTTTTTATATCTGACAAAAAAAGACTGCCTGCCCCGGTATTATTTAATAAATACGACTGCTGGCGGTAAAGCTCCCTGTGCCCCTTAAACAGTGCGAGTTTGTATCCTCTTTCTTTTACATGATCAAACAGCCTTTTTCCATATTCCCCGGTATCAGGAAGAATATCCGGCTTCAAGGGATCCATCTTTACAAGCCGTTCCCTGTCATCGATATAAAGTCTTTTGCGGATCGAAAGCAGAAAGAAAAGGAAAAAATAGAAAGCTGCTCCGTCATTATCTTTTTTGATATCCTCCATCCATTCGGGACAGATATCATCTTTGCCAAGTATTATAAGATTGTCTGCGCCCGGATCACCGTTTTCAGAATAACCGAGACATATACGCATTTCCCTGCCTTCCACAAGGCAGCTTCCAATCTCGAAGATCATTTCTTACAGACCTCTTCCAGTACCTTAAGTGACTCTATGGAATTCTTCAGTTTAAATTCCGTCTTCTTTCTGTCCGCATCCAGAAGGCTGTCTGTTGAAGCATCTTCGAAATGAAGGACCTGTATCTCAGGCGAATAAAAAAGCTTAAGACCCTTTGAAAAGCAGTGCGCAGCCAAAACCTGCTCCTCCAGATACATATAAGTTCTGGGATCCAGACCGGAAAAAAGCTTTAAGTATTCTTCCGAAAAAATAAAACAGCTTCCGTGGAGCACAAATCCGTTTTCTGCGGTACATATAAGCTCTTCCGTATATCTTTTAACAGGTTTATCCTTATGTTCAAGCTTATCCTTAAGCTTGAATGCCGCTTCATAGAGTCCAAACAGGTTAAAAAGCCTTCCTGCCTGAAACCTTAGCCGCTGAACCCTCATCTTCCGGACATCAAGGTTCACGCCCCTGCAGGGATTCTGGTGCACATCCCTTTTTACGGCATATATATCCGGTCCCAGTACCGCAAAAGCCTCCCTGTCATATATGCTCTTTATCTTGCCTAAGAAAAACTTATCCTCTATCTTTGTATCATTATTGAGCATTATGAGAAAATCGGTGCCGGCCTTCTTTGCTCTCCTGAAGCCTATATTATTTCCTCTTGCAAAGCCGATATTTTTTCTGCAGAGAAGAACCCTCACCTGCTTTTCACCGCTGTATTCTTCAAACAGCTCCCTGCCGCTCCCATCGGGAGAAGCATTATCCACCACATATATCATAAGCTCATCACCGGACTCTTTTTTAAGATCCAGTATCGAGCTTATGCACTGCCTTGTATATTCGGCAGCCATATAGTGAAGTATCACAAAGGAATATCTCATTTGGGTTCCGTTCCGTTCCATGACATACACTCTTCAAGCTCATCGCGATCTATAAGCGGTTCCATATCCTGAAGAGGCCTGCTCTCCATCTGTCCCTGTGCATTCATAAAATTACTCTGTTTCGGAAGAACCTTCTGCATTATATCCGCATTCACCCTGCATACCACCGGTCCGTCATACTCAAGCACTTCCTTTACCTGTGCACGCAGGTCAGTCTCATCCGTTATCTCAGTTGCATGGATACCGAAAGCTTCGGCTATAAGCTTCATATTCGGCAGTGTAAGACCGGATTCCTCCGTACAGCCGGTCAGGTGTCCTTTAAAATTACCGTTCTGCGAATGCCAGATCATACTGTAGCCGTTATTATCTGCCACAAATATCTTTACCGGGAGGTTTAGTCTCTTTATCACCTCAAGTTCCTGCATGTTCATTACCGCGCTGCCATCACCGGTAACGCAGATAACCCTCTTTTTGCCGGAGCCTATGCAGCTTCCCACTGACGCAGGAATATCATATCCCATTGCAGCCATACTTTTGTTTAAAAATGCTCTCTGTCCTCTTTTAAGACGAAGTGCCTTCATTCCTATGTCCACTGTGGTTCCGGAACTGGTAAACTGATATATATCATCGCCGGACATTTCATCAGAGATAACATCAAATAAATGATAGAGGTTCACAAAGCCGGCTCTGGGATCCTGCTCCTTTATCATCACAGGGAAACGCTCACTTATCTCATCGCAGTGCTTAAGCCACTCTGAATGATCTGCCCTGTTCAGACGGTCTGTCTCACCAAGCAGAAGATCAATAAAGAGTCCTGCATCGGACACTATCTTCATCTGGGGGTGAAGGCTCTTTTTGTTCATTTCATTTTCATCGATATCGACCATTACATGAAATGCATTCTTAAGATATCCGTCAAAATTATAACCTGTGTTAAGAAGACTCAGCCTGGTTCCTATGGATAAAACAAAATCCGCATTCTGTAAAATAAGATTTGCCGATCTGTGACCAACCACATTGGGCCTGCCGTAAAATAACGGATGATCACTCTCCATAAGATCAACGCCGTTCCATGAAACAAATACAGGTATCTGTAATAATTCAGCTAAGATTCTTGCTTTATCAGCCGCATGTGCAAGCCTTACACCGTGTCCCAATACCAGCGCAGGTTTTTTTGCCTTGTTGTAAGCATCAATGATAAGAGAGATCTCTTCTGCCGTCACACAGGCTTTTTTCTCATTTTCTTCAAATCCGTTAAGACTCTCTGCATCCACATCAGATGCCTGAATATCCAAAGGTATATCTATCCATACCGCACCCGGACGTCCGCTTATTGCAAGGTGTGCGGCTTTTTCAAGTTCATATCTGATATCTTCCTTCCTGCTTATCTGAACGGCATATTTTGTATACGGACGTACCATTGAGATGATATCCACTTCCTGTATCCCGAACTGCCTGATGTTCTGATCTCCCACAAGATCCGCACGCTTTGCCTGACCTGAAATAAAAATGAGGGGAATGGAATCCATGTAAGCACCGCATAATCCTGTTATCGCATTTGTACCTCCGGGGCCGCTGGTGACCAGACATACACCATAGCCTTCCCTGATCCTCGCATAGGATTCGGCGGCAACAGACGCCCCCTGCTCATGAAGCATGAACACACCTTCTATATCCTCACTTGCCCCAAGCGAGTTGTTCAGATGCATCGCACCTCCGCCCGTAACGCAAAAGATCTTATCAACGCCCAGGCCTGAAATAAATCTCATTACATAATCCGAAACCTTCATCCTTTATTCTCCAACCAAGCTTTTAATTAAATATGAGTTTCAAAAATGCTTTCCGTTAAAAATGTGATCTTCATATGAGCCGAAACAGACAGATACAGATCCCTGTATATATCCTTTATCTCATCATTGAGTTCATCCCACTTATTATCCGGATTAAGCGTCGGCAGCGAGCTGTCTGCATAGCTCTCATTATATTTAGTTTTAAAGCCGTCAAATCCGGCAAGGGTCACATCCGACACATTTAACTTGTTCATAAGACGAAGGCATAATATCACTGCATTATCAAAATGCCTCCAGCCTCTTTTGATCACCATGTTATAGTTGACGATCTTCTCCTTCTCATCGCCTGCAGTCCTGATGTTTGATAATAATATTTTATTGAGCGCATTAAACTGTCCGGGATATGCTTCTTTAGCATAATCGTACCTCGCCCTGTTTGTAAAAAATACGTAGTCACAGTCAAAATCGCTGTTTATGGCATTAACGGCTATCACAACAGGATCGTTATCTGCAATAAACTTCTTTATCTTTTCTTTCTCCGTGACCACCGTTTTCCCGGGAGCCAAAAGCAATATCTTTCTATCCTTGAATTCAATCTTTAACTGTCCTAAAACATCCTCATCGTTTATCTGACGTCCCTGATTTTCCAGATATTTTTCTTCCAGCAGGTCATAATCATATTTTCTTCTTTCCTCAACCGAAAGCGAATCTATGATGGAACGCATGTCCCTTGCGCTGGTCCTGTGATTGGTAAGAAGATATGCGATATTATTTACATGGCACTGATACATTCCCGCAATAAAATACGCTGTGGAATAGCCCCAGGTATACTGCTCCGCATATTTCTGCATATAGATATCGATGGCATCCATAATGGCATTCATATCATAATTGCCGTGCTGATAGCGATTCAGATAATTAGCAACAAGCTCTGTCGTGGCATTTCCCGCACCGCGCCCCATGCCGCTTAACGTAGTATCAACAATGATGTTGCGCTTATCCTTCATTTTAGTTATAAAATCAATGCAGAGAGCAAACGCTAACTGCTGATTGTTATGTGCATGGAAGCCTAAGGCTATCTCACTGTCCAGCGCCCCGTCTATAACACTTATTATCCGTTCAATATCCTCAAAAAACATTGCGCCGAAAGTATCCACCACGGAAACGGATATCGGTGCAAAGGCATTCATATCTTCTGCAAGTTTTATCAGTTCTTCATCCGAATAAGCCAGAGTGTTTGCAGCCTGAAAAAGGACCTTATATCCTTTTTTTCTTATCTGCTCTCCTACGGCGATCCCCTCTTTCTGTTTTCCGTGAGGGAATACCACACGGATCGCATCTATGGTTTTTCCGTCACATTCAGGAAGATTGCCCACATTGTATCTGTCCCAGTCTATCATGGCACAATACAGGATATCCTTTGACTTTTCCTGCATATAAGGTTCAATGTCGGACGGTACATGGAAAAAACTTGTTCCTGTCTTATATTCACTGTCCTTTAACCAGCCGCATTCGATAACCTCCACATGAGCCTTCTGCAACTGGGATATTATCCCGCGTATCGACGCATCTCCAAATTCGGAATTTGTGATATATGCCCCGTCACGAAGCGTACAATCCAGCATTTTTATGCTCATTTTTACTGCCTCCTCAGATTATTTATCCTGTTCCTTCGCATCTGTACCTGCGATATCATTTTTTATCTGGGTGGTGCTTATCTCCGGAGTTCTGGAAAGATAAACCACTTCCACGCCCTCTTCCTTAAGGAAATCAAACTTTCCCTCCCAGTCATCACCTATCACAAAAGTATCAATATGATACTCATGTACATCCGTTCTCTTCTGCTCCCAGTTTTCCTCCGGTATCACAAGATCCACGTAACGAATGGCCTCTAAGAGCTGCTTACGCTGTTCATATGTAAAATAACATTTCTTCTGTTTTTTGTTCCAATTGAATTCATCTGTCGACAAGGCAACGATAAGATAATCACCCAGTTCTTTTGCCCGTCTGAGCAACGCTATATGTCCGTAATGCAGCAGATCGAATGTTCCGTATGTGATCACCCTGCGCATCTTCATCCCTCCAGGTTTTCCTTAAGTTCAAAAAAATGTTCCGGCACCTGTTTTTCCACAGGCGGGATCTTCATGTAATCACCGTAGATCATGGTCATTTCCTCATCATATCCCACCGGACAGGGAAAATGCCTGTCTCCTATCCGGCCCCATATTCTTTTTGCAAACCAGCTCTTTTTATATTCCCTGCCCCAGTAAGGAGCCTTCTGCTGGTCATTGGATATATAAAAACTGTCTCCCCTTCCGCTTCCGGAAGATATGCTCTCATAAAGCTTAAAGATATATTTCATGGGGATAAATCTTCCTATGGCCGGAAGTATATATGCGCCTGCCTTCTGTATCCCCGTATATTTATCAAATTCAACACTCTTTCTGTGCCCCATGGCCAGGGCATATACAACTCTTAATGCGGTAAGCCTTAGTTTAAAGAACTTCCCGGCATTATCAAATATAAAGAGATCCACGGACGGATGGGAATATCTCCCTTTGTAATAATCCGTGTCTGCTTTCTGATGTTCAAAAGTAACCGTTATATCAGTCACCCTGGCAATAAAATCAAAAAAGTCATCGTACTGCGCAGGATCCACCAGCTTATACTCAGGCGCAAGCTCATCCCTGCATACCTTAAGGAAGCGCATATAATCCTTCCTCGGCATCACTATATCCACATCATCATCCCAGGGAATAAAATCCTTATGTCTTATTGCCCCGAGCAGTGTGCCCGCCAGGAGATAATAGTGTATCTTATGCTTTCTGCATATCCTGTCCACTTCGCAAAGCATCTTATAATTTAAGCGGTGGATCTTATCAAGATAAGCCCTGCATTCATCCGGGTTCATCTGCATCTGTTTTTCCTCCCTCCGGGAAGTTAAGTCTTCTTTCCTCTATCACAAGAGGCCTGTTCATAAGCCTCGTATTCATCGCCATGATATATTCTCCCATAAAGCCCAGGAAAGAGAGTATCACGCCTCCCATAAAGAAAAGACTGATCATCATGGGCGCATAACCCATGGAAAATCTTCTCCACATCATAAGTTTCATTACCAGATATGCAATACCTATCACAAAACTGATCACGGATATCGTAAATCCCATGAAGGTTGCGATCCTCATACCGCTTTTTGTATATGCCGTAAAGGAAAGCATTGCCGCATCATAAAGCGTGTAGAAATTATTATGCGTCTTTCCTGCGCGGCGCTTAGGCTGTGTATATTCTATCTCTTTGCGTTCCGGCCCCAGCTCCGCAACTATGCCTCTTATAAAGGGTATGGGATCCTTAAGCTCCCTTAAAGTATCCACAAAGGAATTGTCGTAAAGACCAAAGCCCGTAAACTGCTCTATCATATCAACGGAGCTCATCTTCTTCATGATACGGTAATACATGCCTCTTAAGGCATACATAATGGGATTTTCCTTTGATCTGGTCTTCTTGCCTATGACTATCTTATATCCGTTTTCCCATTCGTGAACGAATTTCGGGATCATCTCCACGGGATCCTGAAAATCCGCGCACATCGTCACGGTACAGTCTCCGGAAGTATGTATGATACCGTAATAAGGGCTGTTGAACTGGCCGAAATTTTTCTGGTTGAATATGGCCTTTACACCCTTATCCTCTTTACATATCTCTTCAATGATCTCTCGTGTGCGGTCAGTGGATTTATTATCAATAAAAAGGATCTCATAATCATATTCGCCGAGTTCCTTTTTTATGATATCCCTGACTGCTTCATATATGGGTCTCGCATTCTCCTCCTCGTTAAAGGTGGGGATCATTACGGATATTGTTTTTTTCTTATTCTTCAGTTCTTCCATCTCATCCATGGAGCATCACCTGAACTTATGCAATGCTCGAGTATCCTTTTTTCAAGTATGTTATCCATACACTGCCAGAAACCGTTATGTACGTAGCTTTTTAATTTGCCTTCCGCAGCCAGAGGCTTTAATATATCCCTCTCGAATACGGTCTCATCGCCTTCTATCATATCGAAGATCTCCGGCTCTAAGACCATATATCCCGCATTTATGGGTTCCGAATCCCTGTCTTCCTTTTCACGGAAGGCACGCACGGTATTATCAAGCCCGATATCAAGCACTCCTTTTTGCTGCTTCTGCTTTACGGCTGTCAGAGTTGCCACAGGATGATTTTCCTTATGGAATTTAATGACCTCGTTTATATCCACATCACAGACGCCGTCTCCATAGGTCATAAGGAAGGGCTCATCACCTATATATTTCCTTATGCGCTTTATGCGGCCTCCCGTCATGGTCTTTACGCCCGTATCCACCACCGTCACCTTCCAGGGCTCCGCGCCGGCCTCATGGACCGTCATCTCATTGCCGCCCTTTGTAAAATCAAAGGTGATATCGCTGGTATAAAGAAAATAATCGGCAAACCACTCCTTTATCATATGCTGCTTGTATCCTGCGCATATGATGAACTCGTTATGTCCGAAATAACTGTATTCCTTCATGATATGCCAGAGTATGGGCATACCGCCTATCTCTATCATGGGCTTTGGCCTGTATTCGGATTCCTCGGAGATACGTGTTCCTTCGCCTCCGGCAAGAAGCACTGTCTTCATAGATTCTGCACCGCCTTTATGATATTTTCTGCCATATACGCCGTCATATCATCACTCATTCCCGGATAAACCCCCACCCAGAAACTGTCATTCATTATCCTTTCAGTCTCATCAAGGCTGCCGGATACCCGGTACGCATCCGTGCCCCTTATATCGTCAAAGCAGGGATGTTTTATGATATTTCCGGAAAACAGGAGTCTTGTCTGGATATTATGCTCTTCCAGATAAGAAGTCACTTTATTCCTTCCGCCCGGTACATTTACCGTAAGCATAAAACCAAACCAGGAAGGAGAAGAATTCTCTGTCGCTTCGGGAAGCACAAGCTTACCGAGCACATCCTTAGAAGCCTTTAAAAGTTCTTCTTTCAAGTAATTCCAGTTATGCTTTCTCCTCTCGATAAAAGAAGGAAATTTCTTAAGCTGCTCAACACCAACTGCAGCCTGCATGTCAGTCACTTTCAGGTTATAGCCGAAATGGCTGTAGGTATATTTGTGATCATACCCCTCAGGCAGTTCACCTCTCTTACCGTCAAAACGGTGTCCGCAGATATTATCGCGCCCTGAAGGACATACGCAGTCGCGTCCCCAGTCCCTGTAGGAAAGTATCAGCCGGTTTAAAAGAGGATCATCGGTATAGACCGCTCCGCCTTCGCCCATAGTCATATGATGAGGCGGATAAAAGCTTGAAGTGCCTATATCACCCCAGGTGCCCGTAAATTTTGTAACTCCGTCTATGGTATATTCCGAGCCCAGTGCATCGCAGTTATCTTCAACAAGCCACAGCCCGTGCGCATCACAGAAAGCCTTCACAGCCTTAAGGTCAAAAGGGTTTCCCAAAGTATGGGCTATCATCACCGCCTTGGTCTTTCCCTCTTTATATGCGCCTTCAAGCTTTGTTACATCAATATTGTACTGGGGTACTGTCACATCCACAAAGACAGGCACAGCGCCGTACTGAATTATAGGATTTATGGTGGTAGGAAAGCCGCAGGCCACGGTTATCACCTCATCGCCGCGCTTTATCCTGCGGTCTCCCAGCTCGGGAGCGGTAAGCACCGTAAAAGCAAGCAGATTTGCGGAGGAGCCGCTGTTTACTAGATGAACATGCTTTACGCCTATCCACTCTGCAAACGCTTTCTCGAATTCATCTGAAAAGCGCCCCGTTGTCAGCCAGAAATCAAGGGCTGCATCCGTAAGGCTCATCATTTCCTTTTCATCAAACACCCTGGAGGCATAATTTATGCGGTCTCCGGGGACAAAGGGCCTGTCATTTTTCTTAAACTGCTCATAATACGAAGCCACAAGGCTCTTTATCTCTTCCCTGGCTTCATTCTCACTGTTCCACTTCTTCATATCTTATCTTTCCTGTAACTATATAATGTATAACACAGACACTGCTGTGCCCATATCTATGTATTTTAAGCCACAGAAGGCTATATAGCAAGCCCCCGGGAAGACAAGACAGGCGTCTGTCCTTCTACTCGTCTTCCATCCACATGTTATCAGTTCCCTGAAAAGCAAATCCCATGTGTGCAGCTATACGTCCGGTCACCGTATCATAAACCATGACCGTCATATCCGCCCCGTCAATACGCATTCCTTCCCTGCCAAAATACACCTGCGCTCCGTCATCATTCCAGATAGCGCTTATGTCATTTACGGAATCCGAAAAAAAGATTTTTTTTCCTTTTTCAACACACTTTGTAACCCCATCCGTACCGCGTATCCATATGCCTTCCGCATTTGGAAGGATGCCTGCATCATTTAAGCAGGTTACGGTATCCTCATCCATTTCATCGGTATTTCCGCCTGCTATAAGATACGTCACATAAGAACCGGTTTGCAGGCTTTCAAAAAACGCTGTCTTATCCACTTCCTCCGATAGTATCCTGTCATGCATCCTGCATTTTATATAAAGCGCATTTTCATCCCAGGACAGATACCTGTCATCACCCCTTCTGTCCAGGATATCATAATGAGTTTTTATATAATTCCCGATATATGAGGTAAATTTGACATTGCCCCTGAAATTAAGATGGGAATCATCTCCCGCATCACTTTCCCAGTCTATGCCCATATCCGATACAAGCGCGCCGCCGTTTAAAAAG
Organism: Lachnospiraceae bacterium; assembly: GCA_017540265.1. GTDB lineage: Bacteria > Bacillota > Clostridia > Lachnospirales > Lachnospiraceae > NK4A136. Next base: position 148,787 of record JAFYBJ010000004.1, read on the forward strand.
CTTACGCCGTATTCCTCTGCAATATCGGCTGCAGTGTTGAATTTTGAATACTCTCCCTTACCCATACCGGCGTAGGGTGCCACTGCCACCAGTACCGGTATTCCCTCTTCTTTTGCAAGTTCAAGGATCATGCGATAATACTTTTCGGATTTTTCCCCAAGCGCCTTTCTGTCATCGTTTACGACATCCGGATCCCTAAAGGCTTCCGTATCCAGATTGCTGCTGAATCCCTTCCATGATCTGTATTGCAGATCTCCTTTATACTCCAGAAAATCCGCCCTGCTTAAATTTCTGTATCTGGTATGGTAATTTGTATATGCCAGCACATATTTAAGCCTTTCGCCTTCTGGCGCGCTGCATTTTATTGCTTCCATCCTGCCTCTTATATCCCTTATCCCCATGGTGTTCTTAAGGGTCACTGTCTGATCAGCATATTCTCCTTCTTCACAGAGCCTGAAAGCCTCGAGTATGATAAGCTTCGGTTTTTGCGTCTTAAGAGCTTCCTTAAGGTAATAATAAGTATTCCAGACAGGCTGCCAGGAACCTCCCAGCACATAGGAAGCTATCCCCTGCTCTTCCCACAAAACTCCTGTATTGAAATTCTCGAAGGCGTGGCTGCTTCCAAGTATCAGCACGTCTATGCTGTTCACATCCTGTTCATAGAATTTGGTAAGGCTGTATATGCCGTCGCTGCTCTTAAGCCTTAAGGCGGAATCCGTAAAATAAAGAGATGTAAAGAGTATAAGCAGAAAGGCGATGGTTTTTATAATACTCTTCTTCATATCATGTGCCTTTCTAGAACTGGAAATACATAAACTGCTGCGGATCAAAGGAAGATCCGTATTCCCCGAATACAAAAATAAACAGTATAAGCCCGATCATCACTACCCATCTGAACCACAGATTCTGCTTCATAAGCCACTTATCTATCGTAAGATCAAGCTTTTCCCTGATGATATCAAAGGCAAAGAGCACAAAAAGCGCAATGATAAAGATATTAAGCTCAAATCTCTCAAGCCCCAGCTCAAGCATCCCGCCGTTTGTAAGATTCCATATATCCGGTCTTAAAAATATCTGCCTGAAAAAATAAAACGCATCTCCCGCAGAAGAAGCCCTGAAGAACACCCACGCAGCACAGGTAAAGATAAAGGTTATCATTACCCTTAAAAATCTGAAACTGAAGCAGGAGGTATCCGCTCCCATCTTTTTGATGACAGTCTCCCTGAATTTTTTTGTGATGCCTCCCGCAACCTGCATAAGTCCGTGAAGGCCTCCCCAGATCACAAAGGTCCAGGCTGCCCCGTGCCACAGTCCGCTTACTAAAAATGTGATCATAAGATTTCTGTATTTTTTAAACTTCCCCTCCCTGTTTCCTCCAAGGGGAATGTACAGGTAATCCCTGAACCATGTACTTAAAGAAATATGCCATCTGCGCCAAAAATCCTGTATGCTCACGGCAAGGTACGGCGCCTTAAAATTCTCCATAAGAGAAAAACCCATTATCTTTGCGGAGCCGCAGGCTATAAACGAGTATCCCGCAAAATCACAATATATCTGAATCGAAAAAGACACGGCAGCAATGATAAGCTCCACGGCACCGTATCCCCTGCAGTTTTCAAACACCGGATTTACAAGGAGCGCCGCCCTGTCGGCTATCACCATTTTTAAGAAAAAACCGTAAATCATGAGGATACAGCCTGAGGTCATGCGTTTAAGATCAAATAGTTTCTTTTCCGGAAGCTCACGTATCTGACTTAAGAGATTCCCGCTGCGTTCTATGGGGCCGGCAACCAGCTGCGGAAAGAAGGATACGAAAAGCGCGTATCTGAAGATATTCTTCTCCGCTTTTATATCGCCCCTGTAAACATCTATGATATACCCCAAAGCCTGAAAAACATAAAAAGATATGCCCACAGGAAGCAGTATATTAAGCTTTCCAAGCGATGCGGATAATCCGAAAAATTTAAGGAAACTGTTTACGGTATCCGTAAGGAAGCCCAGATATTTAAAGATCCCAAGTATCAGAAGATTAACAAATATGACGGAGCCCAGCACTGCCTTTCTTTTCTTTATATTTCCCTCAGACCGGTCTATAAAGACCGCCCCGGTAAAAGTCGCAAGCGTGGAAAAAAGGATCAGCAGGGCATATTTGGGATTCCAGGACATGTAAAAATAATAGCTTGCAGCCAAAAGCCAGTAAAGCCTTGCTTTCTTCGGTATCAGAAAAAAAATAAGCAGGACTGTGATAAAAAAAACAAAGAATTTAACAGAATTAAAGATCATTTACACCCGTCCTACGGGCACCGGCATATTTTTTTCAAGCATGGCGGTTATGGCATCCATCTTAAGCTCCCCGCCAAACAGATCCAGGGCAGACCCGACAGTTGCATCTATAAGACCCGCTCCGGCGCCCCTTATCGTATCAAGGTCCTCATATGTATGAACACCTCCCGCATAGGTAACCGGCACAGAATCACCTTCACGCATGTAAGACGCAAGTACGTTTAACACATCCGTATCGATGCCCGCCTTCTTTCCTTCCACATCGGCTGCATGTATAAGATATTCACATACATTGGGCTGCAATGACTTAAGCAGATCTTTGGTAAGTTCAAGCTCCGTAAAACGCTGCCAACGGTCCGTTACAACATAAAGCTTTCCGTTTGCCCCTCTCCTGCAGCTTAGATCCAGTATCAGGTGTTTACTCCCTACGGCGTTCTTTATCTTTAGAAGATTTTTTTCATCAAGCCTTCCGTCTTTAAAGACAAAAGAGGTAACTATAACGGCATATGCGCCGGCATCCAGGAATTCCTCTGCATTTAAGTCATTTATCCCGCCGCCTATGCTCATACCTCCCCTAAAGGCACCCAGGGCATTAAGTGCCTGCACTTTTGACGCCTCATATTCCGGAGTGCCGGCTTTATTAAGCATTATCACATGACCGCCGCCCAGATTTTTTTTTGCATATAATGAAGCATAAAAAGAAGCAGGAGCCCCTGCGATGAAATTTTCGCTTGCGCCCTTTTCATCGTCAAGGCTCCCGCCGATTATCTGTTTTACCTTACCATCATGTATATCGATGCATGGTCTGAAACGCATATCCTTATCCTATCACGTCGCTCATATCATAAAGCCCGGCAGTCTTACCCTTTAAAAATTTGGCAGCCTGTATGGCGCCCTTTGCAAATACCGCCTTTGAATAAGCCCTGTGGCTGAAGGTTATCACCTCATCCCCGCCTGCAAAGATCACGTCATGATCTCCGGGGATGTTGCCTCCTCTGACAGCTGATATCCCCAGTTCTTTCCTGTCCCTCTTCTGCCTTCTGTCCGAACGGTCAAAAACATATTCAAATTTTCCGCCCATCTCTTCATTTATTGCATCAGCAAGGGCAAGAGCCGTTCCGGAGGGAGCATCCACCTTCTGATTGTGATGCTTTTCCACTATCTCTATATCAAAACCTGCGGGATCAAAGGTCGCTGCTGCTTCCTTAAGGAGTTTCATCAGCACATTTATACCAAGGCTCATATTTGCGCTCTTGAGCACAGCAGCCTTTTTCGTTGTAACTTCCTTTGCCCTCTTTACCTGTTCTTCTGAAAGACCGGTGGTACAAAGAACAACCGCCATGCCCTTTTCCTCACAATAATCCAGGAGCGCATCCGTTGCCTTTGCCGATGCGAAATCGATGATCACATCAGCATCCACATCGCATTCCTTAATGGAAGCAAATACAGGATAATCATTTTTAATCCCGTCAAAGGGATCGATTCCCGCAACAATCTCTATATCCGGATCGTCCTTTACGATCGAGGTGATCGTCTGTCCCATATGGCCGTTGCAGCCATGCATTATAGCTCTAACCATTATGCTTATGCCTCCTTACAGTATGCCGAATTTCTTCATTTCTTCTTCAAGAACCGCCGCATGCTCGGGCTCCATTTCCGTAAGAGGCATACGCAAAGGTCCCGCAGGCTGTCCCTGAAGAGCCATGGCCTTCTTTACGGGTATGGGATTAACCTCTGAGAAGAGGGCATTTATAAGAGGAAGAGCCTTAAGCTGTATATCTCTTGCTCCGTCCACATCTCCGTCAAAGAATTTCTGACACATATCATGCGTTTGTTTCGGCGCCACATTTGAAAGCACCGAGATCACGCCTTTTCCGCCAAGTGAGAGCAACGGCACCACCTGATCGTCATTTCCTGAATATACATCAAGGCAGCCCTCAGCTAAGCTCATCATCTTTACAAGCTGGGAGAAATTGCCTGTTGCATCCTTCACTCCCACTATATTCTTTGTTTCCTTTGCAAGGGCCACCATGGTCTCAGGAAGTATGTTCACGCCGCCGGTACGTCCGGGAATGTTATAAAGTATAAGAGGAATATCCACGGAAGCCGCCACTGTCTCGAAGTGCTTCTTAAGTCCCTTCTGCGTAGCCTTGTTATAATAAGGCGTCACTACCAGCGCCGCCTCTGCTCCTGCCTTTGCCGCCTCTTTTGTAAGATATACAGCCGTAGCCGTGCAATTGGAGCCGGTACCTGCGATGACGGGAACGCGGTGCTTAACCACATCTATGCAATACCTGATGACCTCAAGATGCTCATCTTCAGTCATGGTAGCTGCCTCGCCGGTGGTACCGCATACCACGATGGCGTCGGTGCCGTTTGCTATCTGATATTCTATGTTCTTTGCAAAGCCTTCATAATCAACAGATTCATCACTTTTGAAAGGGGTGACTATAGCCACACCCGCACCTGCAAATACTGACATATGCTGCCTCCTCTTATGGTTGGGATTTAAAATTAACCTATAGTATAATTTAGTACAGGTATTTTTTCAAGTTATCCCTTTGCCGCTGCAGATATTGCCGCACGTTTTCTCTTTAAGGGATCTAATATCTTCTTCCTGATACGGAGATGCTCGGGAGTCACCTCAAGGAGCTCGTCTGTACCTATGAATTCAAGAGCCTGCTCAAGTGAAAGGATCTTGGGCGGCGTAAGCTTTAATGCATCATCGGAGCCGGAAGAACGGGTATTTGTGAGCTGCTTCTTTTTGCAGACATTCACCTCTATATCCTCCGATTTCGGATTCTCGCCGATGACCATGCCTGAATAAACCTTCTCACCTGCTCCGATAAAGAGCTGTCCCCTGCCCTGTGCATTGAAAAGACCGTAAGTCACCGCTTCGCCTGTTTCAAAGGCTATGAGCGAACCCTGAGCCCTGTATGCTATCTCTCCTTTATAAGGTGCATAGCCGTCAAAGATAGTGTTTAATATGCCGTTACCCTTGGTATCCGTCATGAATTCTCCTCGGTAGCCTATAAGGCCTCTTGAAGGAATGGAGAATTCAAGCCTTGTATAGCCTCCGTTTATGGTTCCCATATTAAGAAGCTCGCCCTTTCTCTTGGAAAGCTTTTCTATGATAGCTCCGGAGAATTCCTCGGGCACGTCTATATATGCCTTTTCCATGGGTTCAAGCCTCTTCCCGTCCTCATCCGTATGATAAAGGACTTCAGCCTTGGAAACTGCAAATTCATAGCCTTCCCTGCGCATATTCTCTATAAGAACCGAAAGATGGAGTTCGCCTCTTCCCGATACCTTGAAGGCATCAGTGGAATCCGTTTCTTCCACACGCAGTGACACATCAGTATTAAGCTCCCTGAAAAGCCTTTCCCTTATATGACGGCTTGTAACGAACTTTCCCTCCGTTCCCGCGAAGGGAGAATCATTTACAAGGAAGGTCATGGCTATGGTAGGCTCGGATATCTTCTGGAAGGGAATCGCCTTTACATCCTCCGGAGAGCAGATGGTATCTCCGATATGAAGATCCGCTATTCCGGATATGGCCACTATGGAGCCTATCCCGGCTTCCTTAACCTCAGCCTTATCAAGCCCTTCGAATTCATAGAGCTTGCTGATCTTTACTTTTTTTACTTTATCGGGATCATGATGATTTACTATCACAGCTTCCTGGTTTACCTTTACGGAGCCGTTATCCACCTTGCCCACGCCTATGCGACCCACATATTCATTGTAATCGATGGTGGAGATGAGCACCTGCGTGCCTGCCTCAGGATCACCCTCAGGTGCAGGTATATATTCCACTATCTTCTTAAAGAGAGGCTCCATATCCGTACCCTGCTTATCCGGATCTTCAGACGCAAAGCCCGCCTTTGCCGATGCAAAGATAAAAGGACACTCAAGCTGGTCATCATTTGCATCAAGATCTATAAGAAGTTCCAGAACCTCATCCACCACTTCCTTAGGTCTGGCCTCCGGGCGGTCTATCTTATTTACGCATACTATAACGGAAAGCCCGAGATCCATGGCCTTTCCAAGCACAAATCGGGTCTGGGGCATGGGTCCCTCAAAGGCATCCACCACCAGTATCACGCCGTTTACCATCTTGAGCACGCGTTCCACCTCACCGCCGAAATCCGCGTGCCCCGGGGTGTCTATTATATTTATCTTTGTATCCTTATAGTGTATGGCAGTATTTTTAGAAAGAATGGTGATACCTCTCTCCCTTTCAATATCGCCGGAGTCCATCACGCGCTCCGCCACCACCTGGTTTTCACGGAAAACGCCACTCTGCTTGAGCAGCTCATCAACAAGAGTGGTCTTGCCATGGTCTACATGGGCGATTATCGCCACATTACGTATGTCTTCTCTTTTTTCCTTCATTTCTTAATACCTCTGTCTCTTTTCCTGCGCACAAAAACACAGCTTGTAAATATAGCACAAAAGAGATTTCAATTCAATCATAGCCATTCCAAAGCCCACAAGTAAAAACAGACAAAAGAATATTTTCACTTGTCCTGTTTACCCTGTCCCAGTCAGGAAGAGAGGCTACCGCCGCAAATCCATTACGTTTGTAATTATAATGAACATTTATCATTAAATTTTTATCATTAATATGTTTCCAAAAATCAGCCTCATTTTCATATGCTGAATTACTGAATACCGATTTTAAAAATTCAGTATCGTCGATATCAAAGAAGCTGCATCCTTCTTCCGTCATGACACGCTCGTCCCCATTTTCCACCCAGTAGGATTCAGGTTTTTCCTCCCATGTTTTATAAATTGAATCAATTAAACTATGCGCATTTTGGTAATCCTCTGAGGCCTCAAGATAGTAAACAAAATGGAGTATGCTATTCATGGTAAGTAAATATACCATAAAGATAATTGCAAATATAAATGGAACTCCCAGCCATATCCCAACTCTTCTTGGTTTCCCATTCAGCATTTTCGTTACCCGAAGTGCAACAATTATACATAAAACTATCCAGGTAAGAAAAACAGGGATCGATGTTCTCAGAATCTGTCTGCCAAAATCCTGTCTAAAATTCCAAAAATTGTGAAAAATCCCCCAGATTCCTATAAATAAAGCCGTGCATACAGTATATACCAATGCGGTTGCAAGAACTGCTATCTTTCTATTATCTAGCTCATTAACTTTCTTTATTGCATCCACTATCAGCTTAACCACACATATCATGAATACTATACGTAATATGTTAAGTGCAAAAAGCAACACAATCGAAACAGTTCCTGAAAAGTAATCTCTAAAGCACATACATATCATATAAAAAACGAGGATTCCTATAATAATGCACAGATTTAAAGATAATTTTTTACCGGTTATTCGTTGTATAAACATCTTAATCATTCTCCGTAGAGTCCGTAAATGTAATTTCACCGTCTACCGTGAACGAAGCACTCCCCTCATCGTAACCCGTTGTTAAATATTTTTTAGCGCAACCGTAACGATTGAGTTTATAAAGCCCCGGTACAGCTTCAGGAGAATAATCATAGTAATCTAAAACATTGTATTTATATTTTAAACGATACACTTCATTCGATTTCGTGCATTCTGCGACAAAAACCGCATGTCCATATTCAATTGACGCAAAAGCACCAAAATTACTGATAATATAAGCTATCTTCGAGGCTTCTGGCATGATGGTGGGTATCAAGCCAGAAGCCTCCCTTATGTTTATGTTTTTTATTCTATTATCAGTCGCTTTCATTCTATCAATCTCCCCTCTAACTCATAACAATCATCTCTGTACTCAAAATTATCATTCATCATTTTGAAAACACGCAACAATTTATCACAAGTATTAAAAATAATCAATGAAACATCACCCTTTCATGATCATTGCTGAGGGAATATTTGCTTAACGTGCCTTAACGTGGAAATCCTGATGAATGAATTATCGTGAACAAAAGATAAAATTGATACATAAAGTCATCCTGAGCGCAGCGAAGGATCCTTCTTTAGCCCCCTGTCATTCTGAACGAAGTGATCTTATTAATACAAGGGCGGTTCTTACTGTCTTATGACAATAAAACAGCCCCGAAGTATTAAGGATTCTTCGCTTCGCTCAGAATGACACCAGATTCACGCAGAATGACAACAGGTTACTCATATTCGCTTTGCGTTTCCTAATAAATACGCATCATGATCACATCCCTGCCGCCTCCAGCTGTGTGATCCTATCCATCAGCCTTTTTATTTCAGCTTCCGCCTTTTTTACCTTTTCCTCCGCTTTTTGAGTTTCCGCCTCCGCCTTTTCCGCCCTGCGGCGCTCGCGTTCGGTATTTATACGTTCAGCTTCTCTGCCTTCTTTTCTGCCATCTTCTCTCCAGTCATCCCATGCCTTGCACATATCGATACCACCTCCTTCTGATTTATAATCTGCCTCATTTATCTTATATCCCCGCAGGCCGCCATAGACTGCCATCATGTCATGCGCGTTCTTTTCTACATTGCTGTAATACGGATCAGTCTCTATGATCCCTGACA